>NZ_JASJOR010000018.1:0-192129 GCF_030068545.1 Xanthocytophaga flava | reverse complement strand
GAAAGGATATAGTCTACTGTGTATACACTCTCAGAAAGTAGTACTTTTGCTGCAATGGCTATTTTTAAATGTAGGCATCACAACTAAACCTAAACCTACCTGATTAATATTTGTCCAGCAGTCAGGTATAAAATACTGTAACAACTGTAACAATCTTGAATTTCAGGCAGTTGAACTGTAATTTTGTCTGTAACAACTTGCAACAACTGTAACAAACAAAAGTCGACTCATCTCACCTAAAAATAAAATACGCTAACAGTCAACCATTAACTTACTCCCTGATTCATTTACATATAGAAGTGAACCAAAAACTTTAGAGTACTTTCATGCGATCTGTACAACCAATGCATGTTTCTTTCGGTTAAACGCCCAGTATATAATTGGAAACACAAGCAGCGTCAGAATGGTAGCCGTAATTAATCCCCCAATAATAACGATAGCTAGCGGCTTCTGTGATTCTGAACCAATACCCGTTGACACAGCAGCCGGTAAAAGTCCAATAGCGGCCATCATGGCAGTCATTACCACAGGACGAATTCGGGATTGTACGCCTTCAGAGATAGCCTGTGTGATAGGCATACGCTGTTTCAAATTGTTATTAAATACAGAAATCAGAATTACTCCATTTTGCACACAAATCCCAAATAAGGCAATAAACCCTACTCCTGCCGATATTCCGAAATTCATACCTGTAATATGTAGTGCCAGAATCCCTCCTATCAAAGCAAAAGGAACATTGATCAGTACCAGTCCTGCATCTTTGGCATTTCCGAAGGTAATAAACAACAGAACGAAAATGGCAGCCAGACTGATAGGTACAACTTCTGTTAGTCGTTTCGTTGCCCGTACCTGATTCTCAAACTCTCCTGTCCAGTGAATAGAATATCCTTTAGGTAAAGAAACTTTCTCATTTACCTTCTTTTCTGCTTCAGCAATGGTACTGCCCAAGTCTCTTTCCCGTACAGAAAACTTAACTCCAATAAACCGCTTATTTATATCTCTGTACACAAAAGCAGGTCCGGTTAACGTTTGTACAGTAGCAATTTCACGCAAAGGGACTTTGGTGTTATGCAGTGTCGGCACCATCAGTTTCTCAATATCTTCTTCGCTCTGACGATATTCCTGAGGGTAACGAATACGAATATCAAAGCGCTTCTCCCCTTCGTATTTCATATTGGCAGTTTTCCCACCAATAGCCATCTCTATAACTGCTTGCGCATCGGCTACACTGACTCCATACAACGCCATCAGATGATCATGCAGCAGAATCTGCATTTCGGGTTGTCCTACGTTGCGCAATATACCCGCATCCTTAATGCCCCGCACATCTTTGATTTGAGTTAATACTTCATCAGCCAGCTTATCCAAAGTCTCCAGATCATCACCAAATATCTTGACTGCATTGGAAGCTTTGAAACCCGCTACAGCCTCAGCTACATTATCCACTACAGGCTGAGAATAGTTATACAGGATGCCCTGGTATTGAGAAAGCTTCTTGTCCATCTCCCCTATCAGCTCATCAGTTGTAATCTTGCGCTTCCATTCTTTCTTAGGCTTTAAGTCAACCTGAAACTGTAGAAAGTAAAAACCATTCGGATCTGTCCCATCGTTTGACCTGCCTGTTTGAGATAATACTTCATTTACCTCATCAAACTCACTCAGATCATGTCGAAGCGTTTTTGCCATTTCTACACTCTTTGGCAATGACATACTCATAGGAAGCTCAGCCGTTACCCATAATGCCCCTTCATTCAGTTGTGGCAGAAACTCAGATCCCAGCCAGCGGGCAGAAAACAATGTAACAGCTAAAAATACAGAAGCAACTCCTACTGTAATTTTCTTGTATCGGAAACACCACGCAAAGGCTCGGGTAATAGAGTTGTTAAAGAAGTTCACAAACGGATTATGACGCTCCCGCACATTCTTCTTTAGCAGGAAAGCACACAATACAGGTACCAGTGTTAAGGTAAAGAATAATGCACCTAGTAATGCAAATCCCAGCGTATAGGCAAGTGGTGAAAACATTTTACCTTCTACCTTCTGAAACGAGAATATAGGCAATAAGGCAGTGATAATAATTAGCTTGGAGAAAAACACAGCCTTACCCATCTCTGTACCTGTTTTTTTGATTAAACCAAGTTTGGAAAGCCTGTTAAACTTTTCCATTCCTTGTTTGTGAGCCAGATGGTCCAGTGAAACAAAGATCCCCTCCACCATGACCACTGCCCCATCGATAATAATCCCAAAGTCAACAGCACCTAGTGACAACAAGTTGGCACTCATCCCCTTTAATCGCAGACAGAAAAAAGCAAACAGCAAAGCTAGCGGAATAATGATTGACACAATCAGGGTGGTCCGCCAGTCTGCCATAAACAAAAATACAATTACCGTTACAAAGACAATTCCCTCAATCAGGTTATGCATTACAGTGTCTGTGCAATACTGCATCAGGTTATCCCGATCATAGAATGTCTTCATCTTCACATCTGCTGGCAATACCTTTTCGTTGAGTTCCGCGATCTTCTCTTTAACCAGCTTCAATACTTGTCCCGGATTCTCGCCTTTGCGCATAACCACAATGCCTTCTACCACATCATCGCGATCTCCCAATCCTACCTGTCCTACCCGTGGCTGATCGGACTCAATTACCTGAGCTACATTTCTGATCAGAATTGGCGAACCTTTCACATTGTCGATGATAATATTCTCAATGTCTGGTATGGATGTAAGAAGGCCTATTCCACGCACCACATATGCTTGTCCATTCTTTTCGATTACGTCCCCTCCTACGTTCAGGTTACTTCTGCTTACAGCCTGGTAAACCTCCAGCGGAGTGATATCATAGCGGGACAGTAATGTAGGGTTAATCTGTAATTCATAGATCTTTTCACGACCACCAAATGCCACCACATCGGCAACTCCTGGTACAGAACGTAGTTGTCTGTCAATTGTCCAGTTCTGTAGCGTCAATAACTCGCGTGTATCTTTTGTAGGACTTTCCAGCACATACCGGAATATTTCTCCTGTGGGTCCGTAAGGGGGCTGTACTTCAGGGTCAACACCCTCTGGCAACTGTACAGAACGAAGCTGATTATTTACCTGCTGACGTGCAAAAAAGTCGTCTACATCGTCTTCAAAAATAATCTTCATCACAGACAGTCCAAACATGGTAATGGAACGCACATTGGTTTTGCGCTGTACGGAATTCATAGCCACTTCAACAGGAACCGTTACAAACCGTTCCACTTCTTCTGCACTACGGCCATTCCATTCGGTCACAATGATTATCTGTGTATTGGTCACATCCGGAAATGCATCCAGTGGTGTATTCAAAAAACTTATGATCCCGGCAATAGCCAGTATCCCTGTGATAAAGAAAGTAAAGAAACGGTTCTTGAGACAGAACGCGATACAGTTTTTAATAAATGCATTCATAGTTTATGAGGTAACAGACAGTTTCGCAAAGCACTGAGAATCAATCTATATATCAATTATCCTTATATTATCCAATTATTATCCATTAATTATCTAAAAATATCAATCATTTAAAGCATCATAGATAAACAACTGATTCTGGCTAACGACTTTCTCTGCTTCCTGTAGTCCAGATTGGATGTAAGCCATACTGTTTGCTTGCTTGTACAGCTCAACTTCTCGTGTTTCAATATTGTATCGGTCCTTAAAAACCATTACGAAATGCTTACTCTTGTCAAAAATTACGGCTGAAGAAGGGACAGAAAGCATCTGTTTATCCTCGTTAAAATGTAGTGTCACAGTTGCATTCATCTCTGGCTTCAAGGCATAATCCGGATTTTGCAGTTTCACTCGTACCTTCATCGTCTTTGTTTCCGGATCCAGAATGTTAAAAATACGGTCTACTTTCCCGTGGAATATTTTATCGCCATAACTGATGGTTTGTACATCGGCCTCCATTCCTAGCTTTATGCGGGCAATGTCTGTTTCATAGACGTTGGCAGACACCCATACATCATTGATCTGTGCAATGGTGAAGATATTTTCGGCATTATCAGATCGTAACTGCATATCCCGGTTGATATGTTTTTCAATCACAAATCCGCTAATAGGCGCTTTTACCTGATATTCTGATTGCTTACCCAGTCCGTAGATTCTGAAGATTTCCTGAATACGATTCAATTCGGCTTGTGATTTTTCAACTTCTTTTCGTGCAGCAGTCACATCCCGCTCAGAGTTCAGTTTACTTTCAAATAAATCTTCTGCAACACGAAGATTTTTCTGGTCCATCAGAAGATCACTTTGGGCATCAATCATTTGTCTTTCATAGTCAGCTACTTCTCCGCTGCGTATCACTGCCAGAATCTGACCTTTTTCGACATAGTCACCTAATTCCGCATTCACATCCATTACATTCCCTCCTACCAGCGGAAATACCTCAACCAATTTGTTATCGTCTGGAGTGATTTTCCCAATCAGTTTTAGTTCTGCCTTTACAGGTTCTGTTTTCGCGACGGTTATTTTTACCCGTGATAACATGGTATCACTCAACACAAAAGTGGATTTCTCTTCTTTATGCTCCGGAGGGGATTGCTTGCAGCCAATAAGTCCTGTAAAACAAGACACCAATACGAAATAGATTCTCAGATTCATTGTATAGAATAATTAGATTAGACAATGTGACTTAACATAAGTTTTCTACTTTTAACGGAAGAGCTCAACTCCCACGACATAGTTTAACTCCTCAAAGGATTCAATACGGGCAATTCGCAATCGGTTTAGTTGCTCTATACTCTGGTTATAGGCTTCAAACAAGTCTACAAATTCCAGTAAGGACACATTCTGTTTCCGGAAGCTTGTCAGTACACCTGTATTTAATTGCTCAAACTGAGTCCTGAAGTTGGTATCTACCTTTTTGTATTCATCTTCTATCTGACGTAGCTTATTGAGTGATGCAGCCACTTCATTCCGTACTTCCAGTTGTTTGTTTTGCTGTTGCAATTGCATCATAGAAGCCTCACTCTTAGCCATTTTTATATTTCCCTGATTGCGGTTAAATACAGGTAGATCCAACCCTACTGTAAGAGCCAGATAATGAGGAATGTAACTACCTGCCTGGTCATAACTTGCACCAATGGATAAGTCAGGAATTGCCAGGCTCTTCTGCAAGCGATAGTGCATTTCTGCTTGCTTTACCTGACTTTCCACTATATGCAGGTCTGACCGATTGGTGATGGCAAGATCTATCAGGTTCTGTGATTGTGTTTTCTGGAAATCATATTGCTGCATCATACTTTCATCCAGTATCGGTACAACCGGACGGCTTGTTTGCAGCAATAGCTGCAACTGAAGGTGTTCGTTTGCAATGGAAGCCAGCAACTGTGTCTTATCATTATTCAATTGATAGTAAGCAGCTTTCAAGCGCACTACATCTTTCAGAGAGATATTATTTTTATTGTATTGCGTCTCTAAAGCAGAAATAGTATTATCCAATACAGCAAGCTGATTCGTAAAACGTTCGATAGTTTGTGTAGAAAAAGCTATATGATAAAAGCTCCGACGCAACTCAAATTTCAGTGTACGTAACAGATCATAAAAAGCAAACTCAGACATTCGTGTGTTTTCTCTGGACATTGCTACTCTCTTATTTCGCTTACCTGCTAACATAACCAACTGCTGAATACTAAATGTTTTCTGTCCGGCTGATCCTACATCCAGTACTTTCCGGTTTAGGTTATTGTACAAGCTCCATTCAGTAGAAAGTTGTGGATTATCCCATAGCTTTGTTTGAGCCAATTGCGCTTTTGAGGCTTCGATAGCATATTTCTCTGCCAGTAATCGTAGATTCTGATTCAGAAAAATACTATCTGCCTGATTCAATGAGATACGAAGCGTATCCTGGGCTTGCACTACACCGATCTGTATAAAAAATAAACACAAAGAGATCCCTAGCCACCTGTCAGGCAGCTTTTTCCATTTCAGTACATTCATAAATTGAAATTCAAGTATTGGCTGTTGGCCTCCTACTTTACTGGATTAGAGTAGGTTAGAAAATAATTAATCTAGATGGTAATTCTGTTTAGGTCAGATTAGCTGTATACCTGAAAGTCGAAAAAATACGGTTAATGGACACTTATTAACCGTATTTTGAAATCAACCGTTAGCAACAGGCGCTAATAGAATGAGACAAAAAAAGGATAGGAACCTTAAAATGGGCTTAAGAAAAACTTAAAAAAAACTTAAAATTGGTGTGGCAGTACTAATGAAAAAATATTAATCTGATTATCAGATACTTGATAAGATATAGTCCCTCCATGTGCTTCAATAATTCTCCGCACCATAGACAAACCTAATCCAAAACCTCTTTTTCCGCTGGCATTTTGCCCTCTGAAGAAGGGTTGAAAGATACGGGAAGTCTCTGTATCAGACAAAGGCGATCCTTCATTAAAGAATTGAATAAGAATCCGATCCTTTTGTGCGTGGATTAATACCTGAGCGGACTGATTATCAGAATATTTACAGGCATTTTCAATTAGGTTGACAAAGCTATTTTTCAGCATTAACCCCTGTCCCTGCACAGTCAGAAGAGTATCATCATCCGGAATTTCCTGAAAACCAACACTTACTATTGCCTGTGGTAAATGCATTTTTACATCCTCAACAGCCTCAAACAATAATTCATCAATACGAACACGTTGTGCATCTGCTTCCAGCCGGATCTTATCATACCTGGCCAGGAGCAATAAAGAGTTGGTGATGTTGGTGAGTTTATCCAGGTCTTCCTGCAAGGAAGCTAACAGGGCTTGGTATTCTTCTATTGAGCGGGATTTCTTACGAGCGGCCTCTAATTGAGCGACTAATGTAGCCAAGGGAGTTCTTAGTTCATGTGAGGCATGTTGCACAAAGTTTTTCTGGGTTTCAAAAGCCAATGACAGCCTGTCCAGCATGTAATTAAAATTTTGTGCTAATCGGTTTATCTCCTCATCTCTGTTCTCAATAGTTAATTTCTCCTGCAGGTTAGTCGCATTGATACGTGCAATCTTTTCATTCAGCAATTCGACAGGTTTGAATGTTTGCTGCACATAATAATAGCCAGCTACGCCTGTCAGAAGCATTCCCAGACTTCCAGCAATAGCAAGTGTATAAATCAGATTATTTAGTTTGCGTCTCCCGTATTTGTCATAGGCAGATGCAATGACCACATTGTTCTGGCCTTTTTCATTGTAAAATAACCCAATGATCTCACTTTCTTTGTCTGTATACTCAATCTTATGTTGTTCGCGGATGTGTTGCAGCAGTGTAGGAGAATAGTTTACCTTGTGATCATCTATACTGCTGTAGATCAATCTGTTTTGAGGGTCAAATACCAGTACTTTTTCTTCGTATAATTTATTAATGGTGTTCTGATCAATTATTTTCAATATATCATTATCAATCTCCCGAACGTCAATCAGCAACCGGGCAGTATTGAGAGCCTTCTCTTCCAGGCGATCATAGAATTCTTCTTTTCGAAAAGAAGAATAAAATAAATAGGTTATTAAAGAAGTGATGAGCAGAATAATAGCTACCAACCCACTGAATAGTACAGCCAGTCGTACTTTATGCGGTACTATAATTTTATGCTGAAACATCTTTCAGATAATAGCCAAACCCCGGCTTGGTATGAATAAGTTTTCTATCAAAAGGTTTATCAATTTTATTTCGCAGGAAGCTAATATAGACTTCAATGGTATTTGTTCCTGTATCAAAATTCACATCCCATACTTTTTCAGCTATTTCCACTTTGGAGACTACCCTTCCGTTTGCCTGAGCCAGCAATTCCAGCAGAGAAAACTCCCGCATGGTCAACTCTATATCTTTGCCTCCCCTTCTGGCTTTTTTTTCCAATAAATCAATCTGCAAGTCAGCCACCATTATTTTCTCTTCCAATGCTGTATGTTGTACCGACCGTTTCAAGAACACCTGAATACGTGCCAGTAATTCCTGAAAGTGAAAAGGCTTTACCAGATAGTCATCAGCACCTGCATCAAAGGCCAGTATCTTATCATCCAGTTCGCCTAACGCAGTTAACATAATAATCGGTATATCCTTATTCTGTTGTCGAAACAATTTACACAACTCAAATCCATTCTTATAAGGCAGGTTCACATCCAATATAACCAACTGATAATCGTTACTTTTATATAACCTTTCTGCAACGGTTCCATCAAAAGCTACCTGCACGTCAAATCCAGAGTCTGTCAACGTTTCCCGAATATTTGCGGCTAGTTTGGGTTCATCTTCTGCCAGAAGGATTTTTGTATTCATAGTCTGGTTAAATAATCTGTAAAAGTTGACAAAATACGAATATACAGAAAACAAAAAGCGGCAGATTATTGTATAATCTGCCGCTCTCATTCAAATTTTAAATATTATTGACGAAGATCTGCCATTATCTTTTTAGGTTTCTCAAGAGGCACTTCTTCTACATCGGCAAATACACGGCCGCAATGTTCACAAACAATAATTTTCTTCTTTTCACGGATTTCAACCTGACGTTGGGGAGGAACAATGTTAAAGCACCCCCCACAGGCACCACGTCTTACCAATACAACGGCCAGGCCATTTTGTGCATTGGAGCGAATTTTAGTGTATGACCGTAGTAAACGATCTTCAATTTGTTCTGCCTGCTTTTCACGTTCAGCTATCAAACGTTTCTCTTCTTCTTGATTTTCAGATGTAATTACATCCAGCTCTTTTTTCTTATTGTCCAGATCTTTCTTCCGTTCACTAAGTGTATTTTGTACGCCCTGAATCTCGTCTTTCTTCCGATTGATTTTGCTATTTGCTTCACCAATACGCTTGTCAGCAAGTTCCATCTCCAGATTTTGTAATTCTATTTCTTTGCTGATGGCATCATATTCACGATTGTTACGCACATTCATCTGCTGATCTTTATACTTGTTGATCAGCTTTTCAGCGTCTTTCTTGGCCAGTCGGTGTTGCTCGATTTCACCATCCAGTACATCTATTTCTTTCTCAAATTTTCCGATACGAGTCTGGTATCCGGCAATTTCATCTTCCAGATCCTGAACTTCTTCAGGAAGATCACCGCGAATTTTCAGAATTTCGTCTAACTTGGAATCAATGTTTTGGAGATGGAGAAGAGCTTCGAGTTTTTGAGCAACAGTAAGTTCCATATATGATTATTAGAATTGGGATTGAGTTTTAAGTCACTCAATTATCTATACAAATAGTATGCTTTACAGGTAAAAAACAGGGTTTGTGGTAGTTTCCGACAAATTGACCGCAATATTACTTATTTTTTTTGACAAATGCGCAAAAATTAAATCTTTTGTAAAAACTTCACTTTCATAATGTCCTATGTCTGCCAGCACGATACGTTTGTCAGCATCAAAAAACTCATGGTATTTGACATCTGAGGTAATAAATATATCTGCTCCAGCCCGTATGGCATCATTCAACAAAAATATTCCAGCCCCTCCACATACAGCTACTTTCTGAATGGGTTTGTCGCGTAAAGCAGTATAACGTATGCATCCGGTCTGCATCTGATCTTTTAAAAACTGCAGAAATTGCGTTTCAGATACAGGTTCCGCCAATGTACCTATGGCACCAGATCCAACCTCCTGGTTCTCATTCTCCAGGCTTGTGACATAGTAAGCAATTTCTTCATAAGGATGTGCTTGTCTCATAGCTGCCAGCACTTTCCCTGTCAGATATGTCGGAAACATGACCTCTATACGATTCTCTGTTACCTCTTCAGGCTGATTGGCCTGTCCTATGTACGGATTGGCTGTTTCATTAGGTGTAAAAGAACCTGTACCCATTACCCGAAAGCTACATCCGGAATAGTTTCCAATCACACCTGCCCCGGCACTGCTTAAGGCATCCAGTAAAACTTTTGTATCCTCTACTGGTACAAACACAACCAGCTTCTGTAAAGTTTGTTTTTTGGGAGATAAAACCCGAATATTCTGTAAACCCAGGCGTGAGGCAATATGAAAATTCACTCCATTGTGTACATTGTCCAGGTTGGTATGAGTAGCATAAATGGCTATATTATTCTGTATGGCCTTTACAACCGTCCGTCCAATATAGTTAGTACGATTAATCTTTTTTAGTCCTTTAAATATAATGGGATGATGGGCTATTACCAGATTACATCCTTTGGCAATTGCTTCATCTATGACCTCTTCTGTAGTATCCAGGCTAATCAATATCCCTTTTACGACATCTGCTGCATCTCCTACCAGTAATCCTGCATTGTCATAACTTTCCTGATAGGCTAGTGGAGCCCATGTTTCCATTATTTTTATTACATCTGCAATACGTGTCATCTTATAAGAATCCCTTGTTGGTTTAAATCCTGAAATAGTAAAAAAATGTATTTACGGTTCCGAGAAAAATATGTCCTCTCAACACTTATTTGTAAAAAATACTAGCAAAACATACATGTTTCCTTGGCCTTTTATTTATCCTTTTATTCGCTGATAAACAAACTAATTACACAAATTTTCACAAAAACAAACTGGCAATAATACATTGATTTTCATTCTGATAATACTTTTTTATCAGAATAATTGCCTAAAATGCAATTTTTTTTTACTATCTTTGCGTAAAATTTGTGTGGTTTAAGATTTTCTGCTCCTCCATTTTAGTTCATCATAACCTTCTTAAGATATATGAGCAAACTCCGAGTTCTTTATGTAGCTACCGAGATTAATCCCTTCCTCCAAACCTCTGAAGTTGCTGATTTTGTAAGAAGACTTCCTCAAGCCATGCAAGAGCGTGGTATGGAAATCCGAATATTAGTTCCAAGGTTTGGTTTAATAAATGAAAGGAAAAACCGGCTACATGAAGTAGTAAGACTTTCCGGTATCAACATTGCAGTGGGAGATGAAGAAAAGCCTTTAATCATTAAAGTAGCATCTATTCCAAATGCTAAATTACAGGTCTATTTTATAGACAACGAAGATTACTTCCATCGTAAATCTGTCTTCTTTGATAAAGACAATCGGTTCCATCCCGATAACGATGAAAGAGCTATCTTTTTCTGTAAAGGTGTATTGGAAACTGTAAAGAAACTGGGATGGTCACCTGACATTGTACATTGCAATGACTGGATGACTAGCCTGATCCCAATGTATTTGAAAACAACGTACAAAAATGATCCGATGTTTAAAAATACAAAATCTGTATTTACTGTGTATAACAGTTTCTTTACACATAAATTTGACGAACAGGATTTGTTGGAAAAAGTAAAAATGATGGATATCGAAGACGGTATGTTATCGTATCTGAAAACAGCCGACTATTCAGCATTTATTCGTACAGGGATGGCTTATGCAGATGTAGTGCTTAAAGCGGAAGAACGTTTCAATGACAAACTGACTCAGTTATTTGCTGAGTTCGATGAGAAGAAAATAAACTACATCGAACCCAATGAAGAAACATTCAGTGATTCCTACTATAACTTGTACAATGAGTTATTTAGTTAAGGTTTCTTTCCGAATAGACACTGTTTCAAAACAAAAAGACTCTGCTTACATAAGCAGAGTCTTTTTGTTTTTATATCCTTATACTTCCTCAGTGTTTTAATTTGGATACAATCTCTTTCAGATTTAATCCTGTCGAGAAGAGATTCTCATACGCACCGGCAATCGCATGGTGTTTGTCCAGCAGATAGGTAGTTCGCCGGGTAAAGAAGGGCATATCCTTCGGCACCAGATCATAACTCTTCCCTACCGTTCCATCCGCATCTGAGAGCAGTTCAAATGGCAACTTAAACTCTTCCCGAAACCGCATATGGGTTTCTATATCATCACGACTGATACCAATTACCTGAACATCCAGTTCTCTGAGTAAATCAAATGTATCCCGAAAACCACAAGCCTGCTCTGTACACACAGGAGTAAAATCCTTCGGATAAAAATACAGAATGCAAGGCTTGAGCAGCATATCCTTGTACAAGGTAAACGTTTTACCTGAGGTAGAAGGCAATGTAAAATTAGGAGCTTTGTCTTTTATGTGTAACATGTAACAGTGTGCGTAATAATTTTTGACTATGAGTATTTACAATCCCATTCAGCTATTACTTGATAAGACTATAAAGAGACTCAAATATCAGCAATCAATTCTATGCATAGTAACCAATATACTGAAAATTATTACATAATTAGGAAAAAGCACTATCCTTCCTATAACCCTACAATGTCCTCAGATGAATATTCCCAATGCAGGTCTTTAAAAAGTTCTTTATTGATTGGTTCACCACTATAATGGAATTGCAAATACCCATTTTGGAGAGTAATACACAAAAACTAAAAAACCCATATGCACCGTCTACTCTAAAACGGTATATATGGGTTATTGCTCGATTGGGCGGTTGGAAAGGGTATCAATCTGGGCGAAAGCCTAGCATCACCACTTTTTGGCATGGGCTTAAAAGGTTTGATGCCATCTTTGACAGATTCTTGCTTGCCAGAGATCTGTCAACACGGTAAGATTTTACTTAGGCTTTTTTTAATCCTTACCCCGAAAAAAATCTTTATTGTTTAGTTACTCTCGCATACGAAGGTTGTGCACCTTGTGGATGATCGTCTAATGGTGGTTCTGCAGTATCACTTGGTTTTGGGACCAAAACCCATGTTGGTATACCACCAGTACCACCTGGACTACCCGCATCACCGCCAGGTGTTGAACCACCAGGTATTGTGCCACCGCTACCAGCTGGACTACCATAATTAATCGGGCCTGGTTTGACACTAGGGTTATTACTTGCCAACATATATGTGTACACCGTGCCCATGGATTTATCAGGGCTGACTACAACAACATATTTTACCCTATAACTAAAAGCATTGATAACATCCAGATTATCAATAGCAAAACCAATACCTTGATCACATACGATTTCTATGACGTAAGTATTTATTGAACTATAATATTTTGTTTGTGTCCAACTGTTCACTTTGAAAATAATTCCAATAACAACTCCCTTTACTTCTGCTTTTGCATCTTTTATTACTCCGTTATCATACGTAAAAATAAAATCAATCGAAGTTGCCAGATTAACAGGTAAATTAGACACTAAAATTCCTTTGTTCTTTGGTGGAAACCCAGGTATACCTGGTAATCCGGGAAACCCAGGTAAAGGTGTAGTAGGAAAACCGGATGTTGTACCTCCATCGGAGTTGGGATCTGGGTTTGAATTATCTACCCTTGCACTCACTTTTGCTTTTTGATCTGGAGGCAGAGCCTGCATGAGTAACTTTTCAAAAGAAGGATTCTGGATTTGATTACTACTCAGCAAATTCAAAAAATCTCTCGCTTCTTCAACCGTTTTAAAATGCAGAACCTCAGAAGGTGATAAATCAGTCTTTCTTTCCAACCCAAATTCTTTTTCAAGTTTATTTAGTTTTTCTAAATTGGTTACCGCTTGTGGCTCTTCTTTCGTACAAGCAGTAAAACTTACCGCACAAAAAATAAGAAACATCATAGAGGTAGTGCTTCCTGTCGAACCTTTCCTAGAAGAAGAATGCTTGTTGGCCCATCGGAAAAGTCGATAAATAAGATAAACAATCAGTGATATCAAAGCTGCTTGCCACACAAACTGGATAACATGTACCCACCATGGAAAACCTGGACCTTTTTCTACTAAACGAATAACTTGTGCTGGTAACATAAGGAAGTTGTTAAATGGTAAATAAAAAAATGAATGGGGAGGATTAATTTTATCAAGTTATTATGATTGTAGTAGTAAAAAAATTTTTTTTCGTTTTATTTGCTTATATATGTCTTTTACATCATTTTTTAATATCTATTACCTATCATGTCAGGTATTAAAAAATAAAAGTCGAAGAAAATTCTCCGACTTTAAATTCATATTAGATAGGATCACCATAGATAATGTTTGGTTTGTTTATTTGTCTTGGCAGATCACAGGATAACCATTGTTCCTCATCTCTACCTACGTATCCTTCAAATAGTCTCTTACAGCCTGAGTAATAGGTCGACTGAGCGGAATAAGTTGTTGGAAAGCTTGTAATTATTCTTCTCTTAAACCTTCTATTCTCGGTCATCAATCTGATCAAACGAACGAGCTTTTCCAAGACAAACGTAATATAGTGATTGATCATTGGGACATTCTCTAATAAATTCAGTCACCAAGAATTATAGAT
This sequence comes from Xanthocytophaga flava, assembly GCF_030068545.1. Taxonomy (NCBI): domain Bacteria; kingdom Pseudomonadati; phylum Bacteroidota; class Cytophagia; order Cytophagales; family Rhodocytophagaceae; genus Xanthocytophaga; species Xanthocytophaga flava. The sequence continues at coordinate 177,973 of NZ_JASJOR010000018.1, read as the reverse complement.
ACAATCTTAAAAAGGAAGTTTCTGTCCCAATAAATCGTTGATATAGTGTCGAGAAATAGTTGAACCGAATTCATCAAGCTCTTTTTCAAGGTGATCTTTCAGTAAGCGATCAAGAACTCTTTCCTGCCATTGTTTCTCCAATTCCGGATCTAAACTCGCTTGTTGAGAAAAAATAAGGCATCTTATTACTGTATTGTCTGTTACCTCTGCAATATCGGAGGGAAATTTGTTATAATCTTTATTTGAAAACATCATTATTGACTTACAAGAAAAATAGAGAGTAGACAAACAACAGTTATAGGCATCAGACTCTTTTGGTTGCTGGTAATGATTATAATAACCGTTGTAGTTGGCCACTTTACTATATATAAATTCTTTGTAAAATATTTCTCCTTCTATTGAATACCCTTCTAACCATTTAACAATATTCTCAAAAGATTGCAAAAACCATCCATTTATCTCCATTACTTCCTCTATATCAAATACTAAAGATGGTCTCTCTTTCAGAAAAGATAAACAATGTTGAGATGATAATAACATAAGGAGAACTTTTGCTTTGATAGTTAATTTTTCTATACCTATCTCTTCTTTATTACCCATAGTTTATTGTGAGTAGCCTCTCTACAAACGTATCGTTATAGTTTGGCTGGACGTTACCTGTTCTGAACCAGGCAGTACATATTTAAGGATGACCGGATAGCTTCCTTTTTCAAGATTGGTATAGCCCTTCACAGTTCGTAACTGTTCCCAGCCGGGTCCGGAAGGCGCTTTGGTATCCAGATATCTCGCGATTGCCTTATTGGTAAGTTCGCTGTAATCCTGAAGCACATAGTAATCCAGGTAATACCCAAGTAGTATCTGCCCCCCCTGTGCAGCAGCATATCCGGCACTTACCTGATTGTCTGTCAGACGATAGGTTGACTGCCCGTTCATGTATTGCAGTTTTACCCCTTTTAATGGAGGAACACCCGTTTGGGCAGCAGATGGCCGGGATACAGTCACGGTGTTATCCAACGGATAGTGTTCATACAACAATGGATAGATCGTTTTACTGTACCAGTTGTTGTCAGGAGAAGCCTCTACCTGTACCAAAGGTTGTACAGTTCCGTTGCCTTTTATTTCGGCTTCGTCAAATGTTTCCTCTCCTGTCATTACTTTGCCTATCACCAGTGTATTGCCTGAAGCAATATCCAGTCGGTCCTGTCTGTCAGAAAGAGAATTTAACTTATCTGCCAGTGTGTTATACATACTGGTACGGAAAGCACTTGCATACAGATTTTTCTCTACATTATTGACAGCCGTACCTTCCAGTGTATTGGTAGTCACCTCCACAGTATTATCGCCTGAAACTTTCTCGGATGAGCTTCTTTTTACATTGGCGTCTACCGCTTCACTGGCCTGAGGAGTTTTGATCAGTGTCAGTTTGTATACAGTTGCATTTGCCAATGCCTCTGGAAGGGCAAATAAAACAGTAGATTCACTTTTCTGATACGAAAGCGGAGATTCCACTAGTGTACCGCTACCCGCTTCAAAACGGGTTGTGTATTTCCAGCTGGTTACATTATCTTTTTCATCAAACAAATACGCTTGTCCCTTTTTCAGTTTGATGTATCCCTGACCATGCTCTTTCTTATAGAGGTGATACTGATTCTTCACCGGATAGCTGTAGGCTATGTTTTCTTCCGGAATATAATCAGGAGCTTTCCCCGTCACAAAGTTGCTTTCTTTCACTTCATAGTCAATTTGTCCATTCTCATCTTTCAGGGCTGTCCATCCACTTTGTTCCTTCTTTTCCCAGTGGATTTTTGCACGCACAATCAGAGAAGTTTCCTGAGGCAATGTTTCCGGTGTATTTAGTGCTACCACATCCATTTTTTCATTCCATTCCAGCACGGCATTTACAGCCTGTTTATTCTGGACGATCTTAATTTCATCTGTCACAATGCGGTAGGTATTCAGCTGATCCTGATTATTCATCATATTCAGTTCTGATCCTACCTTTGTATTGAATGATACCTGAGGAGCTGCAAACACACTCACATCCTGGCTGCTTGCGGCTGGTGAAATGTCAGCGATAACCTCAATATCTCCCAGTTCATTGCCAGGAGCAATAATTTCGCATTCTTCCCCAACAGTAAAGGTCAGGTTCACTTTACCTTTGACTAGTCCACCCAGGATAGAATATTTTCCGGCTATACCACCCCGCATCCAGGTTGGGTTAGGCAGTTTAGCCTGAAGCAGAGCCGCTGCGCCCAAACTAATGATATCAAAAGATCTTTTTCTTTTCCCTACCCGAATGCCCACTTTACCGGCAAGGAATATATAAGCCTGTCCGGAAGCATACCAGCCATTCATTCCTAACGTGCCTGATTGTCCGCGGCAGGTAGCTTTTTCGCCATAATTTCTCAGCATAACATCTGCCCCACCACCGAGAGCCAGAGAAGCATAGAAAGGAGTTACCTCTACACTTTTTGCTACTTTAATATGTACCCCCAGTGCAAACCCTTTACCGGATGAAATAGCATTTTCATCCCGCATGAAGTTCAGATCTATGTTATCAAATACCTCTGCCACTTCTGAAGGGGGCAAAGGCAGATCTTCTACTTTGGTTCCGACCATAAAGTAGGCTTTAGCCGTAGCGATATTTGCCATATTCACGCCCAACATCTGACTGGGACGTCCCACATAGATATACCAGTCCTGCGGATCGGCATGTATTACGATTTCTCCTATCAACCCATTGGCACCTGTACCCCGAATCACATTCTGCACATTCAGGTACCCCTTCATATTAGCATGTAACACATCATTGTCATTGTCAAACCGCATAGCCATGCTAACATAGAGCGGCACTGTGGTTTTGCCTTCGGCACCCCGTGCACGGGACTGTACAGCGGTAAAGAAGTAACCATCTCCCTTAAACTCTACATACCGCAATCCTCCTCCCTGATTAAAGGCCGCTTCCAGTGTTACATCCGCATTAAAGGCTTTGTCTGACCCGGTAATCAGTGTTACGCCAGCCATAAAGCCTAGTGAAGCAGTTGAATCCGGAACGTAGGCAAACTCGGCTCCACTGTTACGGGTTTCTGTATTGTTTGGGTTATTCTGTCGTACAGTATCCGCATTAACGACATTTAGTTTGGAATAATCGGGAACAAAGGCTTTAGGCCGTGTCATGTGATAGGACATTCCTCCCAGAATCCCTGTAATGCTCACAGGAGGAATCACAGGGATATTACCTGTAGGCACATACGCATCCAGATGCCAGTAGCGGTAGGTAGGCATGCTACCAAAGTACGCATTGATCTGAATCGGCTTTTTCATGATCTTCGACAAGGCAAAGGATATATTTCCTCTGAATCCATTGCCATAAACCGGGTCATCATCAAACAGTGTCAGTCGTCCCTCCAGATCAAAGGCAGTCACATGACAGGATACTGAGATATCACTTATCTTTACTTTATCAAATTCCCAGTGCTGGGTTTTGGTTTTTATATCGCCATTGGTCTGAGTTCGTTCTTCCACTTTAGCCAATACCTGTACAAAGGTACGTACCGACAATCCTTTATCGGATGAGTTCTGGGCTCCCATCAGATTGAGTCCTACCCCAAGTCCCAGCGCAAATTGTCCCTGATAAATCCCAAGCCGGATGGAATCAATACTGACCGGAAACTTAGCCACCCGTGGTTGTGCAATAGTTTGTTTCTTACCTTCCGGGTCTGTAACTGTAATAGAATCTGGCATGGAACCTGAACCAAACACACCACTCACCAGATAAGGCTTCTGTGTTGTTAGTCCCAGATTCTGAAAATCAATAGACTTTATTTGTAATAAACTTGTCGCTTCAATAGAAAGCACACCATGCAATAGTGCCGAAGGAATCAGTTTGCCATCTCTGGATTCCACCTTGATAGCACTCCCTTTTTTTAAGGTAAGCTTACCAGACCATGGCATGGAATATTCTTTATTCTTCAGAGTCGCCAGACTCAGCGAATAGTCCGTAGATTTTTCGGTTTGTATCATCATGGCCTGATACCGTAAGGAATCCTTTCCCAGAAAAGGCACCTGCATGTTCCCAGCAAAACCACCACCAGTCAACCGATTATGTACAAGTTGCACTCCCAAACTATCCACCGAAAACGGCCATCCATCAGCAGACGCATTCAGTATATTTTTCAATCCAAAAAGACCAGACACTCCCAGTTCATCAATGAGCAGGTTACGGGCATTGGCACTGGCTCGTTCACCACGACTTGCCAGCTCTTTGGGTAATTTCACGACAACTTCCTGCAGATAAAATCCTCTCCACAAGGTGATATCTTCTCCATAGGCCTGCTGATAATCCTGCGGGAAACTAAAGCCGGGAGGATTGATGATATCACTCATATCTACCACGGCATTCACGACAGAAAATGAAAAGTCTTTAAGGCCTTTGATCTGAAAGGGTGAAATACTGGTTGAAATCATCATATTGTTCAGATCAGTGGCATTCACAGCAAATGTGGCGGTAACGGCAGAAGGTGGATTATCCTGATTTTCTACTACATCCGGAATCAGCAATCCTTTGTCAAACGAAAAGAGTCCTTTCAGATTAACAGACCGGAACCCATTGCAATCAAACTCCACATAGTTGCTGTTGTCAGACGGGATAGTCAGTGTAACATGCGAGCCGATATCTACGGAATGTTCTGAGACCAGTACCAGACGAGCCAGATTGGTAGATGCCAGACCGGCTGCATTGAATGCAAGTCCCCGGCCAGCAAAGGCGATAGGTTCTGTGGTACCAGGAATAGTGAGCATACAATAGGCTGTAAAGAACCATCCCCGTTCGTTATAGTAGGCGCTATCTATGGCTATCACATATCTGTTTTCGCCTACTGTTTTGATTAGTCCTACAGGAAGTTTGGTAAAATCTCCGGCTGTCAAGGTTTCTGTTGTGCGACCGTTTTCCTGCACGGCCTTACAAACCGCCAGAATTCGTTTATATAATGGAGAAACCAGCTTGCCTTTTATCTCAGGATTTTGAGCGTGAAGTGTATCAAATTTCAGAAGGAAAATACCTATTAAAACAAAAGCGCAGACACATACCGAGAGATGTCCCGTTCGCAATTTTCGCATACAACGGTGAGTTTTTTCAGAGAGAATTCTTTTCAGAAGTGGTACTCAAAAGAAATAAAAAATAACAGTATGGGGCGTCAAGGAAATTTACAAACCTTACATATGTAGGATTGGTGCATATTGTATCAGACCATCAAATTAGGACGATACCCGGCAATAATTTCACTCTTATATAAACACAAGTAGCAAACCTCCAAATACAATACACAACCCACTCATAAACAATGAATTATACAACACAAATTAAAGCAAAAAATATTGTATAAACTCCAAAAAAATAAGTATATTTATCTCATTATTCATGTAGCATTTACTACTTTTTCAACCACTATGGCTTATAAAAAATATACCACTGACAGTACCATTCGTAAATATAGATCAGAATACTATCGCCTGATGGCTGAAGAGGCGCGTCTCAATGAACAATTGCATCATATGCTCAAACGCATCCGAAAAATTGCACAAGATGAAAAGCAATCTCTGGCCGATCATATTCATTTAACAAACTTATTAGCCCAGGCAACTCAGCAGAAAGCGGAACTGGAAGCTCGACCTGTCTCAAAGGAACAAAATAAACAATTAAAGAAAGCTGAATCGGTATGGAAGGATCTCACGATTCAATACAAACGCAGCGATCTTCGTCTGGCGGTGCTTGACAGAAAAAAAGATAAGGACAATGCAGCTAAATATATTCTCAAAGAGCTGAAACGGGATCAGGTGCGTATCCGTGCCAAAGCAGCCTATGACATCTGGAAGAAATCAGAACAAGCTGAGAAATATGAGTTTATGGATTTTGAAATGTTCATGGCATTGCATATTGTAAAAACACAGCAAAAGGCACTGGTCACGACACAAACAGACGCCGTTGCAGGCTCCCAGGGAACGGCATTAACACAGAAGGAGCATTCCAATCAATCCATAGATCAACCAATTATGCATAACGCATTCAGTACAAATATAGTAAAACCAACCTATAAGAAGGTATCAGCAAAAAATGCCCGAAGCACCTTTGCAGCAATGCACTCAAGGCCACAACATGTTTTCAACAGTTTGTCAGGTATTTACTACCTAACAAGGAACGGTGCATTACTCACCTCTCACCTTACTTTAAATAAATTAGATAGCACCCTGTATAATAACTCATTACGCCTTATACTTTCATCTTAAACTACAGGTATTTTCTATTTATTTTCCTGCTTACTTTTACTGAGCTGTCGGGTTGCCTACCTGACAGGCAAGTATCATGTTATCAATGTGACTAACTTAGAATCACTTTCCGAAATGTGAGAGATATTCTGCGTTGTCGTATCTTTTTAACACCCTCAACCATATCACTTTTTTTCGCTTTGATGCCATGCATCCATTTGTATCTGGCCTGTTGCTGCATAACCAGTAAGCTTTTTGAGTGTATTATTTTATCTTCACTGTGATTACTTTCTTTTTCTGTAAAAGTCATAACACAATGCGATCCCAGACTTAGCGAAATGATTGTATCCTCAAAGCAAGGCTCACAATCAATATGAGAAGCAATGCCTTGACCAGGCAAATACTCATTGATAATCAACTGATCCGGTTGGTATGGTATATAACCAGCCTCATATACACGATCTGCAATCCTAACAGCCCATACTGGAATATCGTCTATCTTCATAGAGGCGTCTATCTGTCTTTTCTTATAGTCATATTTATACCCATAATGCTGAACACGTCGTTTCAAGTCGGCCAGCCATGTAGCGTTATCAATTTGAGAAACAAGGTCGTGTTCCTCATCTACTGATACAAAATTTTCAATATAGGTAAGTCCGGGTATATCCATAGGATGATTGCTTTTACAGATAGTAATTATGAGTAAGATTTCAGCTTCTTTTATACCAAAATCCGTTTACATTTCTATTATATCTCTCCCACTCTTTTTTTAAACAGTGTAGCTCAAAAAAACTCCACTGATTAATCAGGTCCTCATAAGTAAAGCATGAGAAACATACTAAATCAAATGAGATAAAATTAATAAAAGAATCTTCAGGAACATTCTTTTTGATAAGTTTGACTTCTTGTATTTGTAAAGCCTTTTCTATTTCTATTTTGAACAGATCTGTATAAACAACCAGCTGTCCCTTTTGAATGCCTATTAATTCGATCTTAGCCAGCGTATTACTGAAAAGACGTCGTACCCTTCCAACTGTAAAGGGTTTAACCCCTTCTTTACGGCTTATATAAAAATAGACATGGTCAAAGTCCTTCTCTGATGGATAAAACAGTTCCCAGTTGGGATTGCGAAGAGAAACATCATAAAACTTGGTTTGTCTGTAATCTTCATCTATTTTATCTGCCAATTGAATCACATCTCCTACCTCCAGGGAGGTACCATCCTGCAAATGAATACGATCAAGTACTTCTATTTCCTGTTCCCATACAATTTCATCTTTTTCAGCTATCCCACTCTCTTCTTCAAATACCAATTCATCATTATGTATTTCATGAATTAATCTGAAAAATCCCTCATCCCATTTTTCATTATTCAGAAAGGCATAATGGTCTATTTGTTCTTTCCAGCTGTTCCATTTTCCATCAATTTGATACTTGTTACTCAAATACAAACGAATACACCGTTCCAATGTATTCTCTTTCTGAGCATATAAGTAACCTGAAATAAATGCCATCAGTGGTGTATCTGTATGATCAACTGCTCCATATTGTGTAAATCGGAAACGATTGTATTCTTGCTCATAAAATTCTTTAAAATCAGTCATAGCTTTGATTGGGAGTATTTTCTATTTCCTTTTTCACAAACCAATCCATTCATTCAAAACAAGATATAATAGAGCAACGAACCTGGTTTCCTAGAAAGGAGGTTGAATATGGCGATAGCTACCGATATCTGTTTTTAACAGATATTCTACAGCTGGATCATACCGACTCAAATAAAATGCATCATTATATAATGTATCTCGATATTGAACGGCCAGTGCTTCTACAGCCTCTGGACGACATAATTTTGCTAGTATTAAAGCTAATATTGCTTTTTCCACCAAATCACCACCTATGATAGATCCGACTTCATCATAGAAACCTCTCTTAACATTCACTGATTCATCTATTTCTCTTATATCTGTAAACCTATTGAAAAATTCAAATCCATTATCATTAAGTAAGGCTTCAACTTCATCAAGAACGTCTCCTATATTTGAGTGAGCGGTAATTTCGTAATGTAAATTCAACTTACTTTTAAAGTACAATAATTTGGTTCCACAAGTATTTCTTTTTGCTATAAAATTTTCATCAAACTGGTACATTAGTTTATTGAAGATATCATCTACATAATGAATAGAAATACTTAAACCTGCAACTAAATCGAAGGAAACCGGATAATAATTGGGACCTATTCCAACAAAGAAAGTATAAGTAGCATCCTTTGTCTTATAGACATAGTAACCAATACTGTTAATTTCAAATCCCTTTTTTAAAAGGACATCATCAAATTTACTTTTTATTTCTCTTAATGTTTCACTCGTAGTAATCATGTATTTAAATATTAGAACTGTTTTATACCTATACCACCCTGAAAATTATTATAATATATGTCAACTCTATTGTTTAACTGAATAATTGATCCATTCTTAATAGGTGTTGGTTGAACAAGACCAAAAGCTTTCTTTAATGTACTATCAGAACTAATAACCTGTTTTACTTTTCCATCCCGAATCTAAGGATAAACAATATCCTGATTATCAGTAAAAGCAGGCAAACAAAAAAGCCTCTGTTACCAACAAAGGCTTAGACAAATAAAACTTGGAAACATTCTTAAAAAGGAAGTTTTTCTCCAAACAAATCTTCCAGATACTTCTGAGATATATTGGGACCAAAATCATTGGGATCTTCTGTGTAGAAGTTTTCCAGTAATCTCCGGATAATCCCTTCCTGCCATTGTTTCTCTGCCACTGGATCAGCACTGGCCTGTTGGGCAGTCTCCAGACAATAACGGAAGGTATTTATTCCTACTTCAACAACATCAGAAGGCATTCCTATTTGATCATAAAGCATCATTCTATGACAAGCGATATATACAGCATCAATCAAGGCACTCAAACTATACGTTTCCACAGATTGATAATTCTCACTATAGTAGCCCAAATAGTTAACCACTTTATTACTAATACAATTATCATAAAAAAAATCACCAAACATATCTTTCTCTCCCATCCAGCTAGTGATTTGTTGGTAGGTGTCCAGACACCAATTATATAATTGCTCACCAGTATTGTTCCATTCATCTTCATTTATATTTTCCCAAACAGGTTTTCCCGCTTGCCTGAGTAAATCTAAAGTCAGTGAACGTTTATCTTTCAATACATGTATGACATGCAAAGCAGATAAGGTAAAAAAAGCTACTTGGGCAGTTTGAGTCAGGTTCTTTACTTTGGTAAGCATGGATATTCTAGATCAGGGGAAATCGGTTAATGTCTTATTTACTACTCTAAACTGGCGTAATTCTGTGGTATCTATTTTTACTTTTGGTCCTACGACTGTAAGTTCAATCCCTGGAAAATCACTTGAAAATTGATACAAAGGCCCTGAGATTTATGTGTGCTGTTAAATCCGGTTGTACAATGCTGATCGTCAAACAAAAAACCTCTGTCAATCAATGACAAAGGTTTAATATAAATAGCATCTAATTTGTCCTTAGAAAGGCAGCTTTTGCCCCAATAACTCTTTGATATAGTAAAGATTTCTCACCCTGTATAATTGCTCACCAGTCAGAAGGTGGTGGTGTATACACACAAAAATAGACCTTCTCATTTTTCTCATACGCATCTTGCAGCATATTTAGAAATGAAATCAAGCCAACTATACGAATATCATCGGAATCATCTTTATTATTAAGTTTTATTTCTTCCCCTTCAAATATTTTTCGAATCGTATGCTTCAAATATGGACGATTTTCATCATCTCTTCTTGCTAATTCTTTTTTTATAGTATTTTTTATAGACTCTACAAATTGTGCAAGTTCTGTTTTTTCTATGAAGAAATTTTCTTTTCCTTCTTGCAGCAGACTGTAATGATAAAAAGATAAACCATGTTTATAGATATTTTCTATAAGTTCGTATACATTATAGTAATATGTACCTTTTTCTGGAATTTGTGAGGCTTTTGAGTAAATAGAAAAATGAAGGTTAGAAACAATATACTCATAATTAGTATCCTTTAAGTTTTTAGTACTTATTAAATATTTCATAAATAGGTGTTTTATCTATAGAAAATCACTTCTACTCTATTGTTTTTATCAAATCTTGGCAACTTATCTGTAAATTCTAAAGGATCATCAAAGAATTTAACTTTAGTAAAGCCTTTTTCTTTTGCCCATTTACCCGTTATGGTTTCAAAAGCTGCATCTTCTCTGCTCATTCCCTTTTCAATAAATTCTCTAAATTTCTTCAAATTAAGCGATTCTCCCCCATAAGCTGCATAGGCATCTGATTTTATCCATTCTCCATATATACCATCCAAATCCTTTCCTAGCTTATTTTTAAAATAAGTATATGAATCTTCGAACATCTCTTTTCCTAAACTAAAATCTCCTAAATGTGCTTTATTTTTTGTAATGGCAGTATTAATATCATCAGGAATATAATAATCCATATATAATATATTCTTTCCTTTTGATACAGTCGGCTTATCGGCCAACTTTGCATATGATGTTAAATCTATATCATTGTGTGGATTGTAGATATATTTTTTAATCCAAAATGGATCTCATCCATTATTTCCTTTCTATATAGCTCTCCAAACTTTTCTTTATTTCCTGTTATAATATCTTTTACATATTTCCCACCAAAGTATTTTGCATTATGCACCAAAACAGCTTGCTCACCCACCAGATAGTTATGCCACTGAGTCACCTCAAAGTTATACACTCTGATCAGGGTATCTTTCACAAACACACTATCAATCAGGACTGTTGGCAATAACCTGCTTAACAAGCGGTCTCCTGCTTTTAGCTTTCGAGCTGCTACATATTGACCTGCTACATATTGACCTGCTACATATTGACCTGCTATATATTGACCTGCTATATATTGACCTGCTATATATTGGCCTTTACTTACTGGATGATCTTTACATACTGAATAGAATACATTCTGCACAGAAGCCACCACACTATTATTCTGCTTGTACTGAACATAAAACGGATGCTCTTCTGTTGTCGAAGCAATCAGCTTACCCCCACTGTAAATCGATAGCATTTTGCCTGAGTGGCGAATAAGAAGGCCTTTTGTTTATAAAACATTTATTTCCAAGTCATCCAAATGATGCCAAGTGTAGTCATCTGGCTTACTAAATCCAGGAATGTATTTTCTCATTTCCACAAAGAAACTAAAAAGCCTCTTTGTGGAAAGAGGCTTTTCATGCAAGTAGTACTTATGACAGTTATACATCTTCTTCTGATTGTAAGCCATTAATGAATTCTTCGAAGCTATTGGCTACTTTTTCAAAAGCATCTTGTTTATCTGTCCAATCCACATTATGCAGATAAATAATTCCTTTATCTTCTTCATCTAAAGAAATACAATACAACCACCCACCATTATCCATCGCAAAAGGTATTTTAATCCCCCACCCTTGCTCTTTAAACAGTTTAGAGTAATCATAAATAACCCTCATCTTACAAAAGGATGAAATCTCATATATCTTTTCATTATCACTTTGAAATCTATTCTCTAGAACTCCAAGCCCTGAATATAATTTCATGAATTCAAAATAATATTCGGGAAAAACAGTTTCTAGCTCTTCTTCCAAGAGTCTAATCTCACTTTTAGTGATACGTGGAGCAATTGTTAGCTGTTTCATTTATTTTCAATCTATGGTTGATAATACTTATCGAATTGTGCAACTGCACCAGAATGTCTCATACCAACCGCACTATGCACATCTGAATCTACTAATTGCATCGTACACCACGCATCACCATTTGAGTCTACTTCTAAGTCATCCAAATGATGCCATATGTAGTCATCTGGCTTACTAAATCCAGGAATGTATTTTCTCATTTCCACAAAGAAACTAAAAAGCCTCTTTGTGGAAAGAGGCTTTTCATGCAAGTAGTACTTATGACAGTTATACATCTTCTTCTGGTTCTAATCCATCAATAAATTCCTCGAAACTATTGGCTACAAAATGAAAACATTCTTCACCGACTCCTCCATTATCCCATTTGTTAACCCAAACCTGACCATACGTTTCTGGACGTAAAGAGATATTATAGTCCCAGCCTCCTGAATCTATTGCAAAGGGAAAATAACCCTCTACTCCATAATATCTATGTCCTGCAAGAATCTTTCCAATTGAGCTTACCTTAAGAAATTGCTTAAATTGGGGGACTCCTTGATAATAGGTTTCTTTAACGGACATACCCAAATATTTAACAATAAAACTTTTAAATTCCTGTGGTAAATCTATATTGAATTCAGTTCCTAATTCATTCAGTTCTTCTAAAGAACCTACTATCTTATTAGATAAGGAAATTATTGTAAGATCTTTCATTCTTTATAAAGTGATTTGGCTTGAAAATAAGCTTTATACTGAGCTACAGAGCCACTATGAGCCATACCCTGAAATGTAGACTACCGTTTGGCCTACATGCAAATCCCCTATTGGACGACTTTGATCAACTGTGCATAAAAAAAGCCCTTGTGTTAACAAGGGCAGTAAGTAGATATCATCTGTTTAAGCCTGATAGCCTGTTATGATCTGATAGTCGGTAAACTCATGAAATTCCATTGAGGGGAAAGCTTCTTCCATTGCTTGTTTCACTTTCTCGCTTATTACAATCATGTTTACACCTGCAGATAATACATCATAAGGCTGGGAATAATAAAGCTTTACTGGACGAAGTAAATTTTTTCTTTCATATAACTCATCATGTAGCTGTCCTTTGTACTGATCTTCATTTTCAAACGTTCCTTTTCCATAAGTCTTTATCAATTCCTTGGTTCGCTTGGTAACAAGTTCAAATTCCGATACAGGGTAGATCACTTCTTTGGTAACAATATTGAAAGTATGCCATAAAAAATAATCTCTTACTTCGTTAGTTAAGTCATGCCTAAGTTTGACCGGATAGAATCCATGAGGAGAGAGAATAAACTGCTCTAAAAATGTTTTTAGTTCAACACTAACTATTCGATTTAATGGATTTGTACTTACTGTCTTACGCAAGACATCAGACCGAAAACCAATAAAATGACGAAACTGTTTTTCACTGACTACGCCCTCATACAAGGGAACCAGGTCAATTTCTAATACAATAGGATTTTCCCAAATAATATCATCTATACTATAAGATTTAAATCCACTACTTACATACTCTTGCTCAGTAATCTGAGCATAGGCATAATCCTCTCTGGTGGTGCCACTTTGCACAAAAGTATAGAATCTACTATTCATTCGAATTAGGTTATTTTAATAAATCAATAATGGCATTAACTTGATCTGGAGCAGGATAATAGTTTAAAACATCATTAACATCAATCATCTGGCCACCAGATCCTTTTACTGACTTCTCTATCAGTAATGGTTTGAGTTTAGTAGCTATCTCATCTACATCATCATCTAACTGATTCGCAACTTTCCGTAGTTCAACTTTAAGTTTATCCTGGTCTGTAACTTTATCAAAGAGTTGCTCTATATTTTTAACATTATCTATATTCAGACCAGCTATATATTCATCTGCTTTCATATCCAAGTAAGCACCAAGAGCGGTTTCATAGTAATCATGATTGGTATGAACACCTAATACAAAACTACCATCAACCTTCTTACCTTGTAGCATTAATGCATTACGCAAATCTTTCAACGCATTGAAATCTAACACATCTCCTGAGAAAAATTCATAATAGATCCTAAATCCAGGTGAATTTTTAAACAAATTAACCGGAAAAATATGATGTACCTGATAGCCCATTCCATCAAAAAAGTTCTCCCATGTGTCCATTTTCTCAAATATCTCCTTCGTTAATTCATCTATATCCGAACGGGTTAACCAATCAGCAGGAAAATAGTTGGTTATCAACTCATCCTGATAACGAGATCGAAAAGCTGCATATTTGGGACTTCTCAACTTGATCAGAAAATCCTTAAACTGACTTTTATACATACCACCCAAATCAGTTACTCCTTCTGCCAAATCATCAATCTCAACTGATAGTTTTCTCTCTCTGAGAAACTTCTTAAAATTCTGATTAATGGCTTCTGCAGCGGCTACTGCTTTAGACCCTTTGGGAAAGCCTGCTTTCAGATAGGCTGCCAGTTGAGCACGTGCACTTACATCTGTCAGTGCCTTTCGATAGGCGTCTTCATCTGTGGCCTTGATCAGATTGTCAATCATCTTTTCTTTACTTGATGAACTACCAATAGCAGTAGCAATATCCGTATTTGAAAGGTTGGCAGGGCGATTCTTTGTTTCCAGAGCAGATTTCATCTTTTGAACTATCTCACTATTTTTTCGCAAATTAGGAGAACCTGACTCATACAACACCTTCCACGCATCCAGATGGGTTTTATGAAAGATAGACAAGTCCAGATGGGTAGCATCTATCAGAAAGTCATCATACATCTGCGAAGTTGGAAAATCAGCGGGTGTAATTCCCAAAGCAAGTACCTGTGCTTGTATCTTACAGGGTACTTTTACCACCATTCCTTCTTGTCCAACCAGATAGGCGTCGAATTGCTCTACCTTCAGATTATAGACAGTAGCAGAGGTATCGACAATAGCCACACTATCTACGACAACGGCCTGAGCCTCCGGCACAAATACAGAACTGGAAGCAAGCATCACAGAAGCAACTGCCTTTCTGAGCCACATACCCTTGCGAAGATTGCCTGCTGGAATCGTTTTTCCGTCTGCACTCACAAACGGATGAGTCACTGTGCTCCAAATGGGTATCTTTACCTGCCATAATCCGAACCAGACGGCTTACCTGATTGCCACTGATAGAGACTATCTTTTGCAGAGCAGTTTCGCCACTGGAAATACGTTTGGCCTACCTCACTGCAAAATCCCCTATTGAACAATTTTGACAACCCCGACATGAAAAAACCCTTGTTAATACAAGGGTGGTAATAGAATTGAGAATGAGAATATATTTGATATTATTTTCTGACAGGGGGTAGTGAACGAGTTGCCTTAACCAATAACTCTTCTCCTTCTGGAGTAAAAGCGTCGTATGGGCTTTCTCCTACCTGAATTAACAATCCATCATGAATGCGTTCTGTTTTCAGTAAAGGATTAGCTTCTAAAGCTTCCATACCTCCTTGACGTTCTAATTCCTCTTTTCCTAAGTATTGGAGCCAATTTAATGCAGGTAAATAAAAAGTTCTTTTCTGTCCTCTAAAGTGTTTTTCCAACATTGAAACATGTACATTAGAGAAGTGGCAAACACCTACACCACAATTTATTTTCATTAATATGGACTTAAATAAATTAAAAACAAAGTTACTGGTCCAATCTGTGATAAAATGGACAGCAATAGTAACTCCTATTATAGGAGAATGTGTTCTATTTATATAAACAAAGGGATGGTTATCAGAATCATTATTATCAAACATTAATTCATCTGCTTTCTTATTATCAGACTTTAATAAGTCAATAATTTCCTTATCACTAAAGGAATTGATTGCTATACTTCTCCATTTATTATTTGAATTACAATACTCTAATCTTGATGGGTTAGGAAGCGGAGTTTCATCTAATAAAGAAAATATCTGAATTAAATTTTCAGTTTGTAAAGGTAGATTTCCTAATCTAAATTGTATCCAAAGTTTGTCGTTTTTGTTTATCATTTTAATAATAAAAGGTTATCTTATTACTTCAATTAGTTCTTCTGTTTTTGGTTCTATAAAATAAATTTTGGTTTCCTCACCTAATAACTGTTTGATTCTAGATGAATTATTTTGTGCTGTTTTTGCATCTGTAAAGACATAAATAAATTTCTCTATACCTTGATTGGATTCTAAAGCAATTAATCTATCATCCAATTGCTCACCTACACTTTTTGATAAAAGTTCTTGTGTATGTTTCAGTTCAACACCAATCACTTTTCCACTTTCATCATAATACTTATCAATAACAATGGTTCGAACTTTCCCATCTCTATCAGTAATAGATACCGCATATTTATGTTTAAGATTGCCGCCAAATTCTTTGGCACTCTTAAACTTAGTATTAAACCAAGTTTCAAACATAGCTCCTCTTGAGCCATTTTCACTAACCAAATTTAAACCATTGGGATAGGTATCTGACTTATTTGTCAAGCGCATCAACTCATCAAAACTCAGAACTTCCCCCATCTTTTCATTAAAGTCTTTGATCATCACTGCTCTAACTTGGCTAACCATCGTTTTTGTTCCAATGTAGTCTTTGTCCAATAGCGTTTTCAATTTGTTGACTACTACTTCTTCTTTGAATATAGTTCGATCTCCTTGCTCAAAGGCATCTCGTAAAGCTTGAGCCATCGCCGGTTCTGTTGTCTCCAATACATCCAGACTCTTGGCTAAATTAGTGGTTGAGCCTGCTTTGACAACCAGAGAAACTTCTTTATCATTTTCTTTTTTTACGGCATCCAGAATTTTAGTTTTTGATTTCCCTTTGTTTTCTTTCAAAAACTCAAAATCCATTTTCTTATGCGTATTATTATTCTCATCCAATAGTTTCCAGACATCGATCATTTGCGGATCTATTTCTGAAATATGATAGGTTAACAGATTACTAACGGGCTTAACATTCGGATTTTGACTCAACAGGTTTTCTAAAAACAAATCACGTTTAGTGCCTAAACCCTCTATTGCTTTAACTACCTCCGCATTTGCCAATAACTGGTCAAAGCCTTTCAGATCTTTTAGCTTTTCAGCTAGCTTGGGATTTAAATTTTTAAAAACTCGTTGAATATCACAAGCCATTAAAACCACCATTCCATGTTGTCCAACCAGATAGGCATCAAAGTGCTCTACTTTCAGATTATAGACTGTTGCAGAGGTATCGACAATCGCTACACTATCTACTGCAACGGCCTGGTCCTCTGGCACAAATACAGCACTGGAAGCGAGTATTACAGAAACAACTGCCTTTCTAAGCCAGATGCCTTTACGAAGATTGCCAGCTGGAATCGTTTTTCCGTCTGCACTCACAAACGGATGAGTTACTGTGCTCCAGATAGTATCGCTGCCAACAATAACACGGACCAGACGGCTTACCTGATTGCCACAGATAGGTAATCGTAATCAAATACCAAAGCCATTCTGATTTAGAATGGCTTTGGTAGAAATACTGAGGAGAATGATTGTAACGTTAAAAAATACTTACAGTAGAATTACTTTGTGTAATAAACAGGGTGTAGTATTTTAGTATAGGTTATTGCTCTCTTTCAAAAATATATAATGTAGCTTCACTATCTATTACATATAAGCGCTTTTCATCTACTTTAGGACCTTCTCCACCTGCAAAAAAAACACCCTGTGGAAAGTGCATATCATAAAGCCACACTATTTCCATACTTTCAATATGAAAGGCTCCAACTAACCCAGATCCAAAACCAAAACCTTCCCTTTCTGCGGTAAAATAAAAATAATCTCCTTTTAATGTTGCTGCTCTCACACTTAAAGTATGTCCTTCTTTATCTTTTAATTTTTCCTGTAAGAAAACAGGATCTGCTTTTACATGTGGACTCAATGTAACTTTTTGAAAAATATGATTTTTCAATGCGTATAAACAAGGTTTTAAGGAGTGTAATTGAAGATATTGTACAAGTTGAACAGAATGCTGAGACTCTGACTGCTCTGTAATACTTTCCTGTAACAACCACTCCACCTTACCTGTCTGAATATCAATACCTATCAGTTTTCCACCTTTAATTGCCACCAATAATATAGTTTGATAGATACCCAATAGTTGTATTATCTCTCCCTTTTCATAAATACCAGAAAGTACTATATCTAGCTCCCACACAAGTGATCCATCCTGATTATCCAAAACTTTTATTTCTCTATGACTTCTATTTGTAAAAATGGAGAAGTTATTTTCATAAAGGTAATATCCTCCTGTTGATATAACTTTTTGCCAAGTTATTACATTTTGGTCAAGATTAAATAGACCAATATATTCTTGCTTAACCTCGTCTATTTGATTAAATAATACACAATTTAATTTTTCTTGACTAAAAAATGCCAGATCATACTTTTTATTAACAATCCCACCTGTACTCTTATCAATGTAAATATTGTGGCTTTTATTATCATAATAGTCAGATACATATATTATCTCGGAGTAAACAATAAAACTGAATACATTTCTAAATGGAGAGCTTATCCAAACAATGTTAAAGTTATTATTATCAAGTGCAACTACACGATTATTATATGATAAGTACGTATTATCTTTTTCAAAAAAGACAAACCTGGTTGCATTAACGTAGCTTTGTTTGTATAGATACATTATTGAATAATTATAAACTTATATAAATCACTATTTAAATCGTCAATGTATGTTTTAAATATCTGATAGCCTTGATTAGGATTGGTTATACCTAATGATTGTAAAAGAGAAGAATTATTCTTTTGAAGCATATCATAAATATAATTATTCCCATTAGAGTTTTCTATTTTGAATATTTTTTGAAATTCAAGCTTTACCTCCTCAAGCTTTATACCTTTACGAGCATTGAAGAAATATCCTAATTCGTCTAGATTGTCTATTCTCTTTAGATATGCATAGAATTGATTCTTAAATGAATCTCGCTGAAGTTTCTCTATCAATTCAGTTCCTCCACCTTCTAATTCTTTTTCAAAACGTAAGCTTCCATAATTTTTTGTTTCTACCAGTAGTTCTATTCCTTCTGAATCCAGAAATCTCATATCCATTCGGTGCAGATCAGTAGGATCAGGCAATAACTCTTCTTCAAAACTGTTGAGTTTCAATCCTGATAACATTGGTATACTACCTTGTTGAGTTAATAGTTTTAATCCATATGTTCCTCCATTAAATTTACCGGCTGTTTGTAAAAGCTCGTGCAGGTAAGCACCTGCGTTAGTTACCTGGCTACAGTTTTCAAGAAAGTATTTAAGATCTTTTAAACCTGTTTCAAGTTGAGGAGCCCCTCCCCGTAATGCCCAACTATCACTTGCTTTCTGTCTCATTGCAATATATTTTCCAATTACCTCATCTGTAGTTGTATATACTTCTGCCTTACTCGTGGTTGAATTACCAATGGGACGTAACTTATTATTCTGAATCATAGTACTAAGTTTGGTATTAGCCACAGAGGCCTTATCTCTCAACTCTGCTACCAAATCTAATAAACTTATATTTTCGTACGTTTTATAAAGACCTATCTTTTGATCCCTTGCTTTAAAAATAAACTCCCAGCTATCCAAATGCTTAGCCTGCAAGCTTTGCAAAAGTTTAGTATTTTCAGCCAGATTACCGATAAAGGTCTTATATAAATCAGGATTTTGAACAACTTTTTGTGTTAAACCGACTTGTTCAAGTTTTTCAGCAATCTTTTTTTTAATAGAGGGATTTAGTGAAGCAAAGTTTTCAAATACTTCATCCAATTGCTTTATTACACCACATAAATCCAATACCTGGACTCCTTCAATTCCTATAAAATAGGTATCAGCATTTCTAATACTCAGATTATAGACAGTAGCAGAGGTATCGACAATAGCCACACTATCTACGACAACGGCCTGAGCCTCTGGCACAAATACAGAACTGGAAGCGAGTATCACAGAAGCAACTGCCTTTCTGAGCCAGATGCCCTTGCGAAGGTTGCCTGCCGGAATCGTTTTTCCGTCTGCACTCACAAACGGATGAGTCACTGTGCTCCAGATAGTATCTCTGCCAACAATAACACGAACCAGACGGCTTACCTGATTGCGACTGATAGAGACTATTCTTTGCAGAGCAGTTTCGCCATTGGATACACGTTGAGCTACTACCGTTTCCCCTACCTGCAAATTCTCCTATTGGCCAACTTTGACCAACTGTGCATAAAAAAGCCCTCGTTTACTAACGAAGGCCTATACTTATTTTCCAAAAAATCTACTGATCATATTTGAACTAATCATATTTGATCAGATATCTCAAACTCAATCGGGCAAGGGGTAATTGAAACATTGGTGAGTTGAGCGGATTCTATCGCTTCTTTTAAGCGCTCTGAGATGACAATTCCATAACGATGAATAGAAATAGCATCTATTTCTCTAAACTCGGGCTTCATTACAGCTCTGCGAAAACCCCAATCGCTCCAGTCTAATGCTTCTTTTTTTTCTAGTAATTCTTTATACCCATCTACCTGTATTTGCTCATTACTTTCCCAACTACTAGTGATAAACTCATAATTACCAAATGTCGAACTGCTAAAATCTATCAATTCGACATCTTTATCTGTTAATAAATGCCAGACAAAGTAAGGATACTCTTTTTCTGTATATGGATTCCCATCTTCATACCAAATTACACTTCCCGAATAAAACCGAGAATAGAAAAGTGTAAATCCTTCCAGCAATTCTTTAAATCGAACTGAAACAGGATACATCAATCCTGGTGGATTTCTTCGAATCCATGAATGCAAATCACAAATAATATGAATTCTTTCGGAAGGTCTATCACCAATATACATTGGAATCATATTTGCAAAGGAGGTGCTTGCAGGAAGAAAATGATCAAAATAACTGATATTCTCATTCAAAAAATAACGATCTGGTATTTTATCAGGGTTCAAATCAGGATAAATTGTATTTTGTATTTTGTCAAAACCACTTGTACTCAAAACATACATTCTCATATTTTATTGATACTTTAGTTAGTTAATTGATCTAATTTACCTGCCGTGCCTATTATTTCATTTTTAATTTTCTGATTATAATCGGAAATAATCTTCTTTAGTCCTTTGAATGCATCTAGTTCTTTATTTGAACTCAGAAAAGTCTGTAATTTTAGTATTTTAGCATTGATTGCAACATCGTAAACATTATGTCCCCAACAATCTCCTGTATGATTTTTTAACCGCAAAAAAACCAGATTGTCAATATCATTAAAATCAAACAATTCCAAGTTTAGATTTTTTAGTTTTTGCGAGTTATTCGCTGCCCATTGTAGTACCTTTTGCAATGTTTCATTATTATACAAAAGATTAGCAGGAATAATGTGGTGAGCATTAAATTCTGTCCCTTTAAATATAGCTTCAAGATCCGAATAGATATCTTCCCAATCTTTATTTTTCAGGGCCACAAGTTGAGGATACAATACAGGATCATTCTTATAAAATTCTATAAATACAATAAAATTATCTCCTTTGTTTTTGTATAGATTTTGAATAGATTTCAACAATTTTCCCCGATATAAACTCGAGTTGGCTGCCTCTCTAAGAAATGCAGCTATTGCTGGAAAATCCACTTCCAATTTTTTAGCTTCTTCTAGTCGCTTGTTTACATCCATTGCTACCTCTAGTTGAGCCAAGGTTTGTTTTTCTTTATTCGTATTCAGAAAAACAAAGTCGGTTTTTACATGAGGATATTTGTTATTTTGATCTAGCAACGCCCATACACGAATATGATCTGGCGTAATCTCATTAATATGATTGCGTAACCGATTAACATCAGGTGTCACATTTCCATTATTAATTAACAGACTGCGTAAAAACGACTCTTTTTGTACATTGGTCAAATTATCAAATGTTGTAAATACATCTGCTTTCTGAGTAAACAAATTCTTTATATCTGTAAGCTTTGCTTCCAGGTCTGTTAAATTTTTGAAAGGAGATTCTTTCAAAAATTTAAATTCAACATTTAACTGAGTTTGCAGGTCTTGTAATACTGGGCAAATCGTTGAAACCACCATCCCCTGTTGTCCAACCAGATAGGCATCAAAGTGCTCTACTTTCAGATTATAGACTGTTGCAGAGGTATCGACAATCGCCACACTATCTACTGCAACGGCCTGGTCCTCTGGCACAAATACAGCACTGGAAGCGAGTATTACAGAAACAACTGCCTTTCTAAGCCAGATGCCTTTACGAAGATTGCCAGCTGGAATCGTTTTTCCGTCTGCACTCACAAACGGATGAGTTACTGTGCTCCAGATAGTATCGCTGCCAACAATAACACGGACCAGACGGCTTACCTGATTGCGACTGATAGAGACTATCTTTTGCAGAGCAGTTTCGCTACTGGATACATGTTGAGCAACTACAGTTTCGCCTACATGCAAATCTCCTATTGGACGACTTTGACCGCTTTCACTTACCCATACAGGTGTCGAAGCTACAAAACAAAATCCGCCACTACAACCCAGATTCCCATTTCTATCACGGGTAAGACCAAAACCATCAATAGGTTCCTGTGAGTCAGGTGGATAAATACGACCATCCGGAACGGCAGAAAGTACCTCTTCCGGATCGTTTATAATCTTTGTCGCAACAATCTCGCCTTCTGAAGTTACTTTTGCAATTTCTCTTTCTACATTCGTGTTATCCAGATATGCTAGACTGAATATACCTTCTGAGTGATATACTTTCAACTTACCAGATAGTGATTCCAACCAGACTTTTGTGCCTTTGTAGGTATCTTTTGTTACGCCACCCAAAGCTAGCGACATACTGGATACCACCCATTTGCCATTCAACCATGCATCATCTACCAGTTCTAATCCCTGAAGGGTTTTGCGTATGCGTTTAGTCCCTTTACCTACTGACCGAACGACTAAACTACCAACAGGTATAACCAAACTGACACCATACATCATCTGATTTTCTGTATCCTGATAATAACCTGCAACCAGAAAGCCAAGCCCATCTGTAATCCAGTCCAGCTCAGCAAAATTAAGAGCCATACCAGCAGCATCTAACATAGTATAATAGCTTTCCAACACAATAGGATTTACCCCTTTGAGAAAAGCAATATCTGCTGGAGAGTTTGTACTCTGATCTAACCAATTGCTCACTCGCAACAGAGGATCGGCTTCTACATGCTTACCGGCAATAAACCACCGGACAAACTGGTCGCTCACCTCACTATATGTACCTCTTTGATCATTTTTAAATTTAGCTAACGCGCTTTCTTTTAATCCATGTCTCAACAGTGAGGATGTGCCTGGCAAGGAAGGAATCGCTTCTAGTGCAGTCAATGCTTCAGTCATCCGATTTTCATTTGGAAAACGTTGGCGCAATGCCCGATGATAAGCAGCCTGAGCCTCTATATATTTACGTAAACGGTCATCAACCAATATCTGAAGATCATATACTTTATCGTATCCACTTACATAGTCATCAGAAACTTCGGTTGCATACTGTTTTACCAGTAGATAATAGGATATAGCATATTTAAGAACAATGTGTTTTTTAGGTATTTTGCTGTAGGCCTGATTGAATCTGTCTGACCAGCTTCCACTGGCTCTGAAACCCGCAGCCATCTGTTCTACCAGATTCCCTTCCTGACAATATATTCCTACCTGTGTTCTGGCTGCACTTTTACATAAAGGCCCAAAGAATCCCGGCTTTTCATAATTCACACACAAAGAACGAACATACGCCACCACGACTAAAATATCCTGTGGTTTATAAAACTTTGACTGACTGGCCACTTTCTCTGCAAAGCTGTTAACCTCTTCGGGAGAAAGCATATAGGACAACTCCTGAAAGACGACAAACAACCGCCTGGTGCTATTGTTTTCCAGAACTTTCAATTTATCTGATAACTCAAATCGCACAAAATCATCTGCACTTTCCAGTTCTTCTGGTTTATCCATTACCAGGTACTGATAGCTTGAATTCGTAGACCAGCTGTTAGCCTGTGCATTATCAAATAATGTAGTAGTTTTTTTTACATCATTCAGGATAGCCTCCTGTGTACGGTAAGAAGCTGTCTTAGTGTATAAATCCTGATAGGTATCATAACACGCAATGGCAGGATCTTTATAATTTTTGTCCAGATTCTGAATGGCATTAATAATATTTAAAACGGCCTGCTGAACTCTTTTATCAGTTGTACCACTTATACTGGCATGTGCAGCATTGCGCACTCCTACTTCATTGACTTTTACTTTTGCCCCATTTTCATTGATAGTCTCCACATCAAATCGCTTACCTGAAGCAAGCAAACTTGTATACTGATACAATTGGCTGGAAAGGTTCTCATTGCGAAATTCTTCTACATCCAATAATCCGGCAAAATAGATGACAATCTCAGTAAAGCCTTTGTCTGTAAGTGCATTTTTTATCTGGCTGGGAACAGAAGACATCTCAGCCGCAACCCGCTTTTTCTGATCTTCACTCTGTTTTGCGGCTATTTTACCCAGTTCATTAAAATCAAGTGTGACAGGAAGTGAATCTAATCGAAGGCGTTCATCTAAACGAAGCTTCCAGTCATTTACTACCACCACATAAAATCTCAAACTATCTGAACGTGGATTATTAAACTCACGTAACTGAGAAGCAATAGCCTCATAATTGGATTCCAGAAATTTTGTTGTGCGTTCTCCCCGTTCTTCAATCCAGTTTGGATCCAACTCGATAATGTATTGATTTCGGGATATATTTTTAGTTTTAAAGTTAGCTCTGTTTCTGGTTTCAGCTTCTACAATCTTTTTTACAGTTTGTTTGATTAATTCTTCTTTAGAATTACCAGACAAGACAGGATCTACTCCTTTCAGTTCTGGATTAGTAGCGTACGCGGGTGTAATAGCTAGCAGCAATGTAACTACTAACCATATAATGTCTTTCATAGCTAGAAAATATAGATTTCTCATTTATATATATAATCCTGAATTACTTGTTTCACCAAAGATTTCAATGCCTCTTTTGTCTCTGCGATTAACTCAGCTTCTGGTCGTCCTTCCTTTAGTTGTTGTTCCAGATACGAAGCTGCAGTTGTTTCATGCATAGAAAGTGCAGCGGTAATATAGCGGTAGTCTTTCCGGGTATTGGAATCTCTACTAAACCAGTATATTACAATAGCGGTATTTAATTCATACTCAGCCAGTTTATACTTACTTATTGCTCTGTCTTTTTCAGTATCTTCCAAAGGCATATCTGTCTGAATAATTTCCAGTGTAGCAGATGGATCTATTTCCGTTGTTTGTGAAGCTCCGGTAGACCATTGATTTTTCAGCAATTGATCTGCTGTCTGAATTTTAGTAGCAGCCTCTTTTTCCAGAAGTGTTATCCGTTCCGAGTTATACTCTTGTCTAAGCTCTTTCAATGCTTTTTTCACAATATTTAATTCTTTAGCCCCTATTCCTGAAGTATTAACTTCCGGCAGTCCGCCACCAAGCACTTTGACAGGATCTTTCCCATTCTCGACTATCCACTGATCTCCGTTCTTGTCTTCGACAATCAGGGGCTTGTCCAGTTTCTGGGATATCTCCTGTGTACGAGCCGTGTAGGCTTTGCCTTTCTCATCTACCAGAGTCACCTTTCCATCCGATCCTACCTGAATGTCAGCAATGGCAATGTTGTCATACAGCGCTATCTTATCGGAAAACTCGTAGTCGGCATACTTTTCCTGGTTTTCTTCCTGCTGTTTGGAAAGCGTTCTGACCGAATCTCTGGCTGCCTGATTGGCTAGGGTCTGATCTACCCACTCTTCAATCGGCATAGTCAGAAAGTAGATGGTTCCCCGAGTCACTTCACGGTTTTCATTCACATACACATTCTCAAACTTTACCCCAAAGCTGGCTCCTGCCAGAAACCCAACCGCTACCCTGCCCTCTCCACTGTAATACCCATCCTGACCATTGGCAGCTCTCACTTCCGTTAGCGTGATGTCCAGACTACGGGCAGTGATTGATTCATTCACAAGCAGGTTACGCAGCGGTTCCCCCAGTTGTTGAGCGGTCTGACTGGTCGAATCACCACACTGCACTGCTACTCTCTCTGGGGTTTTAAAAGTAGTAATGGCTGAGTACGGACCCATAAAGCCCTCTTTTTTTCCCTGAATACGAGCTTCGTATTCGGTATTGGCGGCCAGATCAAATACTTTTACATAGGCAGAATCTTTCTCTTCCGTCCCTTTCTCCTCAATACGGTTCCATTCGTAGCCATCTCCTTTCTTTTTATATTCGATCCGGTAGGAATCAAACTGAGCTGCATCCACAGTCCAGCTCATCTGTGCCCGTCGATAGGTCTGGGCTTCTACTCGAAAGTTTTGTACCTGTCCCAGGGTAAAGGTGGCTTTGTTGCCTCCATACAAAAAAGAACACACTTCACTGTATCCGTTGTTGCGAAAGGCATCTTTGCCCTCCTTGTCGATAGCCCGTACCCGCCAGACATACTCCATCGAGTCAATCAGCATGGGTTCACTCAGGCCATAGACGAGTTGGGTAAAGTCGGTTCGGGTGGTAAAGATGGGAGTTGAAGTCTGGACTACATTGTTTATATTTCGCCCTTTGATACGGTTTTCATACAGCGAAAACTCATACTCAGTGTTGGCTGCCGAAGTGGGTGAAGCTGTATTGCGGGGCAACCACGAAAAGATAATCTGCTGGGGATCGCGGGCAGTGACCCTACTTCCACATGCAGGTGTATTGATGAGCGGGGGTTCATTTTTAGAAAGAAAATATAGGGCACAGCCAGCATTGGATACAGCCACATCCTGACGGCGGTAATCATAAGCTGTAAAGCAGAAGGTATAACTTCCTTCCGGCAGGGTCTTTGTTTTCTCATACTGGTTCCGGTCCAGCCCGATAAAGGTCAGGTTCCGGCTGTCGACATAAGCTGCCAGGTCGGCTCCTGACAGAATGGTTGGTGTGCCCGGCTCCAGGGTGATGGGCGGTGGCTGAAAGGAAGGCGACGTCTGCAAAATCGTTTTGCCGTTGAGCTCTACCCGCAGCACCAGCCGAACCTGATATTCAGGCCGGGACAGATCACGCTGTAATACAATGACCCGGATTTTTTCATTGCCCTCACTGGCATAATCAGCCAGATTAAGCGAATAAGGAGGTATCAGCTGGGTTGTCAGCTGCAACGGCTGAATCTGCTGGGCTGCTGCCGGAAAAGCCAGCAGGCTACAGACCAGCCACAGATACAGATACCTTATTTTTGTTTGTACTACATTCGCTTTCATGCGGTTGATATATCTCATGCAATATTCTTCT
Source organism: Xanthocytophaga flava (assembly GCF_030068545.1). Taxonomy (NCBI): domain Bacteria; kingdom Pseudomonadati; phylum Bacteroidota; class Cytophagia; order Cytophagales; family Rhodocytophagaceae; genus Xanthocytophaga; species Xanthocytophaga flava. Next base: position 150,717 of record NZ_JASJOR010000018.1, on the reverse strand, counting down.
GTCAGAAGCTATAGGTATAGCTCGAGTTAATGGTCCATTCCGTATATTTTTTGGAGGCTGTGGTATTGCTGGTTCCGGTATCTGTTCCGGCAAACTTCTGCATCCGGTTTATACCCAGCATGGCATTGTGTCGTCCGGCCTGCTTTTCCCCTCCTGCTTTTTTAGGACTATAACTTAGGCTTAGCCGGTTGTTCCAGACAGGTCCGGAAGAAGCACCGTTGGCAGTGGTTTTGTTAAAGGAACTAGCCAGTGAACTACGCAAAGTTTTAGCCAGCAGACCTTTGGTAACGCTCAGGGTAGGTCCCCAGTAGAGACTGTTTACAGTGCTGGCATTGCTCAGGTAGTAGTTAAACGCTGTTGCCAGTGTCAGACTTTTGGGCGCCAGCGAATAGCTGTAGGCTAAATTGCCTGTATAAAAGTCCGACAGGTCGTTGCCTTCTGCATACCCGACATGGGTGTTGGCCCGCTGATAAGACCCCATCAGCATAATGGACTGACGCTGGTTTTTGTCGCCAAAAGAATAGGTGGCCGTACCACTGGACGTCTGGGTTACCTGATAATAGTTAAGGGTGTCAAGTGTATTCTTATAATACGGATCTAGCTGAGGCCGCATATTGGTGTAACTCGAAAAGTTGGAGTAGTTTCCGGCAAAGTTCCAGTTCTCGTTTGGCGCATAGGTGGCATTCAAAGCTCCTACTACCCGTTTGGTGGTGGCATTGCGGGTTTTGTCGAGGTTGTTTTGCTGCAAACCGACATTGGCCGACAGGGTGAGTTTGTTCTGAAACAACTGTACAGCTGGCACAATGGTGATATTGCGCATGTCGTTGTTGAAATAATAAGCCCCCAGTGTAGTATATTCAGGTGCAATGCGTTCGTACTTAACCTGTAGTTTATACCAGCTTCCCTGATACCCTACACTTCCGTTAAATGCATCATAATACCGCTGGGTAGAGTTCTGAGGCAATAGTCCCTGAATCAGGTTATGATTGGCAATTGCAATGGTATCTATGGATTCTTTGTTTTTACGAATGTCTGTGTTCAATGCCGACAAGCCGTATTCGCCTTCGATAAACAAGGCAGAGGTAACTTTCAGGTGGCCTCCCAGGCTCACAGCTATGTTCTGCTGAGGGGTAATCTGACTCTCCGGTAATACAAAAGGCAGGGAGTTTATATCATCTTTCGCCTGGAACAGGCTGACTGTAACAGTGTTGCCATTGTTGTCGTAACCTACTTTAAATCCATACCCCATCCGTTTATAGGAGGCTTCAGTATATTGTGTAGAATCCTGTAGATTATAGGATACGGCTTTTTTCAAACGGCCATACATGGCAGCAATCTTCCATTTGTCGGGAGTCACCTCTACACCTCCACCCAAGAAGGTATAGCCTGCCAGGGTATAAGGTGAAAAGGTCATGGAACTATACCCAATGTAGGTTTTCACCCATTTGTACTGAGGGGCAAAGCTAAACTGGTTAAAGGGCTGGGTGAAATTACCACCAGCATTGCTATAACTAAACGAAAGCGGCGCATTGTACCCAAACAAGTTCACATTGAGATTGCCGGACAAAAACCAGTTAAACGGATCACGCCGGGCTTCGATGCCTTTGGCCGCATATCCGACAGCATTCAAATTCACAGAACCCGAAAGTTTAGCTCCTTTCTTGATGCCAATCTCTTCCAGATTCTGTGCACGTATGACAAATGGAACAAAAAGCAGATATAGAATAAAGAGTATATAAAGGTGTTTCATCTACAATCGAAAATCAATAGTCAATCATTCACAGCCAGGCTTAGTGGTTTATAGAGAGTCGTATTTCACGGGCGTCGTTGTCAGTAATGATTCTGACTATATACAACCCCGAAGGCACGTTTAGGAAAATGGATTCTGAAAGCTGAGAGGTACGGTCCCATTTTTTCCGGAATTTTTCATTGCCCAGCAAATCGGTAATCACCAGCATAACCTGCTGTTTTTTGATCAGTTCAGCACTGACGACAAACTGTCCGTCATTCGGATTAGGACTTACACTGAATTTTTTGATGATGTTATAATCGGGAATCGTGACCGGATTTTGATTGGGGTCATAAGGAGCAATCACCAGTGTTCGGCTGATGGTATAGGCACAACCACCAAAGTAACCTGTCATCGAAACGGCATAACTGCCCTCTGAAGCAAATCGTATGGCGGGAGAAAACATAGAGGTATCAATCCAATCGGCCATTGCACCAAAATCCCAGTGTACAGAATCTGGCTTGGGTAAGCTGATATCTTCCAGATACAACGTATCCAGTGCCTGCTGACTGCTGGCTACGATAAAATCTACCATTGGCTGATCATTACGTAAGCCTACTACCGCTGTTCCACTCACACTACAACCCTGGCTGTCTTGTACTACCAGCGGATAGGTTCCTACTCCTACAGTAGAGAAAGAAGGATCTGACTGATAACTCAATCCATTGTCTACTGAATACAGATAAGGTGGTGTTCCTCCACTGGCTTTTATCACAATCAACCCTGTTGTCTGTCCATAACAAACAGGTGTAGTTTTTGTGGATAGACTCACTGATGCGACAGGCTCACTCAAAGTAGCCGATAGATTGATGCTACAACCGACTGCATCTACAATTTTTACTGAATACGTACCAGCCGAAAGACCACTTACTGTTTCACTGTTGCTACTCATGCCACTCCACTGATAGCTGTAGGGAGCAACTCCTCCTGAGACAGAAAGAGAAATCAATCCGTCCTGACCTGATTTACAACGGATATTTTCTGTATATACATTGGCTACAATCGGTGCATATAAACTACTGATGTTTTCAGTCAGACTGATACTACAGCCATTCTGATCCCGAACACTGATCTGATAACTTCCCGCTGGCAGAGAAGAGAACGTAGGGGAACTCTGATAGCTGCCTCCATTAAGACTATAACTATAGGGGCCCACCCCTCCTGTTGCCTTTACAGTAACACTGCCTGTTGCATCCCCTGCACAGATTACATTCTGCTTGCTCTCTAACTGAACATTTAGTTTGTCAAGGATTTGGGTAAATACAACCGATTTGGTAACCACACATCCTCTACCATCTTTCACAGAGAAAGTATGGGTGCCAGCAGTAATCCCTTCAATCAAAACCGCACTCTGGTATGTTCCTCCATCTATTGCATACTGATACCCATTGTAACTGGCTCCGTTTCCACCTGTAGCTGCAAAGGTGAGTGTACCGTTATTACCTCCAAAACAGGAAATATTGTATCCATTGTAATCAGATACTGTATAACTAAAATCCAGTGCAGACGCTGGAGCCGTAATAGAGAGATTGGAAGGATGAACGGTTACACAGCCACGTGCATCACGTACCCGAACCTGATAACTACCAATAGCAAGAGGTGTATTTTTATCAAATGCAGTCCAGGCTCCATTGTTCAGAGAGTATTCAAAAGTATAGGGTAATGTCCCACCTGTGGCGGTCATGTCTATAAATCCGTTATCTCCCAAACAGACAATGTCCTTCCGGCTTACAGTTGTTAATTGAAGTAAGGCAGGCTCTGCAATACTGATGAGTGAACTAACTGTTTCACAATTGTGGCTATCCACTACCCGTAACTGATAGTTACCCTTATCCAGATTATTCACAGTCAATCCTGTCAGTGAAATCCAGCTGGCATCGGCGTCTCTCTTATAATATAAGGTATAGGGGGCAGTTCCTCCACTGAGAGTAGCCGTTATCTTTCCATCTCCCATTCCATAACAGGTAATGTCTGTCTTGCTGGAAGTAATTGCCAGAGGATTAGGTTGAGTAATGACAATAGTGGATGGATACGTATAGCTGTCCGAACAAGTAGCATGGATACGAGTAACAATCAATTGATAGGACCCCGCAGACAAACCCGATATATAGGTATCAGTTGTTTGGAATATAGTTTGTCCATCAGCGATACGTTTGAGAGTATACTGGTATTTTCCATCGCCCCCTGTACCTGTGATGGTGAGAGCTCCATCAGCCCCTCCCGGACAAGCTACATTTCCAATAGTAATGGCTGGTGCAGGTATAGCAGGTGGTGCATCAATCACAAACGCTTTTTCCTCTCCACTACACCAGTCAGCAGACAAATGGTCTTTTACACGAAGTGTATAATCATTTCCGGCAACTAACCCGGTGAAGGTAGTAGCCATACCGGTAATATCATAAGCACTCTGCACCACTACACCTGATTTGCGAACTTCATAATCACATCTGCCAGAAACCGGGATGTCAAATGTTCCATTAGACACATTGATTCCTGTCTGCACTTTTCCATCGCCTGGCGAATTACATAAAGCGGCGATACTTGTCAAACCAACCGTGATGCGAGCCGGCTGTTTGATTATCACTGTTTGAGTAGCAGGTGACTGATTACAGGCATCACTCACACTCACTACATAACTGCCAACTGGCAAATTGGTAAATGTAAAAGGTGTATCTGTAGTGTTTACTGTCTGTGTTCGGATGTCTGTTCCGTTTTTAATCGTATAAACGATAGGTTCTCTTCCTCCAGAGGAAGAAACGGTTACAGATCCTGTAGAGGTGTTATAACAGGAGGCGTCCACTGATGATGCACCAGAAAAACTCAGAACAGGAGTCTCCGGAACTATAATAGTATAGGTTTGACTACAAAGGCCCAGTGTATCTCCCCCATTAGCCAGCCACAATGTATACTGCCCTCCTTTTATTCCTGTAATAGTAAAACTACTTCCAGACATAGTTCCGGAATAACTTCCCTGAAAACAGTTCCCTTCTTCCGGACTACAGGGTGTGGTATTAACCCCATCTTTAAGGATATACAGATAATTGTTTAATCCTGTTATATTCTGAACCAGAATGGTACCAGTTCCCAGAGTACCGGGACAGGAAGGATTTATAATTATATCTGTAGCAGGATCACCAACAGAAGGTGGTGGTGGTGAGAAATTGTAGGATCTGGTTGGACTGATAGAACTTGCCAACTCAGTACTCTGTGCCTTGACTCTAAACCGAATGCTAAGATTGGTTTCAAAAGTTTTCCCTGCCTGGCTAACAAGTTGTGTAGGAATAAACGAAATGATACTATCCTGACTACTTCCCGATGAAGCAGTTACTGATCTCCATACTAATGGCGTTCCAACAGCATATTCCCAGATATATCGCAATCCCTGCTTGTTTGCCAGCGTAGTACCAAAGTTTGCTTTTAGCTGAACTTCCTGTTGCCCACATGTCTGAGCGGATGTAGGAATTGTACTTCCATTCATCATTAGAACGGGAGCCTGAGGCGTAGGTATAGCATAACGAATCTTAAAAATCATCCCATATGCATTGCCTCCTCCATTATTATTAAAGAAAGAAAGCTGACTGCTCCAAACCCCGGGTCGAAGTGTACTTAAGTTAACAGACCACTTTCCATACCCACGGGAATCATCTGCACAATCACCACCACAAATACCCCCATTATCATTAAAGATACATCGGTTACTATTATCTTTGTCTTTTTCGTACCCTTCTACCTGTATATAGAGTGTTTTAGGCGTACCAGAAAAAGTGTTTGCAATTTTGTAAACACCTCCCAGAGTTGTTCCTTCTGAACCATCCGGAACAACTGTCTTATCTGAATTACTGCCTCCATTGTGCGCAAAACAATCTGTGCCCTGAAGCTTTGCATAATTACTTCCATTCAGTGAGGTAGTAACATGAAATGTATGTTCATCCCGGGCGTTTGAGTAAAACTTTATCACATTTACTTCAATAGGTAGTTGCTGAGCATGTGCAACACTAACTGTAAAAACAAATAAGAAAAGCCCAAGGGAAAATTGTACAAATTTAATCATAAACTAGGTCTTGACCACTGTTACTTTCTGATGCTATTTACCAACAAACCCCTGTTTAATTATCATATATACACTGTATTCCCTACATATGTAATAATTGGCTTTTCTATATTATATGCCCTTTTTCTGCGATTTTAATCCAGAAATACTTCTATTTAGTATGTCTCAAAACCAAATCGTATTACACTGATTCATAGAACTCTATATTTATATTCAAATTTATTACATCCCGGTTACCTTTATACAGATCCTATTTTTACCGTAATCACTAAATCCGTCTATCTTTGAAAGATATTACTGTAAGAATAAGGCATGCAAAAGCGTTACCCTATCTATCCTTGTATTTTGTTTGTTAGCTTCCTTTTGTGGTTTTCCCAAAAAGGCAGTGCACAGTCTACCTCATATGGAATCAAAGTTTTAGCCAATCCGCAAAAATCACAGGTAACCTTGCGATGGGCACCTACAGATCCTATTGTGTGGCAACTGGGGAATAAATATGGTTATACCATTGAACGCTTTACCCTATCTGTAAAAGGTAAGGTAGAAGAACAGCTGGCTGGCAAAGGTAAAATGCTGACAACTGCCCCAATTAAACCTTTGCCTAAAGAGCAATGGGAGCAACTGATTCAGAAGGAAGAAAAAGCAGAAGCAGTACACGAACTGTTGTATGGTGACCAGTTTTCCAGTGCCGACCCAACCAGCCCATCTGCCATTCTGAAAAAGAGCCGTGAAATAGAAAATAGATTTGGTATGGCACTGTTTATCTGTGATCTGTCACCTCAGGTCGCGATTGCAGCAGGCCTTATGTGGGTAGATCAGAAGGTTTTGCCTGGTACCCGGTATGTATACCACATCCGTTTAGCTCAACAACCGCCTAATCTGACAGTAGAACCTGGAGTTATTATTGTCAATCCAGAAGAAACACCCAAATTACCTGTTCCGATACAGGTGCGTACTGAGTTCAAAGACAAGTCTGTTACCCTAAGCTGGCCTGTATTTCTGCATCAGGGTATTTATACAGCTTACTTTATTGAAAAATCTACAGATGGCAAGACCTTCAAATCTGTTACCGACCTGCCATATGTTTCTACCAGTGAATCTGCCAATCCGGAAGAAGCATTTTTCGTTGATTCTCTGGCAGATAACCAGCAAACATTCTACTATCGCATCAAAGGGATTACCCCTTTTGGCGAAACAGGGCCCACATCTGAAGTAGTAAGTGGCAAAGGTAAAGAAGATCTGACAGGAATGGCAATTATTGAAAACGCAAAAGTCACCCAAAACCAATCTGTTACCATCACCTGGTCTTTTCCTGCAGAAAAACAAAACCAGATTCAGGGCTTTTTTCTGAGTCGCTCCGGTAAACCTGAAGGAGGTTATGTGGATGTCAATAAAAAAATCCTTCTTCCCAATCAAACTAGCTACACAGACAAACCAACCTCCAATAACAACTATTATCGGTTGCGCGTAATCGGCAAAGACGGCAAAGAATTAACCCAATCCTTTCCGTTTCTGGTACAGCTGGAAGATACGATCCCTCCACAGATTCCAACCGGACTCACAGGAACTATTGATTCGTTGGGTGTGGTAAAGCTTTCCTGGAATGCCAGCAAAGATTCAGACTTGCAAGGCTACCGTTTATTCAGAGCCAATAGTCTGCATGAAGATTTTATTGAACGCACACAGTATATCTTAAAAAAGCCAATATTTACAGATACGATCAATCTGCAAACACTGACACAAAATATTTATTATCATATTGTAGCAGTTGACAAAAACTTTAATCCGTCACTGGCATCCAAGCCATTGCAATTAAAAAGGCCAGATATAGTACCACCAGCACCACCTGTTTTTACACAGGCATCGCTTAAAAGTGATAGTGTATGGCTCCAATGGCAACCCAGTATCAGTGACGATGTAGTCACACATGAACTTTTCTGTCAGCTAAAAACAGATACAGTAATCAATCAAAAACATACTACCTACTGGAAAAGTCAGAAACGTCTGGTAGTACCAGGTCATGTATTCTATGCAGACAAAGGACTGCTTCTCGGGCAAACATACCGCTATGTGATCCAGGCTTCGGATAGTGCAGGCAATACGGCAATGGCTATTTCTCCGGAAATCTGGTATGAGACAGGCGTCCGTCCAGCGCCAGCCAATATAAAAGGAGTAGCAGATCGAACGAAAAAGAGAATTCAGCTGGCCTGGAAATATCCGGCAACGAACTATGCTATTACCAAATGCATTATTTATCGTTCCACAGAAGGCGCACCCTTCCAGATCTATCAGACACTACAGGGGAATCCGGAGCTTTTTGAGGATACCCTTTTGACAGTCAACACCCAATACCAATATAAGATCAAACTTTTCTTCCAGAAAGGAATCCAGTCACAACTCAGTGATCCGGTAAAAGTTGTCTACTAAAATCAAAAGCCCTTGCAGAAAGATAACTGCAAGGGCTTTTGATTTCTCCCGCCGCTGGCGTTAATCACCAATGACCTGTTTCCCACTATATAGATAAAGACGGAAAACTCATTCTATTAACTCTTATACAAATCCATCTGTAAACGGCTCTCTTCCAGATCCAATTCATGCTCTATTTTGCGTAGAACCTCTTCGCTTGCACCTCCCTGCCGATGCAGCATTTTAATCACATCCCTTTCAATAGTTAACAACTCCAACTCAATGCCTGTAAACCGGTTGAAGATCTCCTCTACCGGATTGCCATGTTTCTCCAAAAAACCTTCCGGAAGTTCGGTATGTTGCAGACGATTGTATTTAATCTCATACTTGTTTTTGATCTTGGTAAGCAAGTCGTCTTCTGTCAGAGATAAATTTTCCTCGATATGAGTGATAGATGCAGCAATCATTTTCATACGCACCTGGTATTCCTCTTCCACAATAGAGTGTTTGGGCATTTTCAATCGACGAATTACCCAGGGCAATGTAAGTCCCTGTACCAGTAAGGTAAAAATAATTACACTAAACGTCAGGAAGATAATCAGATTTCTGTTAGGAAATGCCTCCCCGCTATCAGTCAGTAAGGGGATTGACAGGGCAGCAGCCATAGAAACCACCCCACGCATACCCGCCCATCCGAAGATTACCAGATTTCGTCTGTCAAATGTTTCAGTTGTCCGAATACGCTTACTTAATATTCTGGGCAATGTAGCTGCGGGTACTACCCAGATAAAACGAACAATGACTACCACTAAACTCACTATGAGTCCATATATAATCAATTGTATCAGAGAACCATCCTCTATGCCACTAATAACATATTTCAACTGAAGACCCAACAAAATAAATATCAGGCCATTCAGAATAAAGACAACTACATCCCAAACAGCATATGTCTGAATCCGGGATTGAGTAGAAAATATCTCGCCAGACTGAAATGACAAATACAAACCTGTAGTTACAACAGCTAATACTCCTGATACATGAAAATGTTCGGCAATCAGATAGGATGCAAATGGGGTCAGAAAGGTAAGTGTGGTCTCTATGATAGAGTCACATACAAAACGATGATGCACCTGAAACATAATATACCCAATCAGCAAGCCAATCCCTATGCCTGCCACAATTACCCAGACAAATTGTATCCCGGCATCTACCACCCCAAATGTTCCGGAGATGATAGCTGCCAGTGCATATTTATAAGCAATCAAGCCACTGGCATCATTGACAAGACTCTCTCCTTCCAATATGGCAATGATACGAGGATTTAACCCTAACCCTTTGGTAACTGACGTAGCTGCCAATGCATCCGGAGGTGACACAATAGCACCCAGTAAAAAGGCGTGTGCCCAGCTAAGGTCTGGTATTACATAGTGTGCCACCACTCCAACTAATCCAGTAGTAAAAAATACAAGTCCAATAGCAGCCAGTGAGATAGAACGTATATTAGCTTTGAAGTCATGCCAACTGGTATTCCAGGCAGCGCCATATAGCAAAGGAGGCAAAAATATCAGAAAGACAATTTCCGGTTTTAAGGTAACCAATGGTAACCCTGGGATAAAACTGATTGTAAGCCCTGCCAATACCAATACAATAGGAAAGGGAAAATTGTACCGATAACTCAATAAAGCCAGAATGGTCACCCCAAATAAAAGAAGTACAATAATCTCAAGATTCTCCATAGATGAATAGAAATAGACAAAATGATTTCGACCCTATCCTGTTCTGGAATGGGTGATAGAATGCAAATCTGAAAAGTGATTGAAGTACAAGTATACAGAAATATATCTGATTCCCGAATTATCAGGCTTTGCGGATAAACAAATTCGGGAAGAAATGTGGCTTTTCCATAAAGCCAAACACCAGTCCTTCCTCATAGAAAATGATAGAAAGACTGGTGTTTCAGACTAAAAATAAAGATATCTTATTTTACCAGTTTAATCTCAGCTACATAAGATGAAATCAATGCCACTTCTTCAGCAGTAAGCTCAACAGAGCCAGCTTTTGCATTCTGAACAGCCTGTTCAGCATTACGTGCTCCTGCCAGTGCAATGGTGATACCTGGCTGTTGTAGTGTCCAGCGTAATACCAGCTGACTCAAAGTTATACCTTTATCTTCTGCCATAGGTCGCATTTTATCCAAAGCGTCATTGGTACGTTTGATATTCTCATCGGTAAAGAAATACAAGCCTGCTCTGTGATCTCCTGCTTCAAAGGTATACCCCGGTTTCATTTTTCCAGTCAATAGTCCTCTTTCTAGTGGACTATATGCCAGAATAGATTTGGAATGTTCCAGACAATAAGGAATCAGTTCTTTCTCAATATCCCGTTTTACCATACTGTACGGAACCTGATTGGAAACAAGTGTGATGTATTTTTCTGCTTCCTGCATCTGGGCTGCATTGTAGTTACACACTCCTGCGTATCGTACTTTCCCGTCCTTAATCAACTGAGCCACTGTTTCCATTGTCTCCTGGATCGGTGTAGTAGAATCAGGCCAGTGAATCTGGTACAGGTCTATATAATCTGTCCCCAGACGACGCAGGCTATCTTCACATTCTTTGATAATACTTTCACGGCCTGCATATTTATAGATATCAATAGGTTGTCCCTGATTATTCTTGCTGGAAAAACCAAAATCACCTTTTGCCAAATCCCAGCGCATGCCGTATTTGGTCACAATCTGCACTTTATCTCTGGGAATATCTTTAATAGCCTCACCTACGATCTCCTCACTGGTTCCCTGTCCGTAAATAGGAGCGGTATCAATAGAGGTTACTCCCTGATGATAGGATTCCACAATTGCTTTTACGGCATCTTTCCGTTCGGTCCCTCCCCACATCCAGCCACCCGCAGCCCAAGCGCCAAATGTAATAACTGATAATTCCAGATCTGAATTTCCTAACTTTCTATATTCCATGATTGATATGAATTAATGGTAATGATAGGGTTTGTCAAAAAAAGCAATGCCAGACCTCTTTATATGCCTGAGATCTGGCATTGATAGTAATAAGAGAGCTTAAAATCAAATACTTATTTTTTAGCTGCACGCTGGCTTTTTACCAGAGCAGCAGGAACGGCATCAGCGTTATTGGTAAAATCACTCCGGATGTAGGTCAGTACATCAGCGATTTCCTGGTCTGTCAGAAACTCAAAAGATGGCATAGGGTTGGCATAATAATCACCCTCTACTTCCACTCCACTTAATCCATTTAAAAGAATGGAAACAAGTTTTTCCTTTGGCCCAAGCACAAAAGATGTTTTAATCAGAGGTGGATTCAGATGAGGCACCCCACTCCCGTCCACCTGATGACAGGTCAGACATTGTTGTTCGTAGATTCGTTTTCCTGCTGCCACAGGAGATTCAGTTGCCGCAGGTGTTTTTTGCTGTGCCATCATACACACAGATGACAATCCCACAATACCAGCGAGTATACTCTTTCTCACACTCTTCATTATTTGCCCTTGTAAGTGATTTTATAAATTGTTCCTTTTGCATCATCAGATACATACAATGCACCATCCGGTCCCTGAGCCAGTCCACAAGGACGATGCTGAGCCTGTCCTGGTGATTGCAAGTCTTCTGTTCCGGCAAAGTTGTCGGCAAAGATTTCCCATTCTCCACTTGGCTTTCCATTTTTAAATGGAACAAAAGCCACAAAATATCCTTTCTGTTTTTCAGGAGCTCTATTCCAGGAGCCATGGAAGGCAATAAATGCTCCATTTTCGTATTTAGCTGGGAACATAGAACCTGTATAGAAGAGCAATCCGTTAGGTGCCATATGACCAGGAAATGCCACTACCGGGTCCAGCGCTTTTTCGCCACCTGTTTTTTTACCATCCCCCCCATATTCAGGTGCCAGAATCTTTTTCTTCTGAAACTGATCATAATATACATACGGCCATCCACAGTCATCTCCTTTTTTTACCGCATACATTGTTTCCGCAGGTAGTTCGGCACTTTTCTTTGCATCGTACATATCCGGATACAACTGAAATAATTGATCCCGTCCATGTTGCATCACAAAAAGCTCGTTACTGGCAGTATTCCAGTCCAATCCTACTACATTGCGCAGTCCGGTGGCATAACGTACTCCATTGCCATACGTCTGGTTTAATACAGAAGCCTTAAATTGCCAGATTCCACCAGCCGAATCCAGAATAGGACAAGGAGTCATCCCTTTAGACCCTTTTGTGCGGTCTTTCTCCTGACAGGCATTGGAATAGGCCCCAATGTTTACATACAGATTGCCATTGTTATCCAATACAATCGATTTGGATTCATGCTGATGACGATTGATCAATCCTGTTACTATTTTTTCCGGTTTATCGGGGTTGGTAACCTCACCATTGGCATTCAGCGTATACCGGAATACTTCTTCATTAGAAGAGGCATAGAGATAATTACCTTTGATTGTAATTCCAGTTCCTACAAAATCACCAAAAAACTTTTGCTGGTCTACTTTGCCGTCTCCATTGGTATCCTCTAACATGGCTATGCCTTTCCCATCTTTCAGCTTGGCAAGCTTTACATAAATTTTCCCTTTGGGTGTAACCACCAGATGGCGGGCAGTCCCCAGGTTTTCAGCAACAACTGTGGCGTCAAAGCCTGTAGGAATCTTCAATCCGGTTTCTTTCTGCATCACCAGTTGCTCGCTCCCAGGTGTTCCATCATTTTTTCCGTTATCACGGAAACCTGAAAAAACCGATACGGCCACTACCAATGCACAGGCACGGAACATTGTTTTTTTCATAAATCTGTTGATAAAATGTATGTAAGGGTATAAACTAAAAAATGAAACAGAATAAGACCCTATTTCCGCTATCAAAGCAAAAATGTGTATCTTAGTCTCTGTTTCTCTTGAAACCTTAAAGTAAAAACATCTGTTCCTCTCAAGCAACAACTCATACCATTAAGTATAACTCATAAAAAAATTAGTCATGGCAATACGAAAAACTACTTCAACCAACTTTATGAATCAGGCTTTTCTGGAAAATAAGTGTGCACTCAATGAGCTGATTCATTTATTAAGTAAAAGATGGCTTACAGAAGTTCTTTTTAGTATAGAAGAAGGTAACAACCGTTTTTCAAGCTTAAAAGAAGATCTGCAACATATCAGTGATCATATTCTCGCCGACCGACTCAGACTGCTGGAAGACTATGCACTCATTACACGAAAAAGTGTACAGGAAACCCCTCCCAAAGTGGAATATGCACTTACCGAACGAGGATATGAATTAAGCAACTTGCTGGATGGATTATGTGGATTTGCCGAAACTATGTCGTTTGCTTCTATTTCTCAGGACACATGAGTAAATAGTATTTTTTATGTTAACAAACTCACTGAGATTTATTTTCTCATGATCTTCAATAAAATTGGTCATACACATAGGTAATTCTCTTGTCTTAGCCTTCGGTTTTCGTCTAAAAAAATAACAACCTTTGATAAATGAATAAGAAACTGTTCCATTTCTTATTTGAAGAATACCTGAAAAGAAAAGTCAGGAGCCCGCATCTCTATTTCATTCTTACTTGAGTCAAGTTGTGCTTCGCCAGCATACACAAACATTTTTTGTTCATAGTCGTCAATAGCAGCTTCTATAGTGGTAAATTTTCCATTCGTCAGATTATCAGACAGAACTAATGTGTCCATCAACCCAGTATTTACACCCTGACCAGCAAAGGGTGGCATTAAATGAGCAGCATCCCCAATAAGTGTTATGGGTAAAGGCCGGTTGCTTTTCCATGGTTTATCTAATGATAATTTTCTTGTTGGCAAACCTACAAAAAGTGATGTAGAATGGACTACTTGTCTATACCGTTTATCCCATTGAGAGAGCCTGTTGGAGAGGAATGTTATAATACTGTTTGTGTCCTGAAAGTTTAATCCATTATCACGATCCCATTCTTCCGGTTTCCGAAAAATCACACCGTAGGTTAACACCCCATTATTATAAGGATTAGCCACTAATAAATTGCCCTGACTGGCAGTCATCAGTCTGTGACCCTTACACAACGCGTAAAATTCCGGACATCGTATTTCAGGCTGAGGTACATCCCCCTGTATAATAAAAGTTCCTGTTTCTTCAACCTCAGTATCTGTCACATAACTTCTTACTTTGGACATTCCACCGTTTGCCCCAATTACCAGATCAGCCATTGCATCTGTTTTATTTTTAAAATGCAATATCCATTTTCCATCCCGTGGCTCCAGTCCAGTACATTTTCTATCCCAAACAACGGTCTCCTTGGCTAAGCTGTCAAGTAGCATGCTTCTTAAAGCATTTCTGCTTATTTCAGGATTGTCATATTGGTTTTTCGGTGTAATGCTTCTGGTAGATAACATCTTGCCGTGTTCATCGGCAATAATTATTCCCATAGGTGCCGCCAGTTCATAGTATTTCTCCAGCAATCCTGCTTTTTTCATGGCTTTCTGACCAGATTCTTTGTGCAGATCAAGAGTCCCACCCCATATTCTGGCCATAGGGTCTGTATCTCTTTCATACACAGTTACCTCTACTCCTCTTTGCTGTAATAATCTGGCAATAGTCAGGCCAACTGGACCTGCACCAATGATGGCTATTTTTTTATTCTCTAGTAACATGATTTTGTATTGTTTAATGACAACACAAAATTGCATGATAGCAAAGGAACAAAATACCTATATTTGACAGAAAAATAGTCGTAAAGGACATTTATGGAAGAAGACACACCACAAAATGTACCAACCATTCTGGTCAGGTTTGCTCATTTACTGGGAACGGAAATAAAAAACAGAAGAATACAGATCCCTGAAAATTTTGGTACAGGTTATTGCGCTGGATTTGTTTTTAATGAGAATATCCAGATGATCATCAGCAATTATGAACTGCATGAGGACGTATTAATTAAAAACCCGGATGTCAATGTTGCCAGGAAAACACTATTTTTTAAGTTTCAGAACATCTTCCCTAAATCAGAAATTGTATCAGCAGAAAAATACTCATTGGAAACACCTTCTGTTTTGATTGCAACCAGTCGTTTACATACAGATGATGTGATTTCAATTCACACAAATACTGCCACTATCAATATAGAAATAGAAGCAAGCTATCTGGATGGTCTTTTTGACCTGTCGGATAGATCACCTATTCTACAAAGCCTGTTACAGAATAGCCAACCCTTACTGTTTGAACAACTACTTTATCCTTCCCTACAGAAAATTGTGGAGGAGATTTTGTCAGAATCAATTAGCAAAACTTTTGAGCTTTTTTTTCTGAAAATAAAAGCAGAAGAACTCATCTGTAGATTATTAATGGAACTGGAAAAACGGAACGAAAAGCAGTTGTATGCTTTGAACAGTCGTGATGTACAAATCATTTACAAAGTAAAAGAACAAATCCTTGAGCGACTGGAAACCCCACCTATTATCCATGAACTGGCTCTTTTTGCCAATATGAGTCCAACCAAACTCAAACGTTTATTCAAACAAATCTTCGGTAATAGTATTTTTAGTTATTACCAGGAATTCAGGATGAAAGAAGCGGCTCGTTTACTAAAAGAGAAAAAGTTAGCAGTTTCAGATGTCGGTTATCAACTAGGTTTCACCAATTTAAGCCATTTTTCAAGAGTATTCAAAGAACATATCGGAATGAAACCAAAACAATATAGCAATTCTTAAAATACTCTTTATAAGATACTTTTGAATTTATTGACCTTTTTTTAGAAAAGATTAAGAAAAAATTTAACGATTCTTAGTTAATAATGTACTTTATTTGCAGGAATAGAGTTAGTAAAGAGTACCAACCAAAAGGTATACACTTATTTATCATTATTAACACCTGGAAATCTTTATGTGGAAAGAACAGAATGCACCCACAGCCGTTGTTTCTGATAACAGCCGACCCAACAAAGCTCTCTCAGAATCGAGTACCAACACCTACCTGGTTCCGTTTATTCTAATGACCACTCTTTTCTTTATGTGGGGATTTGCACACAACCTTAATCCTATTCTGATCCCACATTTGAAAAAAGCCTGTCAGCTTACCGACTTTCAATCTGCTATGATTGATTCGGCCTTTTTTGTAGGCTATTTTGCTATGGCTATTCCAGCAGGTATAGTAATGAAAAAATATGGATACAAAGCAGGTATTATTGGGGGATTGATTCTGTTTGCCATAGGTGCATTTCTGTTTGTACCAGCCGCCAATGTTAGGATTTTCGGATTCTTCCTTACTGCCCTTTTCATCATTGCCAGTGGACTCACCTTTCTTGAAACAGCGGCTAACCCATATGTTACTGTATTAGGAGAAAAAGAGGGAGCCTCTCAACGTATCAACCTGGCTCAGTCATTCAATGGATTGGGGGCATCTATGGGAGCCCTTATTGGTGGACGTCTGATTCTATCAGGCAAAAACCTGACTGAGGCAGAGAAAACAACAATGTCTCCAGATCAACTCAATACCTTTCTGACAGAAGAAGCCAGTTCGGTAAAACTTCCCTATATAGTGATTGGATTTATTGTACTGAGTATTGCTATTATACTCTATCGTACCCGATTGCCTGAGATTAAAGAAGATAACCATGAGATTGACTTATCATCAGGCAATAAAAGCATCTGGCGTCATAAACATCTGATGTGGGGAGTTTTAGCTCAGTTCTTTTATGTAGGCGGACAGGTATGTGTATCCAGTTTCTTTATCCGCTATCTGTACCAGACAGCACATATTGAAGAACAAAAAGCCTCTGATTATTTATCAGCTGCTCTGCTGGTCTTTATGGTGGGTCGCTTTGTAGGTACTTTCCTGATGAAATACATTGCCCCTCAGCGTTTGTTAACAATCTATGCAGTAATGAATCTGATTTTATTGACTGTGGTAGTGAGTTATGGTGGCATGATCTCTTTATTTGCCCTGATAGGTGTTGAGTTCTTTATGTCTATCATGTTCCCAACCATCTTCTCTCTCAGCATTCAGTCACTGAAAGAAGAAACCAAAATGGGATCTTCCCTGCTTATTATGTCTATAGTAGGTGGAGCGATCTTCCCTCTTATCATGGGACATATCTCTGACATAAGTTCCATTCAGACAGCCTATATTGTTCCTTTGCTGTGCTTTATTGTTATTTTCTATTTTGGCTGGAAGGGTCACAAAGTAAGAGCATAACCAATATATACTATTTTATTTATAGCAGGAGGTGTTACAAGCAGACAGATAGTTGTCATTGTCACACTTCCTGCTTTATTCTTATCCAATCATTTTCTACTTTCGGATTTTTATTCCGCAATTTCTTAAAACCATATGAATCTTCATTTAAAAGACAAAGTCATTATTGTTACAGGAGGAGCCAAAGGTATTGGAGAAGGTATTGTGCGGGTTCTGGCTCATGAAGGAGCTATTCCTGTTATCGTAGGTCGCAACGAGGATGATAACCTACAGGTACTAAACGATCTGTTAGCCAAAGGCCATAAAGCATTTCAGGTAGTAGCCGAACTTACACAACCTGCTGAATGCAAAAAAACGGTAGATGCCGTACTGACAGCATTTGGAAAAATCGATGGACTGGTTAACAATGCTGGTGTAAATGATGGAGTTAGTCTGGAAAATGGGAATTATGAAGATTTTGTAGCATCACTGCACCGGAATCTGATTCATTATTACCTGATGGCTCAGCATGCCTTGCCTGCTCTGAAAGAGTCCAAAGGCTCTATCGTCAATATTTCGTCCAAAACAGCCGAAACAGGACAAGGTGGTACATCCGCCTATGCGGCTTCCAATGGTGGCCGCAATGCACTGACGCGTGAATGGGCAGTCGAGTTGCTAAAATACGGTATTCGTGTCAACGCCTTGGTGGTAGCGGAATGCTGGACGCCATTGTATGAGAAATGGATCAAAACACTGCCAAACCCAGACGAAACGCTTCAGGAAATACAGGCTCGTATTCCATTTGAGAACCGAATGACCACATCTGAAGAAATTGCCAATATGGTCGTATTCTTGTTATCTGAGGCATCCAGTCATACCACCGGACAACTTATCCATGTAGATGGTGGCTATGTACATCTGGACAGAGCTATTCTGAAAATGTAACACTACACAAGCCAGTTCCATCTTAAACATAGTGGAACTGGCTGCCCTATCATTTTATTTCTTTGTAAAAGTCGTGAAAACAATAGTTTTAAATCAGCCTGGCGAATTACATCTTACCTCACGGGATGTAGATGATGTATTGTCAGATAATGAAGCCTTGATTCGTATACATCGCATAGGAATCTGTGGAACAGACTATCATGCCTATCGTGGAAAACAACCTTTCTTCAGCTATCCACGTGTGTTGGGACATGAGCTGGGTGCTGAAGTGGTAGCCCTAGGAAAATCTGTTGACACAAAGCAACTTGAGATAGGAAATAAAGTTGCCGTAGAACCTTATCTGAACTGTGGCCATTGTCAGGCATGTCAGAATGGAAAATCCAACTGTTGCGAAAACCTCAAGGTAATGGGTGTTCATACAGATGGTGGTATGTGTGAGTATGTAAAAATTCCAGCCAATAAACTACACCGTTCAACCCAGTTGGGTTATGAGCAACTGGCTCTTGTAGAAACATTAGGTATTGGTGCCCATGCCGTTCAAAGGGCTCAGCTTTCAGCCAACGACATAGTACTGGTTATCGGAGCTGGACCTATTGGGTTATCGGTGATACAGTTTGCCAAAATTCAGAATGCTCAGGTAGCAGTTATGGATTTTAGTACGCAACGCCTTGAGTTTGCAAAACAAGCCATGCATACCGATTATAGCATTACAGCCACAACTGAATTCAACACAAATGATTTGCGAAAAGCGCTGGGAGGTAAATTGCCTACCATTGTTTTTGATGCAACGGGTAATTCTCATTCTATGATGAAGGCCTTTTCGTATCTGGCATTTGGAGGTAAACTTGTATATGTAGGTCTTTTTCAAGGTGATGTCACATTTTTCGATCCGGATTTTCATAGAAAGGAAGTTACACTTTTCGCCAGCCGTAACTCTCTTCCTGCAGATTTTAAAAACATTATTCAGCAAATGGAAAGTGGTCAAATCAATACACAAGCCTGGCTCACACATCAGGCCGCATTTGAAGAGCTACCATCTGTTTTTGAGACATGGCTTAACCCGGAATCGCATGTGATTAAAGCAATGGTTGTAGTATAATCTATAGCTAGCATTATTTCTTCCA
The DNA here is from genome assembly GCF_030068545.1 of Xanthocytophaga flava. Lineage (NCBI taxonomy): Bacteria > Pseudomonadati > Bacteroidota > Cytophagia > Cytophagales > Rhodocytophagaceae > Xanthocytophaga > Xanthocytophaga flava. Next base: position 131,222 of record NZ_JASJOR010000018.1, on the reverse strand, counting down.
GATACTTATCTGTGTATACACAACACCTGTTTGATACATCTATTTCATTTACAAGCAAGGTCCAGCTATTAACCCCATTCTATCCAATAGAGCAATAACTTTGAAAGTTATTGCTCTATTGGGTGTGCCCGACCAACATCAGCCAGATAACGAAAAATCCACAACTGTATCCCCAAAATGAAGACTGTCAGTGAAACAATAGAGAAAATCAGGATTGTTTTCAGCATAGGTATAATAATGATAAAGGGAACATAATCAGTGACACTCTGAGACTATTTTATCAAAAAACATATCTTCAACATAGTTAAACTGACTGAATAAGAATATTTTTGAGGGAACAAACCAACTTGTAATAAAGGCAGGCTTACAGAAGATCACAAAATTGTCTGATAAAATACTACAACAGCAACTACGTCAGGTATTGTATTGTAGTACGATATACTACTTTCAGAACAGATTGTTAAAACCAAATACGAATGATAATAATCAATAAATACAAGGTATTCTCTATAGATACTGTCCTTTTTACCTTTGCGTTAGATTCTGAAGCTGCAGAAGTATTTGATGGATATACCAAGGTAATTACAGGTATTGGTAAGGTAAATGCAGCATACGCGCTTACCAAGGCTATTCAGAAAAACAGACCAGAATTGATTATCAATCTGGGATCTGCAGGCAGTGCTCAGTTTCAAAAAGGCGAGGTCATTTGTTGTACACATTTTGTGCAGCGTGATATGGATGTAAGAGGGTTAGGTTTCCAGAAATATGAAACACCCTTCTCTGATCTGCCACCTATTTTAGCATACGGTTTAGAAATGGAAGGCCTCGAAAAAGGTATTTGTGGCACTGGTGATAATTTTGAAATGGGGCACTTAGCTACTGATTACAATTTGGTTGATATGGAAGCCTATGCACTGGCAATGATTGCACAAAAAGAGAATATTCCTTTCTTATGCCTGAAATATATTTCAGATGGCGCCAATGAGAACGCTGCTGATGACTGGACTGTACAGGTGCATAAGGCAGCAGTGGCGTATGGCGAGATTCTTCAGATCAAGAAGAGAAAGATAGAAGTAATATAAATCTGCTTCCCCGAAAGCCTGCTATTACTTACTAAGTAAAAACATAAGTTCTAAAAAGCAATTGACTCAAACAGCAAAGTGTGGGTTTAAACGCTTGTCCTATGCAGTTAACCTAAAGGTGTATGTAGTAAGAACAAACTAATCATCTTACTCATTATTGACCAATAGTTTAGTATTCATTCAAATATGCTTCCCCGTATATGTGAAGAAACTCAACTTCACATTAAATATCCCACTTGTAACTTTCCCATTACAATAGCTTTTCTGTTGTTGCTATTTAAAAGTACTTTGCAGTCCACTCATACTATAAAAAATCTTAAAAGAGTCAGAAAAGATCTATGCATAAAAAATTCCACCAACTATTTATTGCATTGTTGTTAAGCTATTCACTACATGGACAATCTAAACCTACCCCAATTATTGTATTCTTATCCAATGATAAAATAGCAGAGGTAAATATTAATCAGGATAAGTATATACAATCAATAAAGGCAGTACTTGATCTGGCAGAGCAAGAATTTGCTACTATTCCTGCCAGTCAGGAAATTGCAATTCTGCTGGTTGGCCACAAAACAGGTAAACCCACGATAAAAGTTTACTCCAAACCCAAGCTTGGATCAGAACAAGAGGAGGAATTTTTGAAAAAAGCAAATTCTATTCCTTTTGAAAATACAAAGCTTGTAGACTTTCCGCTTTTAATTTCCTTCAATATAAAAGATGGAATGCCAGATGCATCATTTGAAAATATTGAACTACCAGAAGAAAAAAAACAGAGAGAATACCAAACCGCTTCCCTGGAGGAAAAGTACAGATTACTCAAAAATTGGGCAACAAGTGAAGTACTGCCTGTTTTAAGTGCCTATCAGACAATTGTCGATGATAAATTTGCTGGAGTTAAAAGCTTTGGAACATTAGTTTCATCCGAAAACTTCTCAAATGCTCAAAATATAACTGCTCTAACCAGCCAGAACCCCACTTACTGGCGAGCAACATTGGAGATGAGTGCAGAAAATCAATTAATACCTATATCCAAGATCTTTCTTCTGATATCTCAGGGTCAGTTTGACCATGCTATCCGTTATATGGAAATCGTTCAGATTTATTCAGACTCTAAATCTATTGCGAACAGTTATTTAAAGGAACTATCAGGTAGACTCCAATTATTTAATCAGCAATTGAATGCCAGCATACAGGAAGGGATTGCTCAACATGATAAAGGTAATTACCAAAAAGCTATAGAAATCTATACTGATATATTACAAAAGTATCCTAACTCAGCTTGGGCGCTTTACGAATTATATTATTCCCAAAATATGCTTGCTATCAGTCAGGATAAACAAAAACCTGAAGACAGATCAGATTGGGATCATGCCAAAGCCAGTATATTTAAAGCTAATCCCCTTTATTCACTGGATGTTAGAGCAAGTAATGCCAAAGAAGGCTATTTACTTTTCCGAAGACAGGAAATAGGAACTCTTTTTAAAGACAAGAAAACCTTCATAAATGACACTTATAAATATGCAGATATCGCAATGGATCTCGAAATATACGATTTTGCAGCACAGTTATTCTGGTATTCAGTTACCTATTCCAAAGATAAAGAAAGAGAGAAAGCTTTAAATCGCTTCTTGTTTTGCCTGGAAAAGCTTGGTGTCACAACAATAAAGCAAAACTTCACAGGAGACTTCGATAAAGAATTCAAAAAAATCGAGACCGAAAAAGAAAAAGAAATGAAAGCAAATCCAGTCTATAAGGCATTTAAGAAATAACTTTATAAAAACTCCCGTTATCCATTCAGGTTATTCAGCAATTAGTTACACTTGAATAACCTGAACATAACAATTTGTCTGCAAAAAAGTTAACACAGACTATTTAAAGTAATTATTTAGCCAATCATATAAGAATCTTCCATTTCTTCTTTTTCTAGAACAACTTCTCTATATGTAGAATGAGGTATTTGTTCCAGATCTTCTAATTCTAAAGTAATCAATTCCTGACTATATAATGGAATAGAATAAGATACCCAGAATGAAACTACAACAGCCAGAATGGCAGCAGCACCTGCGGGAACATTCACTTGTAGAGATTCTTCTATCCATGCAATTATCCCTCCGGTAACAATACCAGCCAGTGTACCCACTGTGATTTTTCTCAGTGGCAGATTAGACTTTAGAGTAACTTTCATATAGAGTGGTGGCTTGAATTATCTTCTGATTTACTTTTGCCAGAGTTCCTACACACAAAACATACTTACTATCAATAACTTATCAAAAGTAAGCTCTCTATATTTAACCTTCAATACCTATTTTGGGGTATTTTTCTTTTACAATACACTGATATACAACACATTACTTATCTATGCTTTACCAATTGGCCAAAGCTCTTCTTTGTTTTATTTCTATTGAGTAAACAGAGAAATTTTAAGCTTTTTTTAATGGGTTATTTATGGGATTCTTTATTCTTTTTTCTTGCTTTGACCTTCACAATGATTATGTTGAACGCTTTATGCCACATTTAGTATTTTTAAAAGATGATCTACGATTCTATCTGTATACTGACTATACATTTGTGGGAATACGCCAGGACAAAGCATATTGGCATTTTATTAAACGAAAACCTGATGTGATTAAAGTATTGAATGAGATTGGCTATAAGGTAAGCCCATCAGATTCCCGAAAAACGATAAAAGAAACCTCATTTTTATTTTATACAAACGTCCACATCACCATTTTTGACCAACAAACACAGAAAGAGATTTGTGTAAAATCCAACAACTGGATTGGCGCATTAAATAAGCTTCTTCCGGTTTTATCAGACGTTAAGTAGGCATCTTTTTTTGTATTCAGTCACCTGAATATCTTCTGTATCACCCCATTCTATTGAGCCCTTGTTTGGAACGAACTCCCTACGTTCACAGAAAAAGAATATCTTTACACCCAAAGTATGTATCATATAGGCAGTAAATAGCCTGGCTTGCTTTGTAAGGCCTGCTATTCCAAGCATCCTTTTAAGTCAGTTTACGTTTATAGAAATACAACTCATTTTTTAAACTTTTCCATTTTTAATTACTAAAACTTACTACTTTCATTATGTGCGGTATCGTAGCATACACAGGCTACAGACAGGCCTATCCTATTTTGATTAAGGGATTAAAACGTCTGGAATACAGAGGATATGATAGTACAGGCATTGCCCTGTTAAACGAACAAAGCCTCAACGTTTACAAGAAAAAGGGTAAAGTCAGTGATCTGGAAGACTTTCTGGCAGACACCAATGTAAATGGAACCATTGGCATTGGTCATACACGCTGGGCTACCCACGGAGAACCTAATGATGTCAATGCCCACCCTCACTATTCTTTCAGTAAGAACCTGGCAATGATTCATAATGGTATCATTGAAAACTATAGTTCTCTGAAACAGGAACTGATCAATCATGGGCATGTATTTCAAAGCCAGACAGATTCTGAAGTATTCATTCATTTTATAGAGCATGTCCAGGAGAAAGTCAACTGCTCACTGGAAGAAGCAATTCGGCTAGCGCTGAAGGAAATAGTCGGAGCCTATGCGATTGTGATTATGTCCAAAGACCACCCGAATACCTTGTTTGCAGCCCGAAAAGGTAGTCCGCTGGTAATTGGTGTAGGAGAAAAAGAATATTTCCTTGCATCTGATGCCACTCCGATTGTAGAATATACTAATGATGTAGTGTATCTTGATGACTACGAAATTGCTGTGTTATCAAAAGATAGTCTCACAATTAAAACCATTGAAGATGAGTCTATTGCCCCTTATATCCATACACTGGAGATGGAACTGGAGTCTATCGAAAAAGGGGGATATGAACATTTCATGCTAAAAGAAATATTTGAACAACCTCGTTCCGTGCATGACAGCATGCGTGGCCGTGTCAACTCGGCAACAGGACAGTTGTTATTAGGTGGATTACGAGAATATCTTACTAAGATGATTCATGCACGCCGTATTATCATTATCGGATGTGGAACTTCCTGGCATGCTGGTCTGGTAGCTGAATATATCTTTGAAGAATTTGCCCGTGTTCCGGTTGAGGTAGAATATGCATCCGAATTTCGTTACCGGAACCCTGTCATCAATGAAGGAGATGTTGTTATTGCCATTTCTCAATCGGGAGAAACGGCTGATACGCTGGCAGCTATTGAGTTAGCAAAATCTAAGGGAGCTATTATCTTTGGTGTTTGCAATGTAGTTGGCTCTTCTATACCCCGTGCTACCCATGCAGGTGCATATACCCATGCAGGTCCGGAAATTGGAGTAGCCAGTACCAAAGCATTCTCGGCTCAGGTGGTAGTATTGACTATGATGGGAATCATTCTTGCTAAAGCAAAAGGTACCATTTCTGAGACAGACTATCGTAAACTGCTGGTAGAACTGGAAACTATTCCTGAAAAAATTGAGAAGATTCTGAGCAATCACAAACAAATTGAATACATTAGTGATCTGTTTAAAGATGCGCGTAACTTTTTATTTCTGGGACGTGGATATAACTTTCCTGTAGCACTCGAAGGTGCACTGAAACTGAAAGAGATTTCCTATATTCATGCAGAAGGCTATCCGGCAGCAGAAATGAAACATGGTCCGATTGCGCTTATTGATGAAGAGATGCCTGTCGTTTTTATTGCTACCAAAGACAGCAGTTACGAAAAAATCGTCTCCAATATCCAGGAGGTAAGAGCACGCAAAGGACGTGTCATAGCAGTAGTAACCGAAAACGATAAACTTATCTCTCAAATGGCTGAGTTTATCATTGAGATTCCACATACGCATGAAGCGTTAATGCCACTCCTATCGGTCATTCCATTGCAGTTACTATCCTATTATATAGCTGTAATGCGTGGTTGTAATGTGGATCAGCCGAGAAACCTGGCAAAATCTGTTACAGTCGAGTAAAATAACTACATAAAAGCTTGATTATAAGGAACGAAAGTACTATACTTCGTTCCTTTTTCTTTTTAGACGGCACTTCTGTATTTGAAGATCTGTCATTTCTGAGCATTATTCATTATAAGATTACCACAAGCCACTTCCTGTACATTAGTGTTATCTATTCATTCAATTGCCGTCATGCTCACGGTAATAAGTCATGAAAACGTCCATACTTATTGTTTTCCTAGCCTGTTGGCTAAACCAGCTTGAACTATCAGCTCAAACAAATGTAAAAAGCAAAAGAAAAAAGAGTACGCCCAAAGTAGCAATTCCAACAGCGGCTGCGCCTGTAGTTGTTCCGGAAGAAATTCTCTTGGGAAAGATAGTAACAGAAAAGATGACCATTAAAATTCACCGTATGGTGGAGGTTCATCTGTCTGCCTGCCAGAAATGTGTAGGTACAGATCAGAATTACAAACCCAAATCCAATCACAGAGTATTGTTGTTTGAGATTTCGCGTCGCAACCCCAACACCTATGAACTCAATGCTCAGGTAGAAAACACAACACCTCTCTATGCCCGTATTGTAGGGACAGACCATAAGGAATACCCTTGTTATACCATTCCATCTCTCATAGAAATAGCTATGGAGCAGAAACAAGGCATCAATGAAGGAAATGCCAAAATATATTACCAACTACTAAGCTCTGCGTCTCCCCGCACTGACCTAAAGGCATTTGCGCTTGCTGTTGAGATGCCATCTGATGTACAACCGTTTGAACTAATCTGGAAGAAGGAACAACTATTAAAATGCACACTTAACATGCAGAATAACAAATTCACACCTGCGCCATCCCTTGCTGCAGATAAAGCTCCGGATACAGATAGTAAAAAAAACTTTTCCCTGGCTCAATAACTATCATCCATTCTGAAAGCAGATCAGAATGGATGATTTTATTTCTCCTGTCTATGTATTCTTCTTCTGGAACTTCTCTACCTTTGCAAATCCTTATGCCTAAACTTTTTTTAGAGATATAAGGTTAGTTTCTAAAACGCAAAAATTAATTGTAATCAAATCGGATGCTAGTTGTTGGAAATACCTATATCAGCGATGACGTTGCTGAAAAACAGTTTGTTTGTGATCTGGAAAAATGCAAAGGCGCCTGTTGTACAGAAGGAGATCTCGGAGCTCCTCTGGATGAGGACGAGTTAGCCATTCTGGAGACTATTTATCCTGTAGTTGCACCTTATCTGAGTGAAGAAGGACGAAAAGCTATTGAAGAACAAGGCAAATGGATCAAAGATTTTGAAGGTGACTATTCCACTCCTACCATTGGAAACCGGGAATGTGCCTATGCTATTTATGACACAAAAGGAGTATTAAAGTGTGCTATAGAACAGGCCCATCTGGATGGTAAAATAGATTATCACAAACCTATTTCCTGTCATCTGTATCCTATTCGCATCACCAAATACGATCAGTGGGATGCTATTAACTATCATCGCTGGCAAATATGCCATGCAGCTTGTCAATTAGGAGAATCGCTTAAAGTACCTGTATATAAATTTCTTAAGAATCCACTCATTCGCAAGTATGGAGAAGCATGGTACTCAGAACTGGAGCAGGAAGTCCAGAATAAAGAAACAGAGAAAGCAATATCCATAAAAAAACGAAAATAAACAGTCTCCAAATAAAAAATCCCGTATTCGTACGGGATTTTTTATTTGGTATAACCTTAAAGCTTTATTTCTTCTTTGACTTTACACCTTCTGTATACCGTTGGTTAATGGCATTCCAGTTCAATACATTCCACCAGCCAGTTACATAATCAGCCCGTTTGTTCTGGTATTTCAAATAGTAAGCATGTTCCCATACATCGATTCCAAAAACAGGATACCCTCTTTCAGCTTCAGGAACTACGTCCATTAATGGATTGTCCTGATTAGGAGTTGAAGTCACTGCCAGTTCACCTTTAGCCGTAACAATCAACCATGCCCAGCCTGATCCAAAGCGAGTTGTAGCTGCTTTATTAAACTCTTCCTTGAACTTATCAAAGCTACCAAACTTTTTATCAATAGCTGCAGCTAATTCAGCTGAAGGTTTATTGGTATTGGGAGCAGCCATAATAGACCAGAACATAGAATGGTTATAGTGCCCTCCTGCATTGTTACGAACAGCAGCCGGATGTTTGCTCGCTGTTGCTAGAATATCAGCCAGACTCTGTTTTTCGAGAGGAGTACCCGTAATCGCTTTGTTCAGATTATCAACATAAGTTTTGTGATGCTTATCATGGTGTATTTCCATAGTCATCTTATCTATATGAGGTTCCAATGCATCAAATCCATAAGGAAGAGCTGGCAATGTAAAAATCTCTTTAGGCTCTACAAAAAATGATTTTGGAAGTAATAAACCCGCAAAACCAAGTAGTGCGGAATTGGAAAGAAAAACACGTCTGTTCATGGTTTGTTTCATTAAAAGTGATGTGTAAACGGCAAAAGTTTGTATGTATATACAATTATTTATTTATAATTAGCCTGTATTAAACCTGCCACCATTTTCATGCCATCCTATGGAATAACAGAGTAAACCGATAGCACTAAAAAATCTTCAGAAACTTGCCAAAGCTATCGGATTTCCTGCAATAAATCATTCTTTCATTCATAAAATCTTTATTACTTTGCGAAAAGATAGCTACTGTTATACATAGGCTCTTTCCGCGCACTGTAATTACAGAAAACTGAATATATGGAATTATAATTCCCAATAAAGTATAGTCCGTTGAGAAAACCCATAGTACAATTTCTGTATCTAACTGACTATCCGTTATTTTCGACACAACAAACAAAACCTAATTCATTTTTCAAATGAACGAAATCCTTTATTCGGAAATCCCCTCACTAGACCTGTCTGATTTTACATCCGACGATCCTGTACGAAAAGCAAAATTTGTTGCAGATCTGGGTGCAGCATATAATGCGATTGGTTTTGTAGCCATTCGTAATCACTATTTAACAGAAGAACTCTCAAGTAAATTATACGATACATTTCAAAGATTCTTCTACTCCCCAGATGAATTGAAAAAGAAGTATGAATTTCCAGAACTTCATGGCCAAAGAGGATATATAGGAAAAGGTAAAGAGACAGCCAAGGGTTTCAAAACGCCTGACTTAAAAGAATTTTATCATATAGGACAGCATGTAACAGATAATGACCCTGTTAAAAATGAATATCCTGCCAATGTATGGCCTGCCGAATTTCCGGAACTGGAAGAAATAGGACTGACTGTATATAAACAGCTGGAAAAAACAGGAATAGCCATGTTACAGGCTATTGCTTTGTATTTAGGCCTCGATGAACACTACTTTGATGATAAAGTAAAAAATGGAAACAGCATTCTGAGATCTATACATTACTTTCCTATTGAAAATCCGGATGAAGTACCCGCAGATGCTGTACGCGCTGCGGCTCATGGAGATATTAATCTCATTACACTACTCATGGGAGCCAGTGCAGAAGGATTACAAGTACTCCGCCGGGATGGAGCCTGGATTCCAATCACAGCTCTACCAGAACAATTGATTGTCAATGTTGGTGATATGCTGGACCGTCTCACAAATAATAAATTGAAATCAACGATACACCGGGTTGTAAATCCACCTAAAGAAAAGATGAAAACATCCCGGTTCTCTATGCCATTCTTTATGCACCCCCGTTCGGAAATGGATCTGACTTGTTTGCCATCCTGCATTGATGAGGCACATCCTAAATTGTTTGCAGATATGACAGCAGGCGAATTTCTTAACGAACGTCTTATTGAATTAGGCTTGAAAAAGAAATAGAAATCTATATTACAGCTATTCATATGCACTATTGGCTGTACTGACTTACATATTAGAGCCACCTACTAATGATTGATATACGTCCTTCACTAAAACTACCTACTCCTCCCCGTGAAAAAGTCAGGAGGATACGGTATTTTATCTTTCTGAAGGACGTATTTATATTGGCAATTACGGCTATGGGAGGCCCTCAAGCCCATCTGGCCTTGTATCTGGAAGTGCTCGTTAAAAAAAGAGCCTATGTCACAGAAGAAGAACTAATGGAACTAACTGCACTTTGCTCCATTCTTCCTGGCCCGTCCTCTACACAAACATTGACTGCCATTGCCTTTAAAATTGGAGGTCCTAATCTTGCCTATCTCACCTTATTAGTATGGATTACTCCAGCCGTTGCTATTATGACCGCGGCAGCTTTATCCATCAATTATTTACAGGCGCATCAGATTTCGCTCGATTTTACTCACTTTATACAACCCATGGCAGTGGGATTTATGATTTATGCCGGCTTTCAGATTGGTCGTAAAGTCTTTACCAATGCAATGCGTGTAGGGATTGGTTCTGTAGCAGCTATATTAGGTCTGATATTTCAGTCACCATATATCCCACCCATTGTTTTACTGATTGGAGGTATCACTACAGCTGTTCAATTCAACAAACTTGAACGACAGGAACACAAAGATCCTCTTCAGATCCAATGGTCTAACTTTTTACTCTGGCTGGCTATACTAGTGGTGGCAGCTATCATTGGTGGGATTACCCGCTGGCTACCAATACGTTTGTTTGAGAACTTTTACCGAAATGGCAGTCTGATTTTTGGAGGAGGACAAGTGCTAATCCCGTTGATGTTTACGGAGTTCGTTCTCTTTAAGAAAAAGCAATACCTCACACAGGAAGAGTTTCTGTCCGGTTATGCCATTGCACAAACAGTACCAGGACCTGTTTTTGCCTTTACCGCCTTTATTGGTACACTTGCCATGCGTGATTATGGTATACCCGGACAATTACTGGGCAGTATGGCAGCTACAGCTGGTATATTTTTGCCTGGTACATTTTTGATATTCTTTGTGTATCGCTTCTGGAATCAGCTTAAACAATACCGTGTAGTCCGGGCTTCTCTGGAAGGAATCAATGCAGCGTCAACCGGATTAATTGTGTCTGCCGTAATACCTATGTTTGAGCCATCAGCAGGTAATATCCTTGACATAAGTGTAATCGTTACTACATTTTTACTTCTTAACTTTACAAAGATACCTCATCCTATTATTGTGGTAGTAGGCTTATTATTAGGATTTATTCTATAGAACTTTTCCAAACGAATAAAGCATGATAGCCATCTAAATCGGAAATATTCAATTTCCGATTTTTTATTTGCAAAGTTAAAAATATGCTATAAATTTATGACTACTTGATGGATAAATTGAACTTTATTTATAATTTATTTCAAAACAACAGAATCACTAAAGGTATATAAGGTCTATACTCAGAAGATTTGAGAAAGATTTAACAGAAAAAGCATAGTAGCCTCAAAGAAAATGGTTGTATAGAACCAATATTATTTTTAAAAACCTTCATCAAAATACAATTTACTAAAAATCAGACTTTTTAATGGAAAATACATTTATCTCCTCTCCTCTTAGTTTTCACTTATCCGAAGAACATCTGGCAGTGCAGGCTGCAGCACGAGATTTTGCACGTACAGAACTCTTACCCGGTGTTATAGACCGTGATGAACACCAGATTTTTCCTAAAGAACAAATCCGCAAAATGGGAGAACTAGGATTTATGGGAATGATGGTGAGTGAACAATATGGAGGTGGAGGTATGGATACCATCAGTTATGTATTAGCGATGGAAGAGATTTCCAAAATTGATGCTTCCGCATCAGTATGTATGTCCGTAAACAACTCATTGGTATGCTGGGGTTTGGAAAACTATGGGACAGAAGAACAAAAGCAAAAATATCTGACACGTCTGGCAACAGGCGAAATTATAGGTGCGTTCTGCCTCTCTGAGCCTGAGGCAGGTTCTGATGCGACCTCGCAACGTACTACAGCAGTCGACATGGGCGACTATTATTTGCTGAATGGTACTAAAAACTGGATTACCAATGGCAGTTCAGCTTCTGTATATCTGGTTATAGCTCAAACCTATCCGGAAAAAGGGCACAGAGGCATCAACGCCCTGATTGTAGAACGTGATTCACCTGGATTTGAGGTAGGAAAAAAAGAAAACAAATTGGGCATCAGAGGATCTGACACACATTCTTTGATGTTTACAGATGTAAAAGTTCCAAAAGAAAACAGAATTGGAGAAGATGGATTCGGGTTTAAATTTGCCATGCAAACGCTGAGCGGAGGACGTATAGGTATAGCCTCTCAAGCATTGGGAATTGCATCAGGAGCCTATGAACTGGCAGTAGAATATGCCAAACAACGTCAGGCTTTTGGAAAGCCTATTGCAGATCATCAGGCCATCCAGTTTAAGTTGGCAGATATGGCAACACAGATTGAAGCAGCCCGCTTACTTTGTTTAAAAGCTGCCTATCTGAAAGATCAGCATGCCGATTTTGCACGTGCAGCATCTATGGCTAAACTATATGCATCTCAGGTTGCAATGGACGTAACGGTGGAAGCAGTTCAGGTACATGGAGGCTATGGATATGTCAAAGAATATCATGTTGAACGCCTTATGCGGGATGCAAAAATCACACAGATTTATGAAGGAACTTCTGAAATACAAAAAATTGTAATCGCACGGGATATTCTCAAATAGAAAATAAGGCATTATCTTACTTTTGGCCAATTTTATTACTACGATTTGTTTTTAAATTGTTTCTTTCGTAGAATTGTGCAAAATTAAAAAAGCGAGCACCCCGAACTTTTTTTGTATATTATTCCTTTATTATACAACTATTCACCGATATATCCATATTTTTCCAACCCAAGCACCTCAGTATGGAAGATTATAACAAGATTATTGAATCTCTTGGCATCAAATTTTTAAAAGCCAAAAACATTAAATTATTACAGCCCATTCATGTAAGAAACTATTATGATGTAGAAAATACTATTATCTTACTACACCAGGGTACATTATCTTACGGGCCTGACAATATAAAAGTAAGTGAAGGAGATGTTTTATTCATTCCGGGAGGTAAACTATTGAGTATCACATATGGAGCTAATCCTACTACCATCACCAACGAAGAATTTGTCAGCAATAAAGAGAAGTACTTTGCAGCCAATCGGGACATTGCCCGGATTGGAGCATTAAGTGACTCCTTTTCACAGGTTAGCTTTGAAGCCAAGGTATTTGACTCTGTAAACTTCTTTGCATCACTGGATATTCCTCCATTTATTATCTCAGGAGTACCGGAACTTCTTCGGACTATTCAGGAACTGGTAGCAGAACAACTTCAGGACCTACCAGGCAAAGAGCGGGTAACGCAAATAAAAACAGATGAAATTGTGGTAGAAATCGTGCGGTATATATTGAAAAACCGTATGTTTGTAGAAAAGCTGGCAACCAACAGTACCTATTTCAAAGATCCTCGTCTGATAGATATATTCAATCATATCAAAATAAATCTGGGAGGCGATCTATCTAACAAGGTATTAGCGAATGTTGCCAATGTATCAGAAGATTATGTAGGGCAGTATTTTAAAATGCTGACAGGCATTAATCCTCAGGATTACATTGAATATCAGCGCATGGAACAGGCAGTAAAACTTCTGCGTACAACCAAGAAAAGTATTCGGGAGATTGGCCACGAGGTAGGGTATAAAGACACTGCATACTTCTGTCGCCGTTTCAAAATGATGTTTGGTATTCCAGCAGGTAAAATGCGACGCCGGGAAACACTGATGAACATATAAGGGTTTTTACTTATTTACAGATACCGTTCTTACCTAACAAACCTTCCTTACAACGGCCTTGGTATTATACCAAGGCTTTTTTTATTTTTAATTTGAATTATTGTAAAAAATATAAACCTGATATTTTACATTTGCACAAAAGAATATTTTATGAGTAAGTCCCACTAGCCATACAGGATTTCTACCTGATACTTACAACCCATGAATGATCAATATCAGAACGCTGTAGTTACCCGATACAATATCTTCAATAGCTTGTTTTTGAGTCTACCCTTCCGGAATATATTTCGGACAGGCACATTGCTCCCTCTTCTTATACAGCAAAGTGAAGAAGGTCTTACTAAAGAACAAAGCCCCAAAGAGATTATTGAACATTTCTTTGATGAGTTTCTGGAAGGGTCCTCTCATAAAGAACAGATAAGTCTACTTTTCAACTTTATTCAATATATTGAACGACAAGTAGTTTTATTTGATTCTGTTGAAGATGCGGCATTCGACCAAATTCATGATAGAGAAGGAAAAGGATCAATCAACCATCTATTAAACCGCATAGATAACACGGCTATCCGGGAGAAGCTACTGGAAAAACTTTCTGATTATTGTGTACGGATTGTATTAACAGCTCATCCTACTCAGTTCTATCCTGGAAAAGTACTCACTATCATTAATGAACTGGAAAGGGCTATTCGTAGTAATGACTTTGGAGAAATCAATAATTTATTGCTCCAGCTGGGAAAAACAGGCTTCATTAATCAGGAAAAACCAACCCCATTTGATGAAGCTGTAAGCCTAAGCTGGTTTCTGGAAAGTGTTTTTTACTATGCAATTCCCCGAATTCTACTTAAATTAATCAGAGGTCTACGTTTTAGTGTATATGACTGGCCTCATAATCAATTGATAAGACTGGGATTCTGGCCTGGTGGAGATCGTGATGGCAACCCTTTTGTTACTCCAGATATAACCTTAAAAGTTTCTCAACACCTTCGACGAACTGTTTTACGTTGTTATTACAGAGATCTACGCCTTCTGAAAAGACGATTTACATTCAATGGAGTCGAAAGGCTTATTGCACTGGCAGAAGAAAAGATCAATAATAGCATTTACTATCCGGAAGAAGAAAAATATAACTCAGCAGAAGAGCTCCTGGCCGACCTTTCCGAAGCCCGTCAGATTCTTATTCATCAACATGATGGGCTATTTCTAGATCTGTTGGATGAATTCATCTTTAAGGTACGTTTGTTTGGCTTCTATTTCGCCAGCCTGGATGTAAGACAGGACAGCAGAAAGCATGCAGCAGCCTGGAATGAACTGATTGCAGCTCAGGGAAAACTAAAAGAATACGAACAACTGAGTGAAGCACAGAAGATTGACTATCTTCTTTCTTTACAGATTACCCCGAAACCAGAGGATGTCAAAGATGAAACCAGCAAAGACATCATTGGCTCTATTCGTACTATTCAGGAAATTCAGCAGTTAAATGGAGAAGCAGGCTGTCATCGCTATGTCATCAGCAATTGCAACACTGCCTTAAATGTAATAGAGGTTCTCTCGCTGATAAAAACCATTCATCAGACTGATTCTATTCCAGTAGATATTGTACCATTATTTGAAACTGTTGGAGATCTGGCAAATGCAGGAGGTATTATGGAATTCCTGTATCAGCACCCCTACTACCGTCAGCACCTTACCAATAGAGGAAATCAGCAGACAATTATGGTAGGCTTCTCTGATGGAACAAAAGACGGAGGCTACTTACGTGCTAACTGGTCTATTTATCAGGCAAAAGAAGAACTGACCCGTATGTCGCGTCAGTATGGTATCAAAGTGACCTTCTTTGACGGAAGAGGAGGCCCTCCAGGACGTGGTGGTGGAAATAACCACAACTTCTATGCGTCGCTGGGCAAAGGAATTGAAGACAAAGAAATCCAGCTGACCATACAAGGCCAGACAATTAGTTCTAATTACGGCACTGTGGCTACTGCTATGCATAATCTGGGAAAATTGTTTACAGCGGGACTCGAAAATCACTTATTCAAGGACACAGAACAAGATCTTAGCGACGAAGAAAAAGGCTTATTGGAAGAAATGGCGGAGATTTCTTATCATTCATACCTTGATTTGAAGAATCATCCAACATTTGTCCCCTATCTGGATAAAATGACACCACTCCGGTTTTATGGCCAAACCAATATAGGAAGTCGTCCAACCAAACGAGGTCAGGGAGATGCCTTACGTTTTGAAGATCTGAGAGCTATTCCGTTTGTAGGTTCCTGGGCACAAATGAAACAAAACGTACCAGGATTCTATGGGTTTGGAACAGCAATAGAGAAACTGAAGAAAGAAGGTAAGACAGAGGCGATGTTAAAACTCTATGAGCACTCTCTGTTTTTCAGAACGCTGATAGAAAACTCAATGCAGTCCTTGTCAAAATCTAATTATGCGGTAACTAAATACATGGCAGATGATCCTACCTATGGAGAACTCTGGCATAAGATGGAGGAAGAGTTTCAACGTACCCACAACCTGTTGTTAGAAATATCACAGTCTTCGACCTTGCTGGAAAGCAACCCCATTACCAGACAATCCATTACAGTTAGGGAACGGGTTGTATTGCCTTTGATTATTATACAACAATATGCATTACAAATGCTCAATACAGATACAACTAAAAGTACAGAACAGACAGAAGCATACAATAAGCTGATTATACGTGCAATGTTTGGTATCATTAATGCGGCCAGAAACTCAGCATAAAATAATCCATCCAAAACAAAAATGTCCTTTCTATATAGAAAGGACATTTTTGTTTCTAGTACTCAACAAAATATCTTTTAAAAACCGATTATTCAACGATGGCAGCTTGATTCAAAGCCTGCACCTGAGCAGCTATTTCAGGAAGCAAATCAGGATTTCTTTCGATACCATTGCCAACCACAATCAGATCAGCCCCTGCCTGCAAACTTTCAACAGCCTGAGCAGCAGACGTAATACCCCCTCCTACTATGATAGGTACATCCACCGAACGCCGAACTGTAGCAATCATCTGAGGGGAAGCTGTTTTTTGTGCGCCACTTCCAGAGTCAAGGTAGATTAATTTCATTCCCAGCATTTCTCCCGCCATAGCTGTGCATGCAGCCACATCCGGCTTGTCATAGGGAATAGGTGTCGTATTACTAATATAAGAGACTGTCGTTTGTTTTCCACTATCAATTAGCATATACCCGGTAGACAATATCTCCAGCTGACTTTTTTTCAGAATTGGAGCAGCAATTACATGTTGTCCAATCAGGTAATCAGGATTTCGTCCGGATATCAAAGATAGAAACAAAATAGCATCTGCTGACGGGTCAATATGTAGATTACTTCCGGGAAACAATACAACAGGAATAGAAGAATGTTCCTTTATACTTCGAATGAGTAGATTCATTCCTCCACCTACAATTAAGCTCCCCCCTATGAAGAAGAAATCCACACGATTTTCAATTGCACGCCGGATAAGACCATGGCAATGCACAGTATCTGTTTTATCCGGATCAATCAAAACTGCGAATGCTTTCTTGTTTGTCTTCCTGTTACGAATGAGTTTTTCAAGTACGCTGGGTATCATTTTTTCTTAGTTGCTCGATTACCTGAAGAAGTTTCTCTTTCGCAATCGCGATCAAAAATAGCGCAATTTGTTGTTTGATCAAACTTACAATGGCAGATTCACGTTTTACAGGTGCAGCAGGGAGATTACGTTCTTCTTTTTCAAATGATAATTTTGTAGTTTTATCCTTCCCTACAAGCATCCTTACAATCAGATAACCAGCCACTAATGTACCTCCGATAATTAAGGCATTTTTTCCTATCTTTCCTGCATTAGCCTTTAAATCACCTACCTGGTTTTCTATTGCTTTTTTATATTTTTCTGTAGCCCGATTTAAAGAAGCTTTTCGGTCAGCGATACTTGATTTTGTAGTCATAACACCCAATAATAAAAAGTTTTAAAATGGTTAATCCATTATATGTGAAAGTTCTATATCTCAGAGTTATTTCTGTATACATCATTTTCCACCATCGCTTCGGTATTTTCCTCCGTATCTATCTTTTTCTTCTGCTTATCAAACATTCCAGATACTTTTCCTTCAATCTGTTGTTTTAGTTTCTCTTCACCGGATCTGGAAAGAACAGCTAACATTAAAATCAGATAGATCCCTCCTACTAGAAAATACCCCACAAATGTACTATTTAACCAGACATTTAATGCATTTGCCACACCCCAACTAAAAAATAATAACACAAATACACCTAATATACCGATTATCAATCCCTGAATCAATCTGACTAAAGCAATTGAAACAGACTCTTCTATTTCAAGCTTAAATAACTCAAAACGAGACTCAATATATCGAAGTACGTTTTCCAGAATTTTGTCAATTGCCATCTTTAAAGCATAATAAGATTACACACGTTTTACCCTTCGCTCCAAGATATTCTTTCTATTGACGTTTACCTTATATAGAAAAAGCGTATCAATGTAAGAATTGCGCCAAAAATGCAACAATTCTTATTCAAATCCAATCCACTAATATGAAGTGTGATGGGACTATAATTGGGATTTGAAAAAAATTATACATAAAAACAGTTATTCCCCAAGCTGCCATTATAAAAATGCTTATTCAGAGTATCTGATGCGCAAAATGTATTGTGCTTGTAAGAAAAAAAACAATTTTATTTTTCAGTAAAAAAGTATAAATTCGCGCAAAATTTAGTTGGCCAGCTGCCTATTAAGTATCTAAACTACAATTATCTTCCATATAAAAAAGCAACGAGCAGCCCTATGAACAACGCCGAAGAAAAAATGCGCTACTCAGAAGACGAGTTGAGAGAATTTGAAGGTATCATTTCTCAAAAGCTGGACTTGGCTCGTAATGAGCTGAATTATATCAAAGATCAGCTTAGTAAGCGAAATGACAGCGGAACAGACAACACAACAGGAAGTTCCAAACTCCTGGAAGATGGGGCTGATTCAATGGAGAGAGAAAGCCTGAGCCAATTAGCAGCAAGACAACAAAAATTTATTCAACAACTTGAAAATGCCATGATTCGTATCAAGAATGGTACCTATGGCGTATGTGTTGATACAGGAAGACTTATTCCAAAAGAACGTCTCCGTGCTGTTCCTCATACACTTCATTCTATTGAAGCGAAACTGAGAAAATCCAACTAACCTATACGTTATTGATCTTGCAAGGCTTACTATGCTCACAATCGCTTTTGTGAACATAGTAAGCCTTGTGTTTTTCCAAAGATGCTTTGTATCTTTGTAGTATAGGTATCAAACTAAATATATTCCACTGTGAACTTTCTGCAAAACCACGTTGAAGCATTGATCTTCTGCTCGGCACAACCCATCAAGATAGTAGATATACAACAATGTTTGTCAGAAATGTTTGAGGCAGATATCCCAAAGGAAGACATCGAAAATGCCATTCAGGATCTACTTCACAAATATCAATCGGATGAATACACATTTGGTATCTATCACATTGCAGAAGGGTATCAGTTTCTTACTAAACCTGCCTACCAGGCCAGTATTGGTATATTGCTAAAACAATCTGCCAAGAAACGATTATCAACCGCAGCATTGGAGACAGTAGCTATTATTGCCTACAAACAACCTATCACCAAAACCGAGCTAGAACACATACGGGGGGTCAACTGTGACTATGCTATTCAGAAGCTACTCGACAAAGAACTTATTGAAATAATGGGAAAGGCAGAAACATTGGGACGCCCACTCTTATATGGAACAAGCAAAAAATTTATGGAATATTTTGGAATTCAAAGCATGCGGGATCTTCCTCAACCTAAAGATTTTGCCACTACCGAAAACGAAATAAATCCGGAAATTGCAGCCCAGCTCCAGACACCAGATCACACAAAAGACGACTCTGCAAAATAATAGTTGCTATTGCACCTGATTACTATGAAATATACATGGCTAGAATACACCATGTTAGTACTATTTTCGTCTTCTATCTATTTATTTTAACAGCATAAATAAACGAAAAAACATTTTATCAGAATAAAAGTCGTAACTTGCGAAAATTTTCGAATAGAAACAGGCTATTCTGTTTCTCACCATACAATAGAATACTATCAAGTACATTCATTTAGTTTAATACAGTAGTGATACTGCATGCACATGAGAAAAAAAGAGAATGCATCGGGGTCTTTTAGATCCCAGAAGAATGACAATCGCCCTTCTAAATCATTTTCCAACAGAAAGTCTACTTCCAACCGCAATTCAAATGAGGAAGGACAACAATCTTTTGGCAAAAGAACCGAGTTTTCAGACAAACGTAAATCAACAGGCGGTTCTTCCTTTAAAGACCGTCGTTCCTCAAGCAATTTTAGCAACGACAAGCCTTTCAAAAAATCTTTTCGTAAAAGTGAAGAAGGCGATGACAATCGCAAAAGCTCATTTCGTAGAGGAGAAGAGAAAAAAGAGTTTGGTAAAAAACCATCCAATTTTCGCAAACGTAACGAAGGAGAATCAGAAAGATCTTTCAACTCAGACAAGCCCTTTAACCGCGAGAAAAAATCATTCGACCGTTCAGACAAACCTTTCAACCGGGATAAGAAATCTTTTGATAGATCAGATAAGTCATTTGACCGCTCTTTCAAGTCAGATAAGCCTTTCAATCGGGAAAAAAGAGCATTTACTAAGTCAGACAAACCATTTAGCGATGAGAAAAAGTCGTTTGATCGCCCATCCAACTCTGACAGACCTTTCAATCGTGAGAAAAAATCATTCGACAAATCTGACAAACCTTTTAATCGGGAAAAAAGATCGTTTGACAAGTCAGATAAACCGTTTGACCGAGAGAGAAAATCATTTGACAGATCAGATAAGCCCTTCAAAAAGGTATATCGCTCAGATGAAAGATCTGATGACAGAAGAGATAGAAACACATTTGATAAAACAGATAAGAAACCATACGGATCTAAGAAAACAGGTGCTTTTGGGGGCTCAGACAGACGTAAATCCTTCAATAAAGATATTTCTTCCGAAGAGATAAAGTCTGAACGTCAAAAAAGAGATAATTTTTCTGATAAATCTGAACAGAAGCCATTCCGTAAGACCAATAAAACAGATAATCGGAATGAACGATTTACAGGACAGAAATATCGTGCACCTAAAGAAGATCAAGAGGATACAGGAGCCTATGCATTTGAAGGGAAAAAACAAACTCCTCCAGAATATGATTTAAAGGGATTCGATAAAAGAAATAAAGGACGCGGAAAAAGCAAGAGCAAAACCAAACAGGATTCAATACCTGATGAGGCTGACATTCGGTTAAACCGCTATATCGCCAATGCTGGAATTTGTTCACGTCGTGAAGCTGATGTGTTGATTGAATCCGGAGAAATCAAAGTTAATGGAAATGTAGTAAACGAGCTTGGCTATAAAATAAAACCAGGAGATGTTGTAAAATATGGCAATCGTACATTGAGCCGTGAGAAAATGGTATATGTACTCCTGAACAAACCCAAAGACTATATTACGACAACCGAAGATCCTGAAGAACGCAAAACGGTAATGGAGCTGGTTAGTAATGCATGCCAGGAACGCATTTATCCGGTAGGACGACTCGATAGAAATACTACAGGCCTCCTGGTACTTACCAATGATGGAGAACTGGCTGAAAAACTATCTCATCCATCCAATGAGATTCAGAAACTATATGAGGTAGAAATTGACCGTCCTATTACACCTGAAGATTATCAGGCAATCATTGATGGTGTTGAGTTAGAAGATGGTGTAGCCAAAGTAGATGACTTAGCCATTGTTTCTCCAGACAGGAAATTTATAGGAATTGCACTTCATCTGGGACGTAACCGTATTGTTCGTCGTATTTTTGAACATCTGGGTTATAAAGTTGTAAAACTGGATAGAACGACGTATGCAGGATTGACGAAAAAGGATCTTCCTCGTGGTCACTGGCGCTATCTGTCCGAGAAAGAAGTAATTCGTTTAAAATATTTTGTTTGATTAAAGAAAAAGCCATCTGATTTACAGATGGCTTTTTCTTTATGCAGTAATTTGAACAAATTACATATTATTACCTTCTCCGTATTTCAACAGGCGCAATATTAATAATCTGTTGCTTTTTCGTTGCCAGTGAATCCATAACCATCTGCCGGCGCTTATAAGTAATCCTCCGATTGAGTGCTTCATACAAGAGGATCGTTTTCTTATCTGTACTATCTACAGCTAATACAGCCTGTAATGACTCCATCTTACCACGCTCCTGACCAGTAAGATCATAGCAAACAGCCAACAATTCCGGTACATCCGGATATTTGGCAAATTGTGTAGTTAGCTTCTCAAAATAAGGAGTAGCAGTCCAGTAGTTTTTCTTGTCAAAGAATATTCTGCCCAATTCATAATTGAGATTATGTTGTGAGGTATCACGCTTCAAAGAGCGTTGAAAACAATAAACAGCACTATCTGTTTGCTTGGATAGCCGATAAATTGATCCCAGATTGTTATTGATCAGAACATTGTTTGAATCTATTTTTAATCCTGCATACGCATATTGCTTGGCAGTTACGAAATCCCTTTGTTTTGCATAGATCTCAGTCAATCGATTATATGCCTGGATATAATCTTTGCGGGTCTGTAAAGTTGTATGAAATAGTGAGATAGCCTGTGCTGTATCCCCTAATCCTGCAGAAGCATTAGCTTCCCAATAATATACCTGAGGATCAAAAGGCGTCATCTGTTTTGCTTCTTTTAATGCATTCATTGCATTTGTATACTTTCCTTTGATGGCATACATTTGACCTCGAAGTAAATAAGCTGCTGCTGACTGGGCACCAAGCTTTTCAGATTGTACTGCATCCGCATAAGCCTGGTCTATCTTGTTTTGCAACAGATAAATACGTCCACGCAATACATAATAACGTCCATAGGCTTCATTGGTGCTTCGGTATTCAATAGCCTTGTTAATATCCTGCAGTGACTCACCATACCGATGTGCCTGTTCATATAAAGCTGCTCGCCTGAAATAATAACTGCCATTACGAGGCTCATCTTCTATCGCATCTGTCAAGGCAGCCAGACTGGTTTGTATAACAGCCTGTTCTCCATTAGGCAATGGAGGTATCTTCAGCTCTTTCTGCTCTGCCGGACGACAGGCACTCAGTAAGATAATATATCCAAGCCATCTTCCGATCTTCCCAGATGTAGACATTTCTTTCATTTTTTGGATAATAGCACTACTAGTAATGATTAATATATTTTCCTTGACAAAGTTGGGAAAAAGAATGGGTGTAAACAACCTTACATTAACAGGATTTCACAAACAAAATGTTTGCAAAACAAACAAAACACTTCAAATCTATTGAAAACACTTTGGCAAATCACACGAACACATACCACAAAGCACTCACAAACAGCAATTTAACACAGAAAGAACAGACAATAAATCAGTATAATTCAATAGAGTACTTATATTTTTGTTCGTCACTAAAAAGAATAAGAGGAAAAGTTTTATAGAGGTAAACGAAATTTTTATTTAATTTTGCAAATAGAAGGCAGGTTCAAGATTCTCTCAAATGGCATATTCCCCAAAAAAGAACCTGCTTATACTAGTAATCAGCCTATTAATCTTAACTATACAATAAGCAACCTATATGGCAACCCAACCACAGGCGTATACAGAAGACAGTATTAAATCACTTGACTGGCGCGAACATATTCGTTTGCGTCCAGGGATGTATATTGGCAAATTAGGAGATGGAGCTTCGCCTGATGATGGCATTTATGTTCTGGTTAAAGAAGTAGTAGATAATTCCATTGATGAGCACACAATGGGTTTTGGAAAAACAATCGAAATCGATGTTACAGAGAAGCGGGTCACTGTGCGTGATTATGGCCGTGGGATACCTCTGGGTAAAGTAGTAGATGTGGTTTCCAAAATTAATACAGGTGGTAAATATGATTCATCTGTTTTTCAGAAATCAGTTGGTTTGAATGGTGTAGGTACAAAAGCAGTGAACGCCCTATCTACCTATTTTAAAGTACAGGCATTCCGGGATGGAAAAACCCGCTCAGCAGAGTTTGAGCGAGGTATTCTAAAAGTAGATGCCCCTGAAAGTGATACCAAAGAAAAAAATGGAACACTGGTATATTTTGAACCAGACGATACCATTTTTAAACACTACCACTTTATTCCTCAGTTTCTGGAAGAACAGATCTGGAACTATGCTTACCTGAATGCAGGCTTAACTGTTATCTTTAACAATCAGAAATACCATTCACCAAAAGGATTGTATGATCTTCTGTCCAGAAAAATTGATGAAGAAAGCAGACGCTATCCAATTATTCATCTAAAAGGGGAAGACATTGAACTTGCATTGACTCATGGAAGTTCGTATGGTGAAGAATATTATTCATTTGTCAATGGTCAATACACCACACAGGGAGGTACTCATCTTCAGGCATTCAGAGAGTCATTTGCAGTTACAATACGCGATTTCTTTCAATCCAATAAGAAGAATTTTGAATTATCAGATATCCGGGCATCTGTTGTAGCAGCTATTTCTGTTCGTGTTCAGGAACCTGTATTCGAATCTCAAACAAAGACTAAGCTGGGTTCGCTAAATATTGCTCCGGATGGAATGACCATGAAGAAGTTCGTGGACGATTTCATTAAGAAGAATCTGAATGATTACCTCCACAGAAACAAAGAAACTACAGCTGCTCTGGAAAAACGTATCCAGCAATCCAAGAAGGAACGTGAGGAACTGGCAGGTATACGTAAAATAGCTAATGAGCGGGCAAAAAAGGCCAATCTGCATAATCGTAAGCTTCGTGACTGTCGTGTCCATCTTTCTGATGAAAAGAATGATAAACGTTTTGATACAACTTTATTCATCACAGAGGGTGACTCTGCCAGTGGATCTATCACTCAGGCACGGAATGTAGACTATCAGGCAGTATTCAGCTTGCGGGGAAAACCTCTTAACTGTTATGGTCTAACCAAACGTGTTGTATACGAAAACGAGGAGTTTAACCTTCTTCAACACGCACTGGATATTGAAGATAGCTTGGATTCATTGCGTTATAATCAGGTAGTTATAGCCACAGATGCAGACGTAGATGGAATGCATATTCGTTTGTTGTTGTTAACTTTCTTTCTGCAATTCTTTCCGGATCTGGTTAAGAAGGGACACATTTACATTCTGGATACTCCCCTATTCCGGGTACGGAATAAAAAAGAGACCATTTATTGTTATTCAGAAGAAGAAAAACAGGCTGCTATTCGGAAACTGGGCAATAAACCTGAAATTACACGGTTCAAAGGTCTTGGAGAGATTTCGCCAAGTGAGTTTGCCAGATTTATTGGGGAAGATATTCGTCTGGACCCTGTTATTCTTGAGAAGGAAAGCTCAATACATAAGCTTTTGAGTTACTATATGGGCAAAAACACACCAGATCGTCAACGATTTATTATTGACAATCTTCGCATTGAAAAAGATTTCACAGAAGACGCACCCGAAACAGAAGAAATAAAGGAAGAGGAAGATACGCTGGTGTCGTAGTTTTTCTGATGTCTCAACAAACTTAGCATGTAGGAATTTAATCATCTTGCTCACTCAATACTTAAGTACCCTTGCAAACTGATTCTGTAGAAACCGAATTACTCAAACTACGTTATACAATTGACAGTCTGGATGAACAGATCCTTCATTTGCTTAACCAACGGCTGGACGTTGTAAAAAAAGTAGGAGAACTAAAGCGTGCCAATAATTCCATTATTTATCGTCCGGAACGTGAAAAATCCATTGTAGATCGTCTCACCCAACTAAATAGTGGTTTACTCACACGTCCTGCCATTGAAGCTATCTTTCAGGAGATATTTGCCGTTGCGCGGAATATTGAACTTCCTGAACGGATAGCCTATCTGGGTCCGGAAGGAAGCTTTACCCATCAGGCAGCTGAGAGTCGGTTTGGAGCGATCAGTGAATACATGGCAATGGGAAGTATCCGTTCTGTATTTGAGTCAGTTGAAACAGAAAGGGCAAGATTTGGTATCGTCCCAATTGAGAATAATCAGGAAGGTAGTGTAATTGAAACGATTGATTTGCTATCAGAGAAGGATGTAAAAATTGTAGCGGAGATTCTGATGCCTATTCACTTTACCTTCGCCAGTAAATGTGATAAGCTAACAGATATTCGTCGTATTTATTCAAAGGATATTGCGTTCCGGCAGTGTCAGAAGTTCCTCACGGATTACTTTGAAGGAATATCCGTAGAATACATTCCGGTTGAAAGCACGTCAAAAGCGGCACGAAAGATCAGTGAAGAGCCTAACTCTGCTGCTATTTGTTCCCATATAGCAGCCAAGCTTTACAATATACCTATCTTGTTCAATAACATTGAAGATAGTCAAAGCAATGCCACCCGCTTCTTTATCATTGGGAAGAACTTTGTCAATCAGCGAAGTGGCAACGACAAAACTACGTTTGTAGTAAATCTTCCGGATAGTGATAAGCCAGGTAGCTTATTTCATTTTCTGGAAGAATTTAATAAACGAAATATAAATATCACCAAAATTGATAGTCGCCCGGTTCGCAATAAAGGGAAGTTTCAGTCATGGTTTTATCTTGACTTTGATGGGCATATTGATGATCAGTCTGTTCATGATATTTATACCCTACACCGTCAGCATATAAAATGGGTAGGGAGTTATGTTAAACTGGGCTGATAGATAATACTTACATATCAACCAGTTACATCTTAAAGAGAAAAAAAGCACTAATGGATACGAACGATAACCACAAAGATACCGACCCGAAAGACACGGAACAGCAAGGAACTGAACAACAGGAAGCTACTGACTCCCAGGAAGTAACGGAGCAGCAGGAAACTACTGAACCTGAACAGGCTGAATCTGATAAACCCAACGTAGAGGATCTGTTACACGACAGTGAGGCTATTGAAGGTATGTACCAGAACTGGTTTCTGGATTATGCCTCCTATGTAATTCTTGAACGGGCAGTCCCCTCTATTGAAGATGGTCTAAAACCTGTACAACGTCGTATTCTTCATGCCATGAAAGAAATGGACGATGGAAGATACAATAAGGTAGCCAACGTTATTGGACAAACCATGCAGTATCACCCACATGGAGATGCATCAATCAGTGATGCTATCGTAAATATGGGTCAAAAAGATTTACTTATTGATACACAGGGTAACTGGGGTGATGTTCGTACAGGAGACAATGCAGCGGCCTCTCGTTATATTGAAGCTCGTCTGAGCAAATTTGGTCTGGATGTTTTATTTAATGCAGATCTTACAGAATGGCAGCTTTCGTATGATGGACGAAAAAGAGAGCCTGTTACATTACCAGTAAAGTTTCCATTGCTTCTGGCACAGGGTGTAGAAGGTATTGCAGTGGGTTTGGCTACCAAAATTCTTCCACACAATTTCTGTGAACTGATTGAAGCCTCGATAGAAATACTTCGTGGACATACTCCTACTCTATATCCTGATTTTATTACAGGTGGTATGATTGACGTGTCGAACTACAATGATGGCATGAGAGGTGGAAAGGTTCGGGTTCGGTGCCATATTGAAGAGAAAGACAAAAAGACATTGTTGATTAAGGATGTTCCGTTTGGTGTTACAACTGCACAGCTTTGTGACTCTATTGTAAAGGCTAACGATTCCGGAAAGATCAAGATCAAAAAAGTAACTGATAACACAGCAAAGGATGTAGAAATTGAGGTTCAGTTACAACCAGGTACATCACCTGATATTACCATTGATGCCTTGTATGCCTTTACAGATTGTGAGGTATCCATTTCGCCTAATACCTGTGTTATTTTTAATGAGAAACCTGTATTCCTGGGTACAGGCGAGTTGCTCAGAATCTCTACAGAGAATACCCGGGAACTGCTTCGCCAGGAATTGGTAATCCGTAAAAGTGAATTACAGGAAAAGATCTTATTCTCATCTCTGGAGAAGATCTTTATTGAAAATCGTATCTATCGTAAGATTGAAGAATGCGAAACTTTCGAGGCTGTCATAGCAACCGTAGATAAAGGATTAAAACCACATAAGAAGAATTTTTACAGGGCAATTACAGAAGAAGATATCCTGCGTTTGCTTGAAATCCGCATTAAACGAATCTCCAAATATGATGGATTTAAGGCAGATGAGTTAATGCGGAGACTGGAGGAAGAATTAGCAGAAGTAGAAGATCATCTTAACAATCTGACACGTTATGCTATCAGCTACTTTAAAGAGTTGTTGAAAAAATATGGGAAAGGAAAAGAACGTAAAACAGAAATCAAGAGTTTTGAAGCCATTAAGGCTACAGTAGTTGCAGCAGCAAACCAGAAACTCTATCTGAATGCAAAGGATGGTTTTATTGGATATGGCCTGAAGAAAGATGAAAATGCTGTTGAAGTAAGTGAATGTTCAGACATTGATGAGATCATTGTGTTTCGTCGTGATGGCAAATGCCTGGTAACTAAGATCCAGGACAAAGCGTTTGTAGGAAAAGATATTCTTCATGCTGCCGTTTTCAAAAAAGGAGACGAACGAATGGTTTATAACCTGGCCTATACCAATAGCCAATCTGGTATTACCTATGTGAAGCGCTTTCAGGTAATAGCTGTTACCCGCGACCGGGAATATGACCTGACCAAAGGTGGAGGAAAGATTGTATATCTTACAGCTAACCCTAATGCAGAAGCAGAAATCGTCTCCGTTAAATTAACGGCCAATTCTTCTGCCCGACTTAAAGTTTTTGATTATAACTTTGCCGACCTGGAAATAAAAGGCCGTGATATTCAAGGCAATATACTCACAAAGTACCCTGTTAAAGAAGTTAAGCTAAAAATTGCAGGAACTTCTACACTGGGAGGACTGGATATTTGGTATGACAGTACGATTGGACGCCTCAACACAGACGGAAGAGGCAAACATCTGGGTTCGTTTGAAGGAGAAGATCGTATTCTGGCTATCTATAATGATGGTACTTATGAACTAACCAATTATGAACTTGTCAATCGGTATGACAATCTTTCATTCATTGGTAAGTTTGATCCGGAACGTATCATAACGGCAGTGCACTCAGATGGGAAGGACTTTTACGTCAAACGTTTCAAAATCGAAACAAGTACCATTGACAAGAAATTCTCTTTCATTACAGATAATAAAGGAGCCAAACTTATGGTCGTCACACTTGATCGCCAGCCACAAGTAGAGGTAATTGTCAAGAAAGAAAAAAACAAAGAGGAAACGGTAACCTACGATCTGGATGTAATCGGTGAACTTAAAGGATGGAGAGCGATCGGAAATAAACTAACCGCTCAGAAAGTTGTATCTATTAAACTTCTTGCCTCCAAATCTTCATACGACGTGGAAAAGAAGAATGTTGGCCTGGAAATTACTAATCCCGATAAAATAGAGCCTAAATCTGATGACGCAGATAAAAATGAAGATGGCCCAGGAAATGGTCAACTAGGAATGTTTTAATACTATTATTTTATACTAAAAGCCCTTTATGCATTAAGTAAAGGGCTTTTTTAGTTATGATTCTTTCTGTATCCATTCAGGTAACTTCCATACATGGATTTTACCATCATAGGAAGCACTTATCAGTTCGTCACTGTTATTCAAAACCAGAGACTGAACAAAGTTTTGATGGGTAAAGGTAAGAACGGACTTTCTTTCAGATAAATCCCAGATTAGTACTTTATTATCCTCTCCCCCACTAGCCAGATAACGATTATTTATCCATACTATAGTTCGAATAATTCCCTGATGAGCATGGAATGTATAAGTAAGATGCCAATCGAATGAGTTGTTAGTATTCTGACTCCAGATATGGATTTCTCCTGTGTAATTACCGCTGAGTAGTTGGCAGGTGGCTTTATTATATGCCAAACAATGCACAGGTGCATTATCCTGTAAAGTAACCAAACAAGTAGCTGTCTGATAGTCCCAGATTTTAGTCGTTTTGTCTTCTGAACAAGATGCTAACCAGTTTTTTTCTATCCACAAAAGATTCCATACCCAGTCTGTATGTCCCGTCAATGTTTGCAGAATCTGTCCTGAGATAGTACCTATTCGAATCAAATTATCCCCACCACTACTGGCAACTATCTGATGGTCTATTATACAAAGGGAAAGCACCAGCGCATTGTGCCAATAATACATTGCGTCCTGTACAAACCTACCATCTTCATGCAACTTCCACACTCGAATACTTCTATCTCTTGAACCAGAGACAAAACATCTTTCATCTATCTGAGACAAACACAATACAGAATTTGCATGTCCGGCCAAACGTTGTGTGCAATGTCCATTTACATCCCAGACTTTAATAAAAGTATCTCTCCCTCCACTGATCAGAAGGCCATTCGTGAACCACAATAGTTTCCATATATATCCCAGATGCCCCTCACTATAAGGCAATTCTAGAGAGGTTAGCTCTACTGCAGAAATCCGTTCGTACAAAATGTCACTTCGGAGTACAAACTTCTCTCCTGCAATCAAAGCTTCACCTTCATGCCAAAGATTATGATCAAATACAATCAGATCGCCTTGCTGAGGGATATAGGAAGCCCAGACTTCAGCTGTATCCTTAGATGTATAAAAAAGAGTTCTTCCACCTTCAAACTCACTGGCATCATTGAGATAAACCATGAAGGTGAGTTTAGATTGAACATTCTCACTACGATAATGAACCCCATCCAAATGACGGTTAAAGTACTGCCCCTGCTGATATCGGCAATAGCGTAATCTATGATTTAGCTCTTTTAGTTGCCAGCTACCAGCCTCTGCATTTTCCGAGTCAACAAAAATAGTTTCTGGCAAATAAGGTCTTACTTTCTCAAATAATTGACTAGCTAGTACAGCATCGTCCATTACCAAACGGTCATTGTTACGATAGGATGTTGGATAATGCGTGTTGGCTTTCTGAAAAGAATTCTTTACCTGGTCAGAAAGCAGGATCTGGCATTCTTCCCATGAAAAAAGCTGCCTGATAACAAAACATGTATAGGATTGTTCAGGCAGCAGTTCCACAATTTTGTTTAATACAGACATACAGTAGCCTTACTTAAACAATGCATACCTATTTACCAAGTGCGGTTCCAAGCCGTTCCAGAAGCCGTTCTTCCAGTTTGTTTGTACCATGAAAGGAGTCTGCAATGGAAGTTGAGGTATCTAAAATCCGCTGCTTTAACTTACGGGTAAGAAAATCCGGATGCTCTTCTACAAAATGCTCAAACTTTTCGAGGGCTTTTTCTGCTGAGGGCTTTTGTTCTACCAGCCAGTCAAAAGCAATTTCAATCTGAAAAGCAGCATCTGAGCCAAATTCGTCTTCTGTTGTTTCCAAAGATACCCATTCTTTTCTCACAATTTCACGCACTCGGGCAATCTCTTCCGGAACAATCTTTTCATCGGCTTTAGCAATAGCATAATACAAATAGGCCAGGCGTTGGTAAAACGTTTTCCAGGTTTGCTTCGTTGCCATAACTTTTACTTACGTTAATAAAGTGAAAATTTATACTGATCATGCAATCAAGAAAAAATAATACCTTCTTACAAAAAAACCTGACATTTTGTGTCAGGCCCTTCTATAGAATCAGCTTTATACACTAACTTTTAGCGACTTCAGTATCACGCAACATCCGACGAATGATCTTGCCTACATTGGATTTTGGCAATTCAGTCCGAAACTCTACATGTCTTGGACATTTGTATGCAGTCAGGTTTTCCCGACAATAGGCCTGAAGTTCTTCCACCGTCAGACTTGGATCTTTTTTTACTACAAAAATCTTTACAGACTCTGTTGTTTTTGCATCAGGGACTCCAATAGCTGCAACCTCCAATACTTTAGGGTGTGATGCTACAACGTCCTCTATTTCATTTGGATAAACATTAAAACCAGAAACCAGAATCATGTCTTTCTTCCGGTCTACAATTTTAAAATAGCCTTCTTCATCCATAATACCAATGTCTCCTGTCTTAAACCAGCCATCTTCCATTACCTTTTCTGTTTCATCCGGTCTATTCCAGTAGCCTGGCATTACCTGTGGCCCTTTTGCCCATATCTCTCCTCTTTCTCCAATTACAGCATCTGTCCCATCCTCTTTGACAGTTTTCATTTCTGTACTTGGGAATGGCAATCCAATAGTTCCTGCTTTAATGGTGCCATTCACACAATTGGAACTTAATACAGGTGACGTTTCAGATAAGCCATATCCTTCTGCAATTACAGTACCTGTCACCGACTTCCATTTATCCAGAACGGCATTTTGTAAAGCCATTCCTCCAGCAGAAGCAATTTTCAGGTGACTAAAATTAACTTTGCTGAAGTCTGCATGGTTTAGCATACCATTGTACAAAGTATTTACCCCTGTAATCATTGTAAATGGATATTTCGAGATCTCTTTGAGGTATCCTTTCATATCCCTGGGATTGGTAATCAACAGATTCATCATACCTGTTTTAAGTCCCAGATTGGCATTTACAGTAAGAGAATAGATATGATAAAGTGGCAGAGCTGTCACAATAATATTGCAGGCTTTCAGGTCCATTCCAGAACCCATCCAATGGTAGGTTTGCTCAAGGTTGGCTATCATATTGCGGTGAGTCAACATAGCGCCTTTGGATATCCCTGTTGTCCCACCTGTATACTGAATATAGGCGAGATCCGAATTCTTAATCTCTACACGTTTAAACGTGTTCTGACTCCCTTTTGCCAATGCATCAGAAAATGAAACAGCCTCTGGTAAATGATAGGCGGGAACCATCTTCTTTATGCTTTTTACAACAAAATTGACGATTTGCTTTTTGGGGAAGCCAAGCATATCACCAATGTTGGTAATAATCACATGTTTGATGGCTGTGTTTTTTATGATTTTCTCCAGATTGTATACAAAGTTGGCCACAATCACAATAGCCTTTGCACCTGAGTCTTTGAACTGATGTTCCATCTCCCTTGGGGTATACAAAGGATTGGTGTTCACAACAATCAGTCCTGCCCGTAAAGCACCATACATGGCAATCGGATATTGTAACAAATTTGGCATTTGAATAGCCACTCTATCTCCTTTTTGCAAGCCTATACTTTGCAGGTAGGCAGCAAACTGTTGTGTTAATGTGTCCAGTTCATGAAATGTAATCTGCTTGCCCATACATGTAAAGGCAGGACGATCTGAATATTTCTGAAAGGCCTCCTCCATTAATTCGGCCAATGAGGTATATGCGTCAGGATTTATCTGATGTGGTACGCCTATCGGATAGTTTTTCAACCAGGGATATTTTGCTATTTCAACATTTGCTTCCATAGAACCCTAAAAAGATTTTGTTGTATTTTATCTAGTGAATAGAACAAAGATAAAAGAAAATTGGATGATCCAAAAAGAAACTAGGACAAATTAACTATTCCAGAATACGTATTCTGAGAATCTTTATTCCAAATAAACAAAAATCATTGATTCATAAGCTTTTGGCTTTTAGGCACTGGAATTAGATTTATTCAGGTCATTCTTGTAAGCATTTGTTTTTTCCAGGAGACTCAGTACAGATTCGTTTTTCCATTCTACTGTCCGTACAGACAGTGGAACACTGACGCCATGTTCATCAAAAATCCTTTTAATTCCCTTAACAGCTTCGCTCATAGCCATAGGCGGCCCCACTTTGGACTGGTCTATCCAGAACCAGATCAAAAAAGTAACGCCATTATCTCCAAAATTCTGATAATGAAACTCAACATTTTTACCCTCCTGCAGAAAGGGTAAAGCAGTCATAAACTGTAAGGCAAGATCCTGCACCTTTTGCAGATCTTCTTTATAGGAGATCCAGCCATTCAATTGCAGTCGCCGTTCATTGCTCTTACTGAAATTAACAATAGGCTTCTGAAGAATATCCTTGCTGGGAATTTCTATTTCCTGTCCGGCAAAATTGTCAATAATCGTAGAACGCAAATTAATCTCTTTGACTTTTCCAAAATAACCGTTCGTTTCTACAACATCTCCAACCCGAATAGGCTGACGTATGGTAATAAATGTTCCGGACAAAAAATTAGTAGTCAGATCCTGAAAGGCAAGACCTAATGCGAGGCCAATAATGCCTGCGCCAGCCAAGAGAGAAGTGACAGCTTTGTCTAATCCAAGAATGCTCAATGCAACAAACATACCCGTCAGAATAATGGCCATACGAAAGACCTGGCTTAACAAGGCGACTAAAGAAGAATTGTCTGTAGTTCGTCCAATCAATCGGGATGCTAGCTTTTCAAGATAGCGTGAAAGAAAAATGAACAAGAGTAAAACAATCAGTGCTACCACCAGATTAGGAGATAGTGCAACAATATGTTTTAACCAGATAGTTATTTTCTCTTGTATCAGACGAATTGCTTCCCGTATTTCCATAGTGATTCAATCAGATTAGGTCTCTATAATTGTACGATTCTATTTGATGAAGTACAAAATTTTTCATCTGAAAAATAGTTACAAGCTATAGATTAAAAACAAAACCCTCTGTCAAAGATATCTGACAGAGGGTTGTATATACATCAATAAAGAACACTATTAACGGATGTACTGATTAATCAGATTTTCGTATAGTTCTTGTTTTCCACTACGAAGCTCCGGTTCACCATGCTTAAAAGCAATCTCACGCAATGCGTCAAGTGTCAGTTTGCCTTCTTCGTATGCTTTGCCATCGCCACTATCAAAAGAAGCATAACGCTGTTGACGCCATTTCCGGTAAGGAGATTTTTCAAGTATATCCTGAGCAATCAACAATGCACGAGCAAAAATATCCATTCCGCCAATATGCGCAATAAACAGATCTTCAAGGTCTGTTGAATTACGACGTGTTTTGGCATCGAAGTTCACACCACCCGTAGCAAAACCTCCTGCTTCCAGAATAACCAGCATGGTTTCAGCCAGTTCATTCAGATCATTCGGGAACTGATCAGTATCCCAGCCATTCTGGTAATCACCACGGTTAGCATCAATACTTCCCAGCATGCCCGCATCAGCAGCTACTTGTAATTCATGTGTGAAAGTGTGTCCTGCTAATGTTGCGTGGTTTACTTCCAGATTTAGTTTGAAATCATTTTCCAGTCCGAAATGACGTAGGAAGCCTATTACAGTTGCTGCATCATAATCATACTGATGTTTGGTAGGCTCACAAGGCTTAGGCTCAATATAAAATGTTCCTGTAAATCCGGCTTTACGAGCATAATCACGAGAGGTCTGCAGGAAGCGCCCCAAATGTTCTGTCTCACGTTTCATATTTGTATTTAACAGAGACATATAGCCTTCACGGCCACCCCAAAATACATATCCTTTGCCACCCAATGCGATTGTCGCATCAATAGCATTCTTTACCTGAGTAGCAGCATGTACCAATACCTGAAAATCAGGATTGGTAGAAGCACCATTCATATATCGTGGATGAGAGAACAAATTTGCCGTTCCCCACAACAATTCTACACCTGAAGCCTGTTGTTTTGCTTTCAGATAGTCTACTGTTGTTGCCAGGTCTTTTTCTAATTGAGCAAAAGTTACTTCATCTACAACATCTACATCATGAAAGCAATAGAAAGGAGCACCCAGTTTAGTGATAAACTCAAATGCTGCATCTGCTTTGTCTTTTGCACGACCAACAGGATCACTTTTGGCATTCCATGGAAAGTCTTTGGTACCAGGTCCAAAAGGATCTCCACCGGTACCACAGAATGAATGCCAGTATGCTACTGCAAATCGCAGGTGGTCTTTCATCGTTTTGCCACCTACCACTTGACTTTCATTATAAAATTTAAATGCTAGTGGGTTGTCTGAGTCTCTTCCTTCGAACTTAATCTGGGAAATTCCCGGAAAGTATTCTTTGTCTCCGAGCGTAACTTTAATAGACATAATACTGTGATCGTTTGTAAAGTGAAAAATAAACTATCCTGAATCCAAAATCTGCGGCTAGTTTACAAGCTTTTCGGCAGTTATGCAAATTATTAAGTGTTAAATAAACAATTAATTTTTAATATACTATAGAAGAGGCTTTTATAATTCTTTTGGCCCTATAAGTCAAACACGGAGACAAAACGTTTAGAAGTCTCTATTCTATCTATCAGGAAGCGAACATCCCTTGTCAAAAAATTATTAACTCTCCTTTCACTAAATAATCTTATTTGGAAAAAATCTAAATAAAGATTGCATGATATAAATTTATACTCCATTTTTGCCCAATATTTAGAAACAGTCTAATTAAGTTTCCTTCTCAAACGAAGTATGGAAGAAAACGAAGCAATCAACCATCATAACATTTATTGTTTAATGAAAAAAACACAACTATTATTTTTATTTCTGATCAGTACGTTAACAGCCATTGCCCAATCCGGAAATATCAAAGGAAAAGTAC
Organism: Xanthocytophaga flava; assembly: GCF_030068545.1. Classification (NCBI taxonomy): domain Bacteria; kingdom Pseudomonadati; phylum Bacteroidota; class Cytophagia; order Cytophagales; family Rhodocytophagaceae; genus Xanthocytophaga; species Xanthocytophaga flava. The sequence continues at coordinate 95,077 of NZ_JASJOR010000018.1, read as the reverse complement.
AAACCAGTGACGGACAAGCCGCTCCCTCTGTAACTGTTAGTTTAAAGGGTTTGACTAAAGGAGCTACTACAGATGCATCTGGGAACTATGAACTAAAAAAGGTTACACCGGGAGACTATACTCTGGTCGTATCTTTTATAGGTCTTGAATCAAAAGAAGTATCTGTTACAGTTCAGGCGAATGAAACTACCAATCTTCCAGCCATTATTCTGAAAGAAGATAGCAAGCAGCTGGATGAAGTAGTGGTTGTTGGATCAAAAAAAACGTATAAAGTTGATCAGCCTTCCCAATCACTGCGTCTTCAGACACCATTGATTGAAACACCTCAGAATATCCAGGTAATCACAGAAAAAGTTCTGGCAGATCAACAGGTGATAAGCATGAGTGATGGAGTAATCCGGAATGTAAGTGGAGCTACTCGTCTGGAACACTGGGGAGATATGTATACTCTTATCAATGTACGTGGAGGAAGAGCATCTGCATTCCGCAATGGAATGAATGTAACTTCTAACTGGGGACCGCTTACAGAAGATATGAGTTTTGTAGATCATATTGAATTTGTAAAAGGTCCGGCAGGCTTTATGATGTCTAATGGCAATCCCAACGGTATTTATAATGTAGTAACTAAAAAACCAACTGGACGTGATTTCAATGGAGCTGCATCATTAACATTAGGTAGTTTTGATTTATATCGTGGTACATTGGATCTGGATGGAAAACTGGAAAAAACAGGAAAACTGTTATTCCGCTTGAATCTGATGGGACAGACCAAAAATTCTTTTCGTTTGTATGAATTCAATGATCGTTTCAGCATTGCACCAGTTATCAGTTATAAAATTGATGACAATACAACCTTAACGGCTGAATATACATTACAACATGTATCCATGTCAAATATTGGTTCTGCCTATATATTTGGTACAGGTGGCTATACAGAAACACCTGTTGAACTTACTCTAAACGATCCAAGAATTGATCCTACTAAAATCAATGACCATACCTTCATTTTAAATCTTCAACATAAAATTAATGATAACTGGAAGTTGACTGCTCAGGGAGCTTATTTTAATTACCAACAAGTAGGGAGTTCTTTGTGGTTGCCCTTTTTAGCTGATCCTACCGCAACAATAAAACCAAACGGGGATTTACTTCGTGAGATAAGTATTGCAGATGCATCCAATATAGCCAGATTCGGGCAGGTATTTGTGAATGGAGATGTTACCACAGGAATCATTCGCCATCGTATTTTAGGTGGTTTAGATTTAGGGACTAAAGAATACCTGGGAGACTGGAATCAGAAACATATATTAGATTCAGCGGTAACAGGAAAATATTTTAATATTTATGCACCTGCTTATGGTTCTCCAGCAAACGGCTATCCAACTTTTGATCGTAGCAAAAGTTTACGAGAAAGAGCAGGAACAGGCGGTATGGTTTCACAAAGATACACAGGTTTATATCTACAAGATGAGTTAGGATTTCTGGATAATAAAATTCGCCTAACATTAGCAGGTCGATATACATATGTAAAAGACATCAGCTATGGAACAGGTGTGGATGGAGAGAAATTTACTCCACGTTTAGGTCTCAGTGCCACTATTAATCCAGAGACATCTGTTTATGGACTATATGATCAATCTTTTATACCACAAACAGGTATACTTCAAGGTGCTATTAAACCTAAACCTATCACAGGAAACAATATAGAAGTTGGTATTAAAAGAGATTGGTTTAACGGAAAGTGGAATACAACATTATCAGCTTATCAAATCACAAAAAACAACGAAATTACAGCAATTCCAGGTAACACACAATTTTCTGCACAGGTGGGTAAATCACAAGCTAAAGGAATTGAACTTGATGTAAGAGGCGAACTTGCTCCAAGCTTAAACCTTGTTGCTAATTACTCTTATATTGATTCCAAGATCACCAAAACTACTGATACCACACTAGGCTTGAGAGAAGGAGATTTGGTTCCTGGTTTTGCCAAACACAATGCCAATGCATGGTTGTCTTATAAAGTACCTACAGGAGCATTAAAGGGCTTAGGATTCTCAGGTGGTTTCTCTTATCAGGCAAATCGTACTACATGGTCATGGGGCGGTCCAGGAGAAAAATCATTACCTGACTATTTTCGTCTGGATGGCGGTATGTTCTGGGAAAAAGATAGAGTTCGTTTGACTGCTAATGTTTTTAATATACTGAACACATATCTTTACAGTGGATCTTACTATGCTTATGGTGGTTACTACTACTGGCAAACAGAAGCCCCTCGCAATTTAAGAGTTAGCCTCAATTATACATTTTAAACATTAACTACATGACCCTAAAAAAGATAATTGGTCAAGTACACCTTTGGCTCGGACTTTCGTCCGGGCTAATTGTTTTATTTCTGGGTATCACCGGTTGTATCCTGGCATTTCAACGAGAAATAGAAAATGCAACGCGACCGTATCTTTTTTCAGAGGTCCAGAATAAGCCCCTGCTCCCCCCGTCTGAACTGAGAAAGATTGCAGATGCTCAGTTGCCAGGTAAGAAAGCCCATGGTATCCAGTACGAACCAGGAAAATCTGCACATGTATCCTATTACAATGCAGATCCGGAGTATTACTATATTGTATTTATTGATCCCTATACAGGAAAAGTCCTGAAAACTAAAAATATGAATGAGGATTTTTTCCGGGTAGTGATCATGGGGCATTTTTATTTGTGGTTACCTCCACACATCGGACAACCCATTGTAGCCTCAGCAACGCTCATTTTTGTAGTACTGCTCATTACAGGTCTGGTATTGTGGTGGCCAAAAAATAAAGCTGCAGCTAAACAACGTTTCTGGTTCAACTGGAAAGAAAATCTCAAATGGAAACGCAAAAACTATGATCTACACAATGTATTAGGGTTTTATGTGAGTTGGGTAATCATTTTTATTGCGCTTACAGGACTGGTATGGGGGTTTCAATGGTTTGCCAAATCTCTTTACTGGACTACTTCCGGCGGAAAACAAATGGTTCAGTTTTATGAAGCGCTTTCAGATACTACTCAGATAGCCAATGCTACTGCTACTCCGGCAATGGATCAGTTGTGGAGAAAAGTAAAACAGGATAACCCATCTTATACAGGCAGTATTGAGGTGCATGTTCCTACAGAACGAAACTCTTCTATTGAAGTAGCAATGAATCCGGACCCTAGCACATTCTGGCAGGCTGACTACCGCTACTTTGACCAATATACACTAAAGGAAATTCCTGTTACTCACGTATACGGACGATTACAAAATGCATCTGTTGCAGATAAAATCATGCGTATGAACTATGATATCCATGTGGGCGCAGTACTGGGATTACCAGGAAAGATACTAGCATTTATTGCCAGTTTGATCAGTGCTAGCTTACCTGTAACAGGCTTTTACATCTGGTATGGCCGCAGAAAGAAAAATGGTAAAGGGAAGAAAAAGTCAGAGAATAAGCCACACAAAAAGAATACACAGGCTAAACCAGCCTTTGCAAAAGTCAATCAATAAAACAAAAGCGGCAACTTTGGTTGCCGCTTTTGTTTTTTATATGAGAAAGTATCTATTCAGATTTGCCATACTATTCGTAGATATATCACAGCAAGTACAGAAAAAATAGTAGTATATAATTGCTATTCTGCTATTTGGAAGAAAGTAACTTTGTAATAAGATAAACAGAAAGTAAGATTGAGCAATTTCCACAATCAAAGTATTCTGTGTTGCAGCTATCAAGAAAAAATGTACAGCACCTTACATGTCTGTACACTTCAAAAAGAAATTTTTCCGCTTCATTATAGATCAATAAATTATTAGCCCTCTAACCTGTAATCATTTATGATTGATTGGTTTGCACCAACTATCCTCCTACTGGCTTGCGCGTCACAACAACAATACGGTCTTTTACCTCCTGCCGTTCGTCACGCAACTGGCGAAGGCGTGCATTAACAGCTCCTGTTTTCCAATCCGGCTCCTGAATGATTCCGTCTGTTACATTTTCTATATACAATTCATCTTCTACAATCTGCCGTTCTATTCGGATAAGAAGCTTGCGTAGCTGGTCTAATGACATTCGATCTAAATTCATATTTACTCTGGTAGTTTTTATGCAAAGTTAAGAACTGATATAGTAATTTGTATGTATTTCCTACATGAAATAATTATACCTGTTTTTGGATTTTTCGCTGGCTGGTCTGTGTGTAATTTTAATTTTGAAAGCACACTCCTGTCAGGCAATGAAACTCTTAGGCTATCTACCATTCTTCTTTTTTATTACTGCACTCACTGTTATTCAGGCACAACAAGCTCCACTTGACTCCATTGCAGAGCCTGTAAATGAAAAAGCGGAGATCAAAGATGCCCCTCGCGTTTATATTGATTGCAAAAGTTGTGACATGTCTTTTATTCGTCAGGAAATTTCCTTTGTAAGCCATGTCAGAGATAGACAATTGGCTGAAGTACAAGTATTTATCACAGACCAGGTAAATGGTAGCGGAGGTCGTACATATGTACTGGCCTTTACAGGAAAAGGGGTATATGAAGGAATCAATAACAAACTTACCTTTCATACTATTCAATCTCAGACAGGTAATGAAATACGCACAGGACTCAAACGTATCATCCAGTTGGGATTGGCCTCCTATGCAGCACACACAGCATTAGCAGACCAAATCAATCTGTCATTTAAGCCAGATACTACTATGCAACGTAAAGTTCCTGTAGACAGATGGAACAACTGGGTAATGGAAGTGTATGGAGGAGGGAGTTTTAATAAAGAATCGCAGCAAAGTTCACTGAATGTCTACTATGGCTTACGTGCTGACAGAGTAACGGAAGAGTGGAGAATTCGAAATAGCTTAAGCTTTAGTATTAATAATCGCCGTTTCTTAAGCGATAGTACATGGATTCATAGTGAGATGCATCGCAATACATATAGTGGATCTATTGTCAAAAGTATAAATGACCACTGGTCCGGGGGTGTATTTGTAGGGGTGACATCTTCCACATACGACAACATCGCACTTAATTGTGGCATAGCTCCGGCAATCGAATATAGCTTTCTTCCTTATAGAGAAGCTATGCGCAAAGAAATTACATTGGTTTATCGCATAGGTTATTCTCATAGAAATTACTTTGAAACTACACTCTATGAGAAAAACAAGGAGACAGTATACTCTCAGGTTTTGGAAGCAGCAGTAAGGATCATGCAACCCTGGGGCTCTGTGTCAGTACAAGTCATGGGCACCAACTTCTTGCATGACTTCAAGAAAAACAGATTAACGTTTGATGGCGGAATCTCTATGCGTGTAGTGAAAGGGCTCTCAGTAAGCTTCAATGGCCGCCTCAATATTGTCCACGACCAGATTAACCTTCCTAAAGGCGATGCATCCCTGGAAGATATTCTGTTGCAACAACGAACATTGGCAACTTCTTTTCAATTGTATAACTCCATTGGTGTAAGCTACACATTTGGATCTATTTACAATAATGTAGTTAACTTACGTCTATAAAACAAACAAACTCCCTGATTATCAACTAAGAAATGAATTAAAATGATAGTTTTTTTCGTTATAGAATTATAACTTAATAAACTATGCACTTTAGTATTTCTCTTGCTTCAGCTTTATTGCTTTGTCTACAACTAATTGCCCAGTCACCCAATCACAAAAGTCAATTACAAACAGTTGCTAAACAGGAAGGCGAGATATTTATTGCACTGGAGTATATGCATCCTGAGCGAAATAAGCCTTGCAGAATGGAAGATCTGTTTACCAATACCATAACATTTAACAGAGATACGCTGGTAGTAGACTTTGATAATTATACCGAATCGTTTTGTGAAGCAACAAATCTGGAAACCCAACTGACCTATCACATAAAACTTCGGGACATTGACCCATCCAAAATTATTCTCATGCAACGAAAGTACAATCTGAAGAATAATAAGCTGCTGGAAGGCCCTCTGTCCTGGTATGAATTGCAAATCAACACCAAAAGCGAACTACCTCTAGTCAAGGAACAGAGCCATAAGGAGAGCCAGTTACGCAGGATCAATCAGTTTCGGATTATCTTCAAGACTCAGGAAGGAGCAAAAAAAGCATTGGCAGCTCTAAGAGAATTAACCAAGACGAGTAGCTAATTAAATTCGAATTTATTTTCTCCTGCTTTTCACAATTCATTAAATACGTCAGAGAGTCTTATAGTAGTATGCATTTACTACTATAAGTCATCCGATCTTATTCTGAAAAGAGATTAGATATTCCTGATAGGAAAAAGGAAACTCGTTTGCCTTTGCAGCGTCTAACAACAGATTCACATAATCTATAGTTGGTTGGGCATACGATTTCTGTTTATCCTGCATCACATAGGTCCAGACATTCTCAACTGTTTTATATCCTGCTCCTTCACGAAGCTGAATGGTAACAGAAATCCGGTCATAAATCTCCGGATAAAATTTATTGGCATCCATGACAGCCAGCTCTATATCATTGATTTTGTACAGTAATCCCCACACTTCTTCACCTGCAGCAGGCACTACATCTGCTCCTCCCCGACTACGTTGTTCCAGATGGGTAGTAAATACAAGCTGATAGCTCTCAAGATAACCTGCTCCCAATAGTTTGGCATTGGGGCAAAGCTTTTGCATCTTTTCAAGACTAATGTTGGAGCCGTATGAAAAATAAAGGTTTTGTAGCATACTCTTTTCAATATAATACAATAGAAAAGCCACTGACTGAATATGAAATGGTATCCAATCAGTGGCTCTCAGAAAATACAATTAGTCTTTTATACCTTCCAGTTTAAAGATAAAGGCATATTTAAATGCTGTCTCTTTGATTGCTTTAAAACGTCCTGAAGCGCCACCATGACCTGCTTCCATATTGGTTTTCAATAACAATACATGATTATCTGTCTTCAACGTACGTAGTTTGGCTACCCACTTGGCAGGTTCCCAATACTGTACCTGAGAATCATGCAAGCCTGTTGTTACCAACATATTGGGATATGCTTTCTTCTCTACATTATCGTACGGAGAATACGAAAGCATGTAATCATAGTATTCTTTCTCATTGGGATTACCCCATTCTTCATATTCTCCGGTAGTCAATGGAATGGACTCATCCAACATGGTAGTTACCACATCTACAAAAGGCACATCAGCAATGATGGCATTGTACTTGTCTGGAGCCATATTGGCAACAGCACCCATCAACAAACCACCAGCACTACCCCCATTGGCATATAAGTGAGATGCTGATGTATATTTTTCTTTGATCAGAAACTCGGAACAGTCGATAAAGTCAGTAAAGGTATTTTTCTTTTTCAGCATTTTGCCGTTGTCATACCACTGACGTCCCATTTCCTGTCCACCCCGGATGTGACAGATAGCAAACGCAAATCCTCTGTTTAATAAACTCAGACGAGCGACACTGAATGTAGGGTCAGTAGAATAGCCATAGGAGCCATAGGAATACTGATACAATGGAGCCTGTCCATTTTTCTCAAAACCTTTCTTGTATACAATAGAAATAGGAATTTTTACTCCATCACGGGCTGTTGCATACACACGTTCAGTCACATACTCTTCTTTGTTATATCCTCCTACTACTTCCTGCTGTTTCATCAGTTTCGCTTCTTTGGTATCCATGTTGTAATCAAACGTAGATGGAGGTGTAGTCATGGAAGTATAGCCATACCGCAGTACATCAGTATTGAAATCCGGATTGGTACTGGTATAAGCAGTATAAGCAGGCTCTCCAAAGTTGATATAATGCTCTGCTTTGCTTTTTTGATTGATGACCCGAATATTAATCAATCCTTCTTTGCGTTCCTGTAACACCAGATGGTTCACAAATACTTCCAGTCCATCCAGATAAACATCTGCACGATGAGGAATAACTTCTTTCCAGGCTGATTTATCAGCCGTTTTGCCTTCAGGAACTTCCATTAAACGGAAGTTTTCTGCCTGCCAGTTGGTGCGAACATAAAACTTGTCCTTATAATGTTCAATGTTGTATTCATGGCCATGTTCGCGAGTCAAAAATACGGTAAACTCGCCTGTAGGCTTACTGGCATCCAGCAAACGGTATTCCGTAGACACCCCATTGTGATCACAGGCAATGGCAATATACTTCTTGGATTTCATACGATACAGTCCCATATAAAACTGATCGTCTTTCTCTTCATATACCTTTACATCCGTTTTAGGGTCAGTCCCTAATACATGTCGCCATACCTGATACCCAAGCAATGTCTGCTGATGACGAATGATATAAAACAACGTTTTGTTATCAGCCGCCCATGCATAGCTTCCTCCTTCTGTATTGGGAATAGCATCCGGATAAATCTCACCTGTTTTCAGGTTCTTTACTCTCAATATATAATTCCGGCGACTGACAGTATCTTCTCCAAAAGCAACTAACTCCTCATTGTCAGACACTTCCAACCCACCCAAACTATAATAGTTATGCCCATGACCTCGTTCGTTGGCATTGATGATCACCTCTTCAGGTGCAGACAGAGATCCTTTCTTTCTGCAATAAATAGGATATTCGCCACCCTTCTCAAAGCGTGTATAATAGTAATAGTTTCCATCCTTGTACGGTACAGACTCATCATCTTCTTTAATCCGGCCTTTGATCTCTTCAAAAAGTTTATCCTGTAAAACTTTGGTATCAGCCATCATGGTGTCTGTATAGGCATTTTCCGCTTCCAGGTATTTGATCACATTGGGATCTTCCCGTTTATTTAACCAGTAATAGTTGTCTGTACGGGATGCGCCATGTTTAGCTTTGACTTCAAAAGCCTTCACCTCTGCAATAGGAGGTTTTACATCGGGAAAATGGGGTGCAGATGTTTCAGTTTCTTTTTCTTTCATAGAGTTACATGCCATCAGGAGTAAAAGTGGCACTGCAAAAGTAGTTTTTTTCATTTGAGTTTTTAGTTGGTTATGATCAATGTGGTTTTACAAATAGTGAAAGATACTACCAAGGCAGAAACAAACTATGATTTTTTTATAAATGGTATTTCGTAGATGGCTATTTATTATTTCCTTTTTCTGGAAATAAATATTTGACCACAGCAAAGAAGAAACCAGCTACATTAGCGGTCATAGAACCAATCAAGGCTAATACAATAGCATCACTGAGATGGAAATCCCAGGCTTTTGAGCCACTGGTTACAATGGCAGCTAATACAATCACAAGCCAGCTACATAACATCCAGAAAATACGTTGAGCATATTTTTTCCGCTCCTGCGTATCCTGTTTCTGATCTTCGTTAGCCAGGTTACGGGTATTATTTTCCAGAATAAGTCGTTGCTGCTCCAGAATATGAATTTCACGCTGAATATTCAGTTTCAGACGCAGATCTTCATTCTCAATGCGCAGCCGTTCGATATTTACTTCTCTTTGTGCTTTTTCGTAGGAAGCTATTTCTTCTTCTGAGAGGGAATTGGCATCAGCCAAAGACTTGGATTGCTCTTCCTGTTTGAGTTTGTCCTGTAAGGCCAGCAGATCAATGGGCTTCTTTGTTTCCAAGCGAATTCAGTTTTTGAACGAAATATTCTTTGATGTACTCTTCGTTGATGTCTTTATTGCTGGGGATATTTTTTACACTGCCATATTGCTCATAGATCTTATACCAGGGAGTGCCTTTCTCATGTGTCAGATTAGAAAGAGCAATAGCAGACAGATCAGAGTAGACATACCAAACCACATCCAGAATCTGTTGGGCAGTTTCGTCATTTATACCTGATTTAGCTACAGGCGTATTAAAATCAGGCATCGGCTCTGTAATGTTACTATTGCCAAAGTGTCGGAATGCCTCATATACCGAAGGAATAACCGGCCCATACCGCCAGGCTTCAATCATCTCATTAAAAAGTCGCTGATTAGTTGTAGCCAGATACCAGCCATAGGCAAAGTACATGAGTTTTTGCAGCTTCATAGGAGAAAGGGGTTTATTGTCGGCTTTTCCTTTCGCTAAAAAATAATTTGCTATAGCTGCAGATGAATACATAGGTATAAATTGGTTTACAGTAAAGTTACAGCATGGCTTTAACTTTATCAAGCCCAATAACATCCCTTATCATGTGTAATGATTAGATATAGAAAACAAAAAAGCCCTGTTTGATACAGGGCTTCCTTATTAGTATAATTAAAAGGCTTACTTCATCTTCCGCAAGCTATCCAGTCTCTCTTCTAATGCTTTGATTTTCGCTTCCGCATCAGCCAACTTTTTGCGTTCGGTTTCAACAACTTCCGGTTTGGCATTAGCAACAAAACGTTCATTGCTAAGTTTGACTGAGCTTGAATTTTGGTTTCGTTGTTGCTCTGCTAATTCTTTCTCTGCTTTTGCAATTTCTGCATCAACATCTATCTTCTCTTCCAAAGTCACAAAACATTCATCTGTCTTTACAATGAAGCTCAAAGCGTCATCAACTTTAGTATCTGTGAAGGTTAGTTCTGAAACATTGGCTAACTTCTGAATCAGCTTTCCGAACCGGGTATATACACCTTGATTTTGTGTACGTATACTAAGAGGCAGTGCTGTTTTTGGAGACATACCTCTGTTATTCCGAATATTACGAATCTGAGAAATAACTTCCTGTGCAATAATAGCGTCTTCTATAAGTTGACTATCAAAACTTGCGGTTTTAGGATAAGCAGCAATACAAATACTATCACCCTCTTTCTGATTAACCAGCATCTGCCAGATTTCTTCTGTAATAAATGGCATGAATGGATGCACAACCCGAAGCAACTGATCAAAAATCGCAACCGTCTCCTTAAATACAGCACCACTGATTTTTTCTCCAAATTCCGGCTTTACCATTTCCAGATACCAGGAACAGAAATCTGTCCAGGCAAGATCATATACTGCCAACAATGCATCGGAGATACGATAATCAGCAAAATATCCTTCAATTTCAGCTAACTTCTGATTGAAGCGAGCTTTAAACCATTGAATAGCAATCAGATCTTCAGCAGTAGGAGCTAAAGAGTTATCTATAACGGAATCCAACTCCCACCCTTTTACCAATCGGAAAGCATTCCAGATTTTATTATTGAATCTACTACCCTGATCACAAAGCTTAGAAGCAAGAACATCATTACTCTTATCTGCCAAAAACGCAGCGATCACTTCCGGATCGTTGGACTTTGGTACTGGTGTATCAAAGATCAGGTCATTTCCAGCAGGTGAACTAAACAACAAACCCGTACGCACTCCATCTGCCCCATAACGCTCCATCAAAGCGATTGGGTCAGGTGAATTACCTAACTGTTTCGCCATCTTACGACCATACTGATCACGGATAATCCCTGTAAAGTATACATTCTTAAAGGGTGCCTCATGACGATATTCATAACCAGAAACAATCATCCGGGCTACCCAGAAGAAAATAATATCCGGACCTGTTACCAGATCATTGGTTGGATAGAAATACTGAATATCTTCGTTATTGGGATCTTTCAATCCGTCAAATACAGAGATTGGCCATAACCAAGATGAAAACCAGGTATCCAGTACATCCTCATCCTGAGAGAGTTCTTCTACAGCTAAACCAGGATATTGAGTCTTATATAATTTAAGCGCCTCTTCGTGATTTTTGGCTACTACAAAGTTACCCTGTTTATCATACCAGGCCGGAATGCGCTGCCCCCACCATAGCTGACGCGAAATACACCAGTCCTGAATGTTCTCCATCCAGTTGCGATAGGTATTTTTAAAACGGGCAGGATGAAATTGAATGGTATCATTCAACACGTTTTCCAGCGCAGGTTTTGCCAGTTCATCCATCTTCAGCCACCACTGCAAGGATACTTTGGGCTCTACCACCGTATCAGGATTGCGCTCCGAATATCCTACATTACTCTTATATTCCTCTATTTTTTCCAGATAACCAGCCGCTTCCAAGTCTTTGGCAATCTGCTTACGAATCGTAAAACGGTCCTTGCCCACATATTCTGCAATGCCAGATCTTTCATTCAATGTTCCATCATCATTCAGAATGTCAATCACTGGCAAATCATATTTCTTACCCAGTTCGTAGTCATTCAGGTCATGAGCAGGTGTTACCTTTAAGGCACCTGTACCAAAATCCATTGTCACATACTCATCTGCTATTACTGGGATCTCCCGATTAACAAATGGTACAATCACCTTCTTACCATGTAAATGAACATACCGTTCATCGTTCGGATTTACACAAATGGCAGTATCAGCCAGAATCGTTTCCGGACGAGTGGTCGCAATGGTAACAAAGTCTGATGCAGAACCAGCAATCGGGTATTTTATGTAATACAGCTTTGACTGGCTTTCCTTGTGAATAACTTCCTCATCTGAAAGAGCAGTCTTTCCTTTAGGGTCCCAGTTTACCATGCGATAGGCACGATAAATCTTTCCTTTATTGTACAGGTCTACAAAAACATCAATAACCGCCTCTGACAAAGAAGGTTCCATCGTGAAACGAGTCCGATCCCAGTCGCAGGAGGCACCTAGTTTCTTCAACTGTTCCAGAATGATTCCTCCATATGTCTCTTTCCATTCCCAGGCATATTTCAGAAACTCATCACGGGTAATACTTTTTTTGTCAATCCCCTTTTCACGTAACATTCCTACGACTTTGGCTTCTGTAGCAATAGAGGCATGATCTGTACCTGGCACCCAGCAAGCTTCTTTCCCCTGCATACGTGCTCTACGCACCAAAATATCCTGAATGGTGTTATTCAACATATGTCCCATATGTAATTTCCCTGTCACATTAGGGGGAGGAATCACAATACAGTAGGGCTCTTTTTCAGGATTAGGTTTGGCAGCAAAAAATTTATGCTCTAACCAATACTGGTACCACTTGTCTTCAACATTCTTAGGATCGTAGTTCTTTGCTATTTCCATGATAGTATTTAATAATCAATGTACTGTGCTTTACGTTCTACATATGGTGCATCTGTGCCATTGAAGAATTCAGAAAGCAAAACGTGAATTGGGGTGCAAAATTAGTGACTGTTAGCCGGTATTCAATAGCGGGCATTATTTTTTCGGAAATTTTCCGGGAAATTAGTTGAAAACCCGTAACTTAATAGCTTTAAAAATCTTTTCTTTCATTTTTTGGATCGAAAGAGAGTACTTATTCAGAGGTGGTTTAGACTAATTTATGAAAGCTACGAAGGCATCTTTTGTGCTGCGTCTTCATCTATTTTTCGGCTCATAGCCTAAATAGACTCGCTACAAAGTCTGCTCTTTTCGCTTCTTTAAAATTAGTTCAGACCACCTCTAACACTGGAAAACTATACAGCGGAGTATATCCGTATGGACTTGTAACCAATAACCACTTGTAACTCTTCACTTTCGTAATGCTTTTATCATCCCGACAGACCCGTTTTTTCTTTCTGATGTACATCTTGTTACCTTTTGTTACCGGCCTGGGCCACATATGGCAGGGAGCTACATTTCTTGGAGGAGCCTACCTGTTTGTGACCATCCCTTATAGTATAGCTTACCTGACACTGAGACACCTTTCCCGCATCAGCATTCTATTGTTACAGGCACTGGGAGCATTGATGATGATTGTCATTGCTGCAGACCTGTATCAGCAAGGCAACCAATGGATTCCCTACCTGCTTGTGCTTACTGCCATTCTGAATGTCTATGTCTTCTGGTCTGGCAACAGAAAGAAGGTTGGCAGTGGTCAATAAATATTTGCTATTCAAGTATTATGATTGAGGATTAGTAGCCCAAACCGTAGCCTCTGTTACAAACCCTCTATCGTTCATCTGCAGCATGCTTACAATGGTATGCGCAATCTCAATCGCCTCCAACTTGGACGGACTATGAGGACGCACTTCCATGCCTGAGTTACTAACAAAGTTCGTTTGTACCTCACTGGGGTTTACCAGCATAACCCTAATGTTGTTCTTCCGAAGCTCCTGTCTCCAGCACTCTGTCATCCCTTTCAGTGCAAACTTGGTTGCAACATAAGCTGTTCCACCTGCAAATCCATTTAACCCGGCTGTGGATGAGATATTGACGATATTGCCATAATTTTTTGAGACAAAGTGTTTAACACTTTCCCGGCCAGCGATCATCGCTCCTACTACATTGGTAGCAAGCAACTCCTGAAATTTTTCTGTAGATAAGTCTGCCAGCTTCGAAAAATAACCATAAGCAGCATTGTTAATTAATACATTGTAATCTCCAAATTCACGTATCACTGTTTCAACAATCCGTTTTACATCCTCTTCCTTGCTAACGTCGCCTTGAATGGGGAATGCGCCGGATTCTTTGGCAGCTTCATGTAAACGGGTATCATTCCGTCCACAAATAGCTACCTGAGCCCCTAGTGATACCAATTGTTTGGCAGTTTCCAGTCCAATACCTGAACTACCACCTGTAATCAATACTTTAGCCTGTTGTAAGTTCATACATCAAAAAGATAGTGTGTACAAATCAAAAAAGTTATGGTAAGAATTTTCTCAATGTCAGTATACAACTCAGTTAGGCATTCAACAGTTCACAGGTATCATTTTTTTACTTATTCTGTGCCTATTCTACACAAGGAAAATATAGTATGCATACCACTTTTATTAAAACCATAGCCTGTATTAAAAACATAATCCTGCCTGCCAGTTTTACAACGTTTTCAAAATCTATAACCTGTCATTATCAATATAAATCCATTAAATATCTCAGTCTGTTCCGATAAATTTCTGTATTTATTGCATATTTGACCAACAAGCCTCTAAAGTATTTTTTTCATTTCAACCTTTATTTATGCCCAGTCCCTATACCCGAAAGCAACGCAAAGGAGCCATGCTGGTTCTGATTATCCTATTGTTTTGTTTTCTTGCTTATGCCCTACGTGGTTTTATTACTTCCTTTTTTGGAGCATTAATCATTTACACATTGTTTCGTTCCTGGCATCAGAAACTGGTAGAGCAGCGCAAATGGAAACCAGCCTTAAGTACTACCATGATTCTGATTGTCTCCTTTCTGCTTATTATTCTACCTGTTGGGATTGTAGTATATCAGGTTGCTAATCAGGTTGTGCAGCTTGTGAAAGATCCGACAGTGGTTACAGGTATTATAGCCAAAATCCAGCATTATCCACTTTACCAGAAGTACGTAGATCCCCAGCTGTTACAGGATCAACTGAGTCGTATAGGCCAGGTAGCTGTGAATATTTTCGGCACAACCCTCAATGGTTTGGCCAATAGTATAGCTACGATTAGTGTTATGTATCTGATCCTCTACTTTATGTTTGCTCATTACAAAGCAATGGAAACCTGGCTTATGCAGTACCTGCCCTTCAGTCCGAGAAACTCTTATCAGTATGCGGATGAATTACGAAATATCACTTACAGCAATGTGATTGGCTCAGGCATTATTGCTGTTATTCAGGGTGCTTTGGTAGGCCTGGGCTTCTGGCTCTTTGGTATTCCTCAGCCTTTCTTTTATGGAACTATTGCTGTATTTGCCTCTTTTATTCCAGTAATAGGGTCTGCACTTATTTTTATACCCGGTAGCCTGTTTGCTCTTGCCAGTGGCGAAACAGGTCACGGTATCGGATTATTGTTATGGGGATTCATTCTGGTAGCCAATATTGATAATGTACTACGGATGGTCCTGAACAAGAAAATAGGTGACACTCATCCACTCATTACGTTTCTGGGCATTATTGTTGGCCTTCCGATTTTTGGCCTAACCGGATTGGTGATTGGCCCCTTACTACTCTCCTTCTTTGTTTTGTCTGTACAAATGTATACCCGCAACTATCTTTCAAAACCTGCATCCGAAAAAGAATTAGAGATCAAGATAGTCAAAGAAGAATCAACAGATAGCACTCAGAATCCATCTGACCGCAAAGAAGATACAGACACAAATAAATAATTGGCAGAAAGATTACCCCGACTTGCCGATGGCTTTTTGGCTGAATATGTTGTCAGACTAATTTTAGCAAAACAACATGTTCAGTCAATTACAACGAATCGATTGTATTAACGGATAAAACCACAAACAAGAAAAATTAAAACAGAAAAACAACAACTTAAATACAATTATAAACACACACATATCATACACTCCAGACACAAAGACAGAATATCACATATAATACTTTAAAAATTACAATACTTAATACATCATTTTTTAGTACCTTTAAAGAAAAACAAGAAATCATCAACTAACATTTTTCTTTAATGGCAAGACATACTACCACCTCTGCAATACGTAAACACAAATCAGAATACTACCGTCTAATGGTAGAAGAAGCACATCTCAATGAGCAGCTTCATCATATGCTCAAACGAATCCGAAAAATTGCACAAGATGAAAAGCAATCTCTTGCCAACCACATTCATTTAACAAACTTACTGGCCCAGGCAACTCAGCAGAAAGTAGAACTGGAAACTCAACCTGCCTCCAAAGAACGAAATAAGCAGTTGAAGAAAGCTGAATCGGTATGGAAGGATCTCACTATTCAACACAAACGTAATGATCTTCGTCTGGCTGTATTGGACAAGAAAAAAGATAAGGACAATGCAGCTAAATATATTCTCAAAGAACTGAAACGCGATGAAGTACGCATTCGCGCAAAGGCTGCCTATACTATATGGAAAAAACTTGAGCAGGAAGAACAATACGAGTTTATGGACTTTGAAATGTTCAAGGCTCTCCATTTTGTCAAAACCCAGAAACAAATAGCCTCAAATCATTCTCATTCTACCAGATCCACTAGAGATGGAGACTCTTCTATCAGTCCCAAGACTCAGCCATCTGTTGAAGTAACACACTCTGCAATAACTGTGTATTCACGTGGTGAAAGACAACTAACTTCACATGTGTCTGCTTCTCCACGTATATATTCTCCTTGTATTCTTAGTAAGCGAGAAGTCTACTCTGTTGCTGCACCGTTTGTTCGAGGGAGCAAGAGTGAGTCAGTATCAGACTTGTGTCTCTGATAAGAGTTAAAATTTTATTCTATTTTCCGTCACAGATTTGCAATCTACTGCCAATCTGCAAGTACTTTATTGTCCTTATTATCATTCAGTCCCAAATAAGTGATCAGTTTGGCTTATTACTTAGTAACACTTTTCTAAGGTTTTGGTAACTTTTCTATAAAGACACCAGATTTGTTAACAACACGAAAATGCCTTATAGATGGAAAATAATGCCATAGATTATAAGATTCATTTGTTAATTCACCAATTTTCCAAAAATCTACAAATTCTAAGTTTGAGGCATACTTAATATTTAAAATATCAATCAGGTGTTTTGCACTATAGACTCGAAGATCGGATAAACTTTGATGGTTTACAGTAATTCCTTGTAATGACTCTAGCTTTTTAGCCCCATCAATTATGATTTTATCAATACGCACACTGTTCTCAATACCTTTTAAATCTTGAATTAATGTATTATGTAGGTATATTTCATTTAGATTCAGCCATTTTTCAAAAAGCGTCAGATTTCTTGCAGTATAATTCTCAATCATTATAATACGCATTTTTTTACAATCTTCTAATGATTTAATATTACTACTCCAGTAAATATTTGCATCCGTTAGGTGAGGGAAATTAGAAAAGTCAACTTCTTGCTTGTGTTTAAATCGGATACCTATCCTTTTAAGATTGTTACAGGTATTGATAGCTGAAATATCAATATCATCCTTACGAGGGCTAACAATAGTGACACCTTCTATGTACAAATTATTTCTCAGGAATTCTAAATCAGGAATAATAGCCCCTTCACAATCGTTAATTTCCACATTTTTTATATTCTTTCTGTATAGAAAATCTAAGGAAGCTTTCAAATTTGTTTTGAGTCTAAGACTCTTTCCCCAGTCTGGTGTCGATATATTATTGATAATAGTAAAGCCTTCTTCCTGCTCAAAGTGAAACATATAATTTAGTTTTTTGTACCTAGTATTTTGATTGATTACATATTCTGTTCGTATTCTTTATTTTTAGTAAAGCTATGAGATACCATAATACATATTACCTTCCTGAATGATTTTATTCTTATTTTTTAATACTATCTAATACTTTTTTAACACTATCTATTCCTCAAACCAAGCCTTCTCAAAATATTTCATAGATTTATCCCCAGTCTGCTCCAAGTATAGCAGGGATGATTTTTTATAATTTATTTACTACATCACACTGTGTATCCGGAAACGGATTCCACTGTATGGGATTATCAATACTATCCTTTTTTATAAACCGTTTACACTTACTTTTCTATGAAAAAAACAAACCTGGCTCTGCTTTCGCTATTTGGCCTGGGACTTTGTTACCCTTTTACTTTGTACGCGCAAAAGAATAAAACCTTTCAGCTTTTATCCCCCAATAGCACCATTCAGCTTACGGTTGAGGCAGGAAAAAAAATGCAATGGAGCGTAAAGCATGGTTCCGAGTCAATTATTGAACCATCGCCTCTATCATTAAAGCTGGCAGGTGGAGAGGTTTTGGGAGATGCAGCAAAAATCACATCATCTAAAACAACCAAAATTAATCAGCAGATCAATGCACTTAACTACAAAAAAGATATAGTTCCAGATCAGTATAATCAACTGGTCCTAAACTGTAAGGGAGGTTTTGGAATCATTTTCAGAGCGTATAACGATGGAGTTGCCTATCGCTTTTTTACCACACGGAAGGATTCGCTAACCATTGAAAACGAAGAAGCGGGGTTTCATTTCAGAGAGGATTATCAGGCATATATTCCGTATGTAAATGAACCCCATAACAACGATGTATTTGAAACTTCTTTTGAAAATAATTACCAGCACATTGCTCTTTCAAAAGTAAAAAAAGACACACTAGCTTTTGCCCCTATTCTGGTTGAATTGCCCAATAATAAGAAGGCTGTTATTACAGAAGCAGATCTGGAAGAATATCCGGGTATGTTTCTGCAAGCAAGTCGGCAAGGGTATGCTCTACAAGGGAAGTTTGCTCCTTATCCTCTGGAAGAAAAGAAAGCCGGACATAACAACCTGCAGGCCTATGTTATGAAACGGGCTAATTATATTGCCAAAACTGCCGGTTCCCGTAGCTTTCCCTGGCGTACTGTGATTATTAGCACCACAGATGCAGAATTGCTTAACAATGATATGGTCTACAAACTGGCATCTCCATCCCGTATAAAAGATCCCTCATGGATTAAACCAGGCAAAGTAGCTTGGGACTGGTGGAATGACTGGAACATTACCAATGTTAATTTTCAGGCAGGCATCAACACAGCTACCTATAAGTATTACATAGACTTTGCGGCTAAGCATAAAATCGAAAATATTCTGTTGGATGAAGGCTGGGCAGATAGTCAGGATATTATGAAAATTGTTCCTGAAATCAATCTTCAGGAGATTGTGGATTATGGCAAAAGCAAAAATGTAGGGGTATGGTTATGGGGAGGCTGGCTGCCTTTGGATCAGAAAATGGATCTGGCGCTAAGTACCTATTCCAAAATGGGGATCAAAGGCTTCAAAATTGATTTCATGGATCGGGATGATCAGAAGATGGTAAACTTTTTTTATCGTTTTGCTCAGAAAGCAGCAGAATACAAAATCATGTTAGACTATCATGGGGCCTACAAACCTACCGGACTGCAGCGTACCTATCCTAACGTAGTGAATTTTGAAGGAGTACGGGGCTTGGAAAATGTGAAATGGTCCAACACGGATTTTCCTTTGTATGACTGCACTATTCCATTTATCCGTATGATAGCAGGACCAATGGACTACACTCCCGGTGCAATGATCAATGCTAACAAAGGCAGTTTCAGGGCGATTAATTCCAGTCCGATGAGTCAGGGAACACGCTGTCACCAACTGGCAATGTACGTAATCTTTGAAGCTCCATTTGAAATGCTTTGTGATAATCCAACCAACTATATGCGGGAAGAGGAAAGTACACGATTCATTGCTTCGATCCCTACCACCTTTGATCAGACCGTAGCCCTGGATGGGAAAGTATCTGAGTATTGTGCCATTGCCCGCAAAAAGAAAGATACCTGGTATGTAGGCACAATGACCAACTGGACGCCTCGTGATATCTTACTGGATCTTTCGTTTCTGGGAGCAGGAAACTTTGAGGCTGAAATCTTTAAAGATGGAGTTAATGCAGACCGAAATGGTATAGACTATAAACGGGAAGTGATTAAAGTATCTTCAAAAGATAAACTCAAGATACATATGGCAGGTGGTGGTGGCTGGGCAGCGCGGATTTATCAAGCGAAATAAGCATTCATCTTTTATTAGAAACCTGAGTCATCCCGAGTTTTAGATGAGAGTACAACCCAAGTCTATGTTTTTGAAAATATGGGCTTGGGTTTATTTCTAAGAGACATTTCTTCCCTCGTTTCTTTATTGTTCCTTTTATTATTCTATTTGCATCCTCTTCATTTTTGCTTGTCTTTTCCTGATTTTTTTTTATTGTTCCAAACATCATTCTTCCTGTGGCTCCTTCATTTTTTGCTTGCCCAAAAAACGAAGCAAAAAAGGGCAAAAAATTCCAAAGCTTCGCCCCACAAGGCCAACGCTAGGCCCGCGGAATTTTTATCCTTACGCACCTACACTACCTTTCACGATTGAAGTTAACTTTGCTCTCTTTGTAACCTTTGTTTTTATGTTCTTAATAACATCCTTTACTCGGGACGATTCATGTTTGCATTCAGGATATTCCAAATACCTTTTACACAGGCTCAAGAGGAATGTAGACTTCTTTTACTAGCCTGGAATATACCACTAGGGCAGGATTAGACATAAAAACCTCAAATCCAAATAATTCCGCAATTTTATATCCACTATCAGGTAACCATTGATCATGAAAAATCTGTAAAGCGCGAAAAGTATCCCTCACCCCTCCTCTGACTTTAAAAACAGCATATTTCCCTCTGGAGATAGTTATTGTCTCTGTATTTTTTGGTATAGCCTGTTCTTTTGAAATACTGATGCAGGTGCCATATCTATCCTGATGAGGATAAATCAGCCCCAGCATTCGGGTATCAGAAGTGAGCATATCATGTGCATCGGCAAAGCGTAAAATGTCCTTAAACGATTGCTGAATCATGGTTTCATCCTGTAACGGTGCATTGATAAAAATGCCTCTCATCTCTACAATCTTTTTGATTTCTACTTTCAATGTCTTTTTGCTGCCACCTTCTGCATACACTATTTTTTTTGAATCTATCAGTCCTTTTAGATGGAAAGATTCCTTACGGATAATTACCTGTTGCTGGTGTTGTACTTGTCGCATTTTTTCAGCAGAGATGCCGAAATAGCTCTTAAAAGCTCTGGCAAAAACAGCAGGAGAAGAAAATCCACATTCATAGGCAACTTCTGTAATAGATTTCTGTCCATACACAATCAGGTAATGTGCCGCAGTTTCGAGACGCATACGGATTATATACTGCTTGGGTGATTCACCCATTGCCTGTTTAAATAATTTCTGCAGGTGAAAGGGGGAATAGTTTGCTTTCTCAGCCAATACCTCCAATGATATATCATTGTTCAGATTCTTAAGAATGTAATTGATTACAGTCTCTAACCGCTGTTTGTGTTCTTTGGAAATATCTTTTGGTAACATAACGTATTGGCTATGATGCAGGCAGTATACTCCTGCAATCTTCAATGTAGAAAAATTTACTATATCAGACACCAGACAATACTTCGATTTAAAGAAGTTCTTTACCAAAGAAGGAGCCAACTGAAGCTATACAAGCTAGTTATATCCAAACAGTTCTGCGTTATTCATAGACAAGAGCTTGCCGGGTCGAAATCGCAATAACAGAACGAGCAGGAATACGGCTTGCCAGCCATCCAAATAGCAGTGTTACCACAAGTGTGATTACAAATCCGGGAATGCTAAAGGCATAGGCAAGAATAGAGTTTTGTCCCAGCATCAGATTTCCAAAAAATAAAGCTGCCAGTTGACTCAATGGATAAGCTATAATCAACCCCAATAAAACACTCATGATACTAATCAAAAATCCTTCTCTGACAAACAAACTATAAATCTGTGCAGAGGTCGCTCCGATAGCTCTCATAACTCCAATTTCACGGGTACGTTCCCAGATATTGATACCAGTAGCAGAGGCCATGCCTACAGCACTTACTACCAATACTAGAAAGGAGAGTATAAGAATGGTCGTAAGAATAATATTTAAATGAGCATAAATGATTCTTACCCGTTCAGCCTGAGACATTACATACACTACATTGAGATCAGAAGAACTGATAGCACTTTCAATTTCTCTTTTTAGGGCCATTACCTGATCGTATCTGTTTTCTTTTGCCACAAATACCAATGTATTAATCAGATGGGAAGGATTTACCAAATTATCATAGTGTGCAATGTCCAGATAAATTTTAGGTTTCTCAAATTGTTCAGCGATACCAACCAGAGTTACATGACAAATTTTGTTTCCAATAGTTAGATCAAAAGAAGAGCCTATTTCCGGATGGTTGTATAACGCCCATGCCTGCTGATTAATTACTACTTCTACTTTTTTGCTTACCTGCAGCCATCTTCCCTGAAGTATTTTCATATGTAATCGCTGTGTTTTGGCAGGCAACGCTACGATACCAACACCTTTAGTTGTCGCAACTACTTTTGATTGAATCTCTCCTCTGCCTCCTACCCACATCTCAATGGTTTTTACATTAGTGAGCTTTTGAAATGGCTGTAAAGCTTTCTGACGGGAAACTGGCTTATCCAGCACAACCTGTACATCATACCGTAATTCATCCTTTTGCCCTTCCAGCAGATTCCATAATGATTGTCGGACATTAAACCCTGTACTAAAAATTGCAACACCCAGTGCCATTGTCAATACAGTTACCACTAATCTCCGCTTACTTCGTTGTGCATTGCGTATAGCCATTATCCATGCTTCGGATAATTTTAACCGTCTTAGTAGAGGATAGTTACTCCATTTTGTTTGTTGGACAATTCCATAATCGCTTAATGCTATCCGGATTGCTATCTTTGTACCCCGGACAATGACTCCTAACGAAAGAAGTACAGGTAAAAACAAGCTGAGCAGTAGTAGATACAAGTAAACCTGTACAGGAACTGTCTTTGTCAGAATATCAAAATTAAGCTTGCCAGCTACAAATCCTGCAAATGCCTGGCCTGATACAGAAGCCAAAGGAATGGCAATCCCACCAGCCATAGCACCTATCACCAAAAGGACAAAGATATACATTCGAAAAATCTGAAAACGTGAAGCGCCTATAGCTTTCAAAATTCCGATTTGTCGGACGTGGCTGACCAACATAGAACGGACCAACTGTGATACCAACACTGCTCCCATCAGAAACGCTAATAATCCGATGGCTCCAATAAGAAACAACAATGTGTTTAACTGCCATTGATGTGGATGTTCATTGAATCTGGGAATGTCAATAGATTGAACTGTTACACCTGATCTTTGTAATACATCTGTTAGCAAATGTACTTTCTGTTCAACCTCTTCTGCAGAATGCACATTTCTGAAACGCACAATGATTCGCCGATGTGTAAGTAAACCTGTTATCTGCTGATACGTTTGGGGATCAGTATAAGCATAAATGAAAGCATCCTGAGTAGCCGGTGCCTGTCCTGGATCAAAACATATCCCACTAACCTTGACTGTCTTCACTGAACTACCGATTCGCACATTCACTATTGATCCATTTCGAATGACAGATACATTTTTGCCATCCCTTTCTATCAAAACGGATCCCTTTTCAGGAGTTGCAGCTCCTTCCTGATGAAAAATTCTGGCAAGTTTTATATCTGAAAAATCATCTACACTGTACAACCATAATGGTATCCATACATCAGGCCGAACTTCAATACGGTGTAGGGAAAAATCACGAAATTCGGCACTTTCTATTTCTGGTAAACTAAGTAAACGGGGTGTATCCTGTTTATCAAAATCAGAAGAAGTGAATACAGCATGTGCAGGTAGTGTCCGCAGGTAGTTTTCCTGCAAATCATGCGTCAAAATAACATAGGCTATCCCTACCGTTCCTATACCCCATATACCCAGTAGTAACGCAAATACAACAGTCAATGAGCGTTTTGGACTATAAGTCAAATCACGGACTGCTTTTCTAAGTTGTGTATTCATGCTATAATTTCGTTGACAGGAGGTGTGACAATTTCTCCATCTGCTAACCAGATAGTACGCTGATACTTCAAGGATGTATCTTTTTCGTGTGTTACAACGATTACCGTTTTGCCATTTTGAGCTAACTCCTGAAAAATCTGATGAACAGAGGCCGCTGTTTTGCTATCAAGATTTCCTGTAGGTTCGTCCGCAAGAATCACAGGTGGATCGTTCGCCAATGCTCGGGCAATGGCTGCACGCTGCTGTTGTCCTCCGGATAAAGAAGCAGGCATTTTATCTGCCTGATCTGCAATCCCAACCTGTGTTAAAAGTGTAATAGCCCTTGTTTCTCGCTGAGATCGGGGAATTACATTGACAAACTCCATAGCAAGCAGCAGATTTTCACGAATGGTAAGAGTGGGAATCAACTGAAAGAATTGAAACACGATTCCTATATTCTTTCCACGCCATCGTGCCAGTTGATCTTCATTCAGCTCATTGAGTTGCGTATCATTGATCCTGATGATCCCTTCTGTGGGATGATCTATCCCTGCAATCATATTGAGCAAAGTTGACTTCCCACTACCCGATTTACCTACAATAGCCAGATATTCTGCCGACTGAATAATCAGAGAAATAGTTTTCAATGCTGTATAAGATCGTTCCGAAGAATGAAATGTTTTGGTGACACCTTCCAGATATATCATTGTCTATTGTTGTTTGTATTGCACAAACATAGATAGCACGACTACCAAACTCTTTGCATTTCCTGGCAATCACTTTGCATTTCTTGTGATTGATTTTCGACTCTGCAACCCAGACAATAGACAGAATCTCTCAATATGATTTTCAGCATTTAGTTACTTTTCCGCATCATCTCCTATATATTGCAAACCATACCATACTACCACATAAAGCAACCTACATTTACAATCAGGTAGAAGATCACAAAACAGATTAAATGTAGATAGTATCATATGGAAAATTACAGTGTAGTCCTGTTCATTCTGGCACTCATGATTGGGCTTTCTGCCATAGCAGATAAAATAAAACTCCCCTATCCTATTTTATTAATTGTAGCAGGAATTGCTATTGGCTTCATTCCCACCCTACCCGAAATAGAGTTGGACCCTGAGATTATTTTCCTGTTGTTTCTGCCTCCATTGCTATATGATGCTGCCTTTAACATCCATTTTTCGGAGTTTAAGACACATCTGAATACCATCAGCACTTTAGCTATCTCACTGGTATTTCTGACAGCGTCAGGTATTGCGGTTGTTGCCTATTACCTCATTCCGGACATGACCTGGTCACTGGCTTTTGTATTGGGTGCTATTCTGTCCGCAACAGATGCCGTAGCTGCTATCAGTATTACCAAAGGCTTGGGGCTGTCATCCAAGACCAACACCATTCTGGAAGGGGAAAGCCTGGTCAATGATGCCTCTGCGCTTGTTGCCTATCGTTTTGCTGTAGCCTCTGTAACCGGAGCTACCTTTGTTTTCTGGAAAGCTTCACTGGAATTTTTTATCTTAATGGCAGGTGGATTACTGGTAGGTTTTGTCATGGGAAAACTATTAGCGTTTATTTTAAAACGGGTACATGAAAATATGCTGGTAACAATCAGCTTTATGTTGCTTATGCCCTTTGTGACCTACCTTATTGCAGAAGAAGTACATGTCTCAGGAGTGATTGCAGTGGTAATTCTGGGGTTGGGTATATCCCGGTTTAGTAACAAGGTATTTCCTCAAGACCTAAAACAACAGTCCAAGAATATCTGGGATATCATTATCTTTTTGCTCAATGGACTTATCTTTATACTTATTGGCTTACAGTTTCCATATGTAATTAAAAGTATAGAAAAGAGCCAGATATGGATTTATATAGGCTATTCGTTTGTGATTACTATTATCACACTACTCTTACGAATGGCGAGAGTGTTTATGCAGCAACGACACCTGAGTAAAGCTTTTCTCTACAAAAAACGAAGAATTACTGAACAAGCATTGCTTGATTTCAGTACCAGTCTTATCATTAGCTGGTCAGGAATGCGAGGAATCGTTTCATTGGCAATTGCCATTGGATTGCCTTTAACGCTTCAGGACGGGAGTCCGTTTCCATTACGCAATCCTATTATCTTTATTTCTGTGGGAGTGGTGTTGTTTACACTTATCGGACAGGGACTTACTTTGCCTTGGCTTGTGAAGTGGGTATTACGAAAAGACTCTACCAAAGCAGAAAAAACTATCAGTTAAGATTCTAACCAGAATGTTCCATAAACAATTCTACCCTTTTACTATCACTATCCATTTTACTAGTTAGCAAAAGAGTAGAATCATATGTCCTTTCAGAAAATGTAAACTAACTTAATCCCTATTATTTCACAACAATCAGTCTCCACTCCTTGTTCGTATTATTCCAGTTGACGCCTATCATGTTGTCTGCCCCATGTCTGGTTATCTCCAGATCAACAAAGCTGTCACCTATACGTAACTTTTTAATTTCGATAGATTGCAGGTATTCTGGTAAAATAGGTTTATGAAAGGATACTTCTTTGCGAAGAGGAGAAATCTTAATCTGTAGAATAGATTTTAAAAACATATACACGGCACCTACAGACCAGGCTTGAGGTGAACAAGCAACCGGATAAGCTGTAGGTCCTTCTCCAGTTCTGCGATCCATACCGCAGAACAACTCAGGAAGACGTTGCAGATTGATATACAGAGAGGCATCAAAGAGTCCCGACATGAGCTGCAGAGCTTCCGCTTCAAAACCATATTTTGCCATACCATTGGCAATCAGAGCCACATCATGAGGCCATATAGAACCGTTGTGGTAGGACATTGGATTGTAACGAAATTCCTGTGTAGACAGAGTACGTATTCCCCATCCGCTGAACATATCCGGAGCCATCAGGGTTTCTACCAGTTTTTTTGCTTTGGAACGATCGGCAATGCCCGTAAACAACACTTGTCCCGCATTGGAAGTTTTCACCTTACAAGGCCTTTTCTGTCCATCCAGTGCCAGTACATAACAATTGAGGTCTTTATCCCAAAACACTTCATTAAATTTCTCTTTCAGCGCTTTCGCCTCGTTTTTCCAGGTTTCAGCCTGCTTAGGTTGATCCAGTATCCTGGCCAGATTGGAAGCATGTAATTTCGCTCCATATACATAGGCTTGTACTTCACACAAGGCAATGGGCGGATCTGCCAATTGCCCATTGCTATGAAAAACAGAATCAAAACTATCTTTCCATCCCTGATTTGTCAACCCATTTTTTGCCTTGTGTTGGTACTCCACAAATCCATCATCATCAATATCTCCATACTGATTGATCCAGTTAATGGCATTTACAATATTGGACCATATTTTTTGTATGGTTTCCAGATCACCTGTTCTGTCATAGTATTCTCCAGCCAGGATAACAAAAAGAGGTGTTGCATCTATGGTACCATAATATTGTTTAAAAGGAACTTCATTCAATGCTACCATCTCTCCGTCACGAGTTTCATGCAATATTTTTCCAGGCTCTGCATCTGTACTTTCATTCAATGTATTTGCCTGATTGGCAGCCAAAAAGAAGAGTACATCCCTGGCCAGGTCCGGAGCAGCCCATAATACTTCCAATGCAGTTATAATTCCATCCCGTCCAAAAGCTGTATTATACCAGGGAACCCCTGCATAAGGATATTTGCCATAAGGAGTCTGTGACATCAGTGAAACCAGGTCTGCTTTAGAACGACTGATCCAGTGAGTAAACTGCCCATTAGATGTCTTGATAACCGGAAAGTATGCTTTGGTCTTTATTAGATCTGGCTCTACCTGTTTGAGTGCTTCATTAAAATCTTTCTTCTCTGTATGTTCGTTTCCAGCCTCAAATGTTATGGAGTAATGCAGGCTAACTTTCTTTTTAGGATGCAACAAAAACTGAAAAGTCACCTCTCCTTTTTCAAAACCTGAAATTTTATCATAGGCATCACTAAAAGCAATGTCTACCCGTCTCAATATATCATCCAATCCCTGATAGGACATACGCAAACTGCGGTTGTCAGGATATTCATAGCCATATAATAAACCGCGTTCCTGACGTCTTAGTCCTCTTACCTCAAAGATATCTTTAAAGTCACTCCCTAGCTCTATTGACAAATCTATTCGGCAAGCCTGTGCATTGTAATTTTCTATTTCTATCTTCTCATAAAATACCCCGTACCGGATCAACTGGCTTCTGCCAATATGAATAGTTCCATGGTGCATGGTATCTCCATCTATCGATACCATCTCCGGATTGGTCAGATCGACAGAAAGAATTTCGTTTTCTTCTTTTACATTAGAGCTAAGAACAATGGGTTTCAGATTATTTATTTTTAAACCCAGACGGTTTATATACCGGGTATCCCGATGATAAATACCCTGAACAGCGTCGCCCTGACCAACAATATCACCTGACCGATTAAAGATGCCAAATGTTTCACAATGATTGAGTACCTGCGTACGGTCATCCAGATTGACACTCTCTGCCGTAATATAATATTTGTCTTCGTCAGATGATTGAGTCTGATTTTTGTCTGTAATCATAGGTAACTACATCTAGTTAGTGAATATTAACTGGCTTGTTTTGTTTTATAAGCATTTAGTATCTTTTCCATTTCAGTAGACATATAGATACGTCTTCTCTTTGTAGGTATCATCCTTTCAAATAAGTGAAGATAACTTTCTGCCATTATTCCTGCACTAAACCGATTCTCGAATGTTTTACGTACCAACTTACGATCCAGCAGGTCTATTTTATTTAATGCCTTTACAGCCTGTCCAATTGTGTTTACAACAAAACCGCTCTCTCCATGATCAATAATTTCGGGAACTGATCCATTGTTGAATGCAATTACAGGAGTACCACAAGCCATGGCTTCAATCATAACCATCCCAAAAGGTTCAGGCCAGTCTATAGGGAACAATAAGGCTTTAGCGTTTCCCAGAAATTCACCCTTTTGTGCTTCACCAATTTCTCCAATAAACTCAACATGAGGCTGGTCCATCAGCTTTCGGATATGTTTTTGATAGTAAGGCTGGTCAGCTTTATCAATTTTAGCAGCCATCTTTATTTTTATGCCAGCTTTTCTGGCAATTTCAATAGCACGATCGGGTCTCTTTTCTGGCGAGATCCTTCCAATAAAAGCCACATAATCCCCTTTACCTTCTCCTTTGTCATATAGATCTAAAGGTAATCCATGGTAAACTGTCCCAGCCCAGCAAACATCCTTCAGTGGTTTTCGCTGTGAATCTGAGATAGATACCAGTGGCCGATCCTTAAATTTATTATATACATATTGCAGATCAGGTAGATCCAATCTGCCATGTAGTGTGGTAATGCATGGCTTACCTAATGTAGCCGAAAAAGGAAAATGCAGATAGTCGTTGTGAAAATGCAGGATATCAAACTCCTCCGCTCTTTCCATAACGTCCTGCATCTGTATGATATGGTGCGCAATGGGATCTTGTATTCCAGGGTTTAACCGCAATGCTTCATCAATATGACTTACTAGCCTGGCAGATGTGTTTGAATCGCCTGTTGCAAATAGAGTAACCTCATGTCCCTGTTTGATTAATTCTTCTGTTAAATATGAAACAACTCGTTCTGTTCCTCCATATAGTTTAGGGGGCACCGACTCATATAAAGGAGCTATTTGTGCAATTTTCATAGTGTGAAAATAGGTTTAAGTAAAGAGTATTATTTAGCTACCCACCTAACCAGTTACTCTTCAGGTAAAGCCTGTACAGGTATATATCAAACCGAGGCAAAACTAGATATTAACTATAGAAAGGACTGGTTTTTAGCTAGCTATCCATACTAGTATCTACGCACTAAATGATTCCTTTATTTGTCCTTACTTTTTTTTACTGGCAAGTTGATTCCGGATAGCTTCTATACAATTTTTGCTTGCCTATCCTGACATCAGCTTATGCCTGAGAACTCTGGTTATTGGGATTATAGGATATTCTTTTTTGTACCTTACCATTTTTACCCTGAATAGTAAGTGATGCATTATTTTTACGGGCTTCTTCTTTGCCTATCTGTATAGCTTCCTGCTTAGTAGTTACGACCTGTTCCACTTTATCTTCTCCTTCTTTTTTAACAGCCCATTTATTGTTTTCATAGGGAATTACATATCGATCTTCTCCATGTTTCTTGACATCGGTAATTTTGGAATCCTTTGCTTTACTTTTGATATCAATGTCGTGATTTACAGCCCAATCTTTTGCGCGACTAATAGCTGTTGCAATAGCAATTCCTTCTTCCATATGTCTGTCTTCCAGCAAGGCATTCGCAATTTCCACTGCTTTGTTCCTTACTTTGACTGGTAGGTTCTTCATCGAAACCGGATAATTAGTTTTTGACCATGGCATAGCTTTCTCTCATTAAGGATTATCGTTTCAACCATTTTATTGTTACACAAACCACAAGTGTGGAGAAGTTTTTTTTCCCACTTCTATTCTCTGTGTATCAAACTTTTACAAAGACTTTTAAAATTACATGCCATTGAGGCTATACATGTCTTTTTCATGTATAGAATACACTTGTGTATACACATGCCAAAAACAGGGTTGTTAGTTTTTTTGATCAACTAACCACCCAACAGAGTAAACCCTTACTCTCTTTGGGAAATTAATTACCCAATAACAAACTAAAATCATCTATTGATCAGACTCAAAAACACTATTTTCTACTCATATACAGTCAGTTATCGACTAGTGTGGAAGGTTGTTAGTTCGTAGAAACAGAAGTGAAAAAGCAAGGAAAATCTATGCTGACAGCAGATCTAAAGTCATGTTTATTTTTCAGAGACAATGGAAGGTCTATACTTCTCAAAATCAGTATTTATTGTAATGAAAAAGCTATTCTTCTATCCACTACTTGCAGGCACATTATCTTAAAGACACTTCTCTGATTTACTCCATGCTATGGAATACTTTTTTCTTCTACTTCCAAATTTTTTCTCATGTATACTTTAGGTATTAATGCAACTTTTCATGATTCGGCAGCCTGTCTAATCAAGGATGGCCAATTATTGGCTGCCGCAGAAGAAGAACGCTTCACACATATCAAACATGGAAAAAGACCAATTCCTTTTTCTACCTATGAACTACCCTTTCATGCTATTGACTATTGTCTCAAGGTAGCGGATATTCATTTGAATGATGTGGATCATTTTGCCTATTCATTTGATCCTTATGAGCTGTTGCCGGAACAATATAGGAATGCGTCTGTTATTCCGATCCCCCTCCATACTCATTTGGACAAGCCTTCCAATGAGTGGGAATCCGAATGGGACCCTTTGTTTTTATCTCTAATCATTAATGCACCAGAACAATTACGAGACGGATATCCCCATCATTTACAAAAACGTTTCCAGGGTGCCCTGATAGACAGAAGCAAATGGCATTATGTAGAGCATCATATTGCCCATGCAGCCAGCGCATTTCATGTATCTCCCTATCAGAGTGCAGCAGTCATGACGTTGGATGGACGTGGAGAAAAAGCTACTACAACCTATAATCACGGTATAGGAAACGAGTTGACTCGCATAGGCCAGGTAAATATGCCCCACTCACTGGGTTTACTCTACGAACGTCTGACAACTTATCTGGGATTTCTGCACTCTTCTGATGAATACAAAGTGATGGCACTGGCTTCCTATGGAAAACCTGTCTTTGTGAAAGACTTTGAAGAGATCATTCAACTGGAAGGAAATGGACAGTATCAGATTGTCAATGAGAACTTTACAGAACGTTTTGGTCCTGCCCGCTTACGACACGAACCTTTCACCGAACATCATTTTAATCTGGCACATTCCTTACAGAAGGTATTGGAAAACACAGTCGTAAATCTGGCAGACTGGCTATATGAAAAAACTCAGGAAGAGAATCTTTGTATGGCAGGTGGTGTAGCACTAAACTGTGTGATGAATGCCCGAATTCGGGATAATAGTAAATTTAAGCGAATATGGGTTCAGCCGGCTTCCGGAGATGCAGGAACTGCGTTAGGAGCAGCCATATGGGTAGATAGCCAGCAACGTAAGGCAACAGAACGTACATTTGTCATGGATCACGCCTATTGGGGTCCTGATTTCTCAGATGATGAAATAGAGAAATTTCTACAGTGGACAAAAACTCCCTATCGGAAGTTGCATAATGTGGCCGAAGAAGTAGCCGACATGCTGGCAGAGGATAAGATCATTGGATGGTATCAGGGTAGAATGGAGTTTGGTCCCAGAGCATTGGGAAGTCGCTCTATCCTCGCCTCACCTATTAATGCATCCATGCAAACCCGGCTCAACGAAGTAAAAGATCGGGAGGATTTTCGTCCTGTAGCGCCTGTAGTATTGGAAGAAGATGCTCCTGACTGGTTTGTAAATGCTTATTACTCACCTTATATGCTTTTCATTTATGA
Source organism: Xanthocytophaga flava (assembly GCF_030068545.1). Taxonomy (NCBI): domain Bacteria; kingdom Pseudomonadati; phylum Bacteroidota; class Cytophagia; order Cytophagales; family Rhodocytophagaceae; genus Xanthocytophaga; species Xanthocytophaga flava. Next base: position 62,531 of record NZ_JASJOR010000018.1, on the reverse strand, counting down.
TGTACAACCTGATAAAGCAGACAAAATTCCGGCAGTTCGGCATGTAGATGGGACCGCACGCATTCAGACTATCAATCAGCATCAGCATCCTTTGTATTATGAACTGCTGCAAGCCTTTAAAAAACGCACAGGCGTTCCAGTATTAGTGAATACATCTTTCAATACACTAGGCAAGCCCATTGTGTGTACCCCACGCGATGCAGTTGAATGTTTTTGGGGCTCTCCTTTTGATGCATTGGTGATGGGATCGTTCTTACTTGAGAAGAATCCTCAATCCATCTATGATCAGACAGAAGAATTATCCAGTGTGTCAATAGGTGTTTAAGAGGTTGTTGGGAAATATTTTATAAAGATTGCAAAGACAGCAATTTGGGTACAAGATTTTTTCTGCTTTTAAAGACCAGCTATTTTAGCTTCTGCTATAACTGAAATAGCTGGTATAATCTGCAAAACCAGTTTACACTATGAAGATCTCCGTTGTTATCCCTACTTACCAACGTCCCAATTTACTTAACACCTGCCTGGAAGCATTATTACGGCAGACTTTTTCCAGCGAATCTTATGAAATCATTGTTGTCAGTGATGGACCTGATGAATCTACAGCACAAGTTGTTCAAACCTGGCAGAAAAATTCGGCAGTAACTATTCATTTTTTATCCTTAACCTATAAAAGAGGGCCTGCAGCTGCACGCAATCTAGGTTGGCGAAAATCGCATGGAGAGTTGATTGCATTTACTGACGATGATTGCATTCCGGATACCAATTGGCTAACTACTATATGGAACGCCTATCAGGGAGAGGAAATAATAGCCTATTCAGGCCGGGTGATTGTTCCTGTATCACAAGATCCTACAGATTATGAACTCAATACAGCAGGATTAGAAACAGCAGAATTTGTGACTGCCAATTGCATTTGTAGTAGAATGGCGTTGGTAAAAGTAGGTGGTTTTGACTCTCAGTTTTCTACTGCATGGAGAGAAGACAGCGATCTGGAATTTAAGCTACTCGAAAACCATATTCCAATAAAGCAATTACCTCAGGCTATTATTGTCCATCCGGTTCGTAAAGCACCCTGGGGAGTAAGCTTAAAAGAACAAAGGAAGAGCATGTTTAATGCATTGTTATACAAAAAGTTTCCTCGCTTGTATAGACAAAAGATACAACCAAGTCCTGTCTGGCACTACTACCTGATCATTTTCTGCTTTCTGGGATTCTTTTGTGGAATGTTGACACATACTACAGAACTAGCGTTATTGTTTCTGGTTGGATGGGTAGGCTGTACAGGATGGTTTGCCTGGAAAAGGCTGTCCCACACTTCCAAATCTTTTCGGCATGTAAGCGAAATGATTGTAACATCTGCACTGATACCTTTTCTTTCTATTTACTGGACTTTGTATGGAGCCTGGCGTTATCGGGTCCTGTTTTTTTAGTTTTGATATATAAGCCTCAACTCTACAGTTATATTACTACATGTTATCAGTACTTGATTAACCTATGAAAGTTCCACAACAAGAAGTTCAGAAAATAATCATTTTCCGGGCCTTACAACTAGGTGATCTCCTTTGTTTCATACCAGCTATCCGGGCTTTACGACAGGCTTATCCTCAGGCTTCTGTTACATTGGCAGGACTTCCCTGGGCTAAAGCATTTGTAGAACGGTTTTCAGATTATTTTGATAACTTCATCCCCTTCCCCGGATATCCCGGTCTTCCGGAGCAAGCTGTTCAACCAGCAGCATTTACCTCTTTCCTGGCAGAGGTTCAAGCCGAGAAATTTGACCTGGCATTACAAATGCAGGGAAATGGCACGCTTGTTAATCCAATGATCGAACTATTTGGAGCTCGTTATACAGCCGGATTTTGCGTCAGCCATGACTATTGCCCTAATAAAGATCTATTTCTGGAATATCCTAATTATGGACACGAGATAGAACGCCATATACGGCTTATGAACCATCTTGGCATAGAAGAACAGGGCTTACAGCTAGAGTTTCCGTTGTCAGGTAAAGATTATGAAGAATTTGCAGAACTGAATCTCCCTGTCGATCCAATGCATTATATATGTATTCATCCCGGATCACGGGGTGCATGGCGCCAATGGCCACCCAAATACTTTGCGGAATTAGCAGATTATTGCAAGAAACAAGGGTTTGAGGTAGTCATAACAGGAACCAAAGATGAATTACCTATAGTAGAAGAAGTTATGAGCCATATGCAAACCCAGGCTATTAATGTAGCAGGTAAAACCAGTTTGGGTAGTATCGGCGTATTGATCAAAAATGCCTTTGCTTTGATTTCCAATTGTACAGGAGTTTCACATATAGCCTCCGCCTTCCAGACAAAAAGTGTGGTAATCAGTATGGATGGAGAGCCTGAACGCTGGGGTCCACTGGACAAAAATATCCATCACACGATTGACTGGACAAAAACCTTTGACTTCGGGATTGCACGTGTTGCTACCATCAGTTTGTTCGAAGAAGTAACATTTGAATAATAATCACGTAGTTGCCGTTACAAGATTGTGTATTGTTAAAGCTTTGACCCAAGATAGACGTATTTAAAACCCATTCTGGTAGGATCTTTCATAAAACAAAGAACCTACCAGAATAGGCTCTGAAAGAGCAGGACTTGCAAAAGAGGGTTCCAAAGTTGGAACCGCTATAAGCGATCTGATATGCTTTATCACCTCTTCAGGCTCTGGCATTGGTACCACATTATCATATATCAGCTGGTGTACATATTGAAGCACCTCATTCTTACTTCGTAAATCTTCAGGAACCTCAAAAGGCAATACCCTGTGAGGAACTTTCCAGGGTGTATGTTGTGGATTGGTCTGAGCATATAAAACTACCACAGGTGTGCCTACTGCTGCTGCAATATGTATAGTTCCAGTATTAACAGATACCACAACAGGTGCCATTTTGATAAGAGAAATAAACTCTTTTAGCGATAGCAAACCCGCCAGAGAAAAAGCATTTGAGCCTATTCCTTTTGCCAATTGATCAGTCAGTTCTTTTTCAGCCAGTGTACCTGTCAACAAAATCTGATACTCCAATTCTTTTTGTATTCGTCTTCCTGTATCGATCCAGCGTTGCTGTGGGTATTGGCGTTTCAGTTCACTCACTCCGGCATGCAAAATCAACCAGGGTTTAGTAAGATCAACTCCAGTATCAGTCAATTTCTCTATAGCACTTAAACGATTGTCATCAGAAACAACAAGTGACAATTGATCATTAACAGTTGTGAGGCCAACAGATGCCACGAGTTCTAGATCCCGCTTTACCTGATGACGGATGAAGGAATAAGGTTCTTTTTCTGGTATCCAATCGCTTAACAGATGATAAGGATTCTCGCGACAATAGGCTAACCGTAAAGGGATACCCGCTAAATAAGCCAGCATGGCTGCAGGCAAGGGATTCTGGCTAAATACAGTAAAGAGTATAGCCCCATCAAATTTTCTTTTCTTTAATTCAGCAATCACTTCAAAAAATTGATTGGAGTCCGGAACGCGTTCATTCTTAACCCAAGGCAGATCATACATAAGTACTTCATCTATTTCTGGAAGTAAACCAGCCACTCCGGCAGCCATAGAAGAAGTAAGTATTGTAATTTTACAATTCAATGTCTCTTTCACAGCCCGGATAGCAGGAGCAGACATTATAAGATCGCCCAGATTATCAGGTCGAATAATCAACACATTCCGGCACTCCAACCAATTATTTTTCATTTTATCAATTGCTATATAAAGGACAAGGTTTGCTAAAACAGTTACATACGAGATTAAGTTTGGCGCGTTAAAATATACGAAACCGCTTCTCTGAAGTCCTTTGCAGTAAATTCAGGTGTACGTTCTGGTGTGAGCACCCATTCCGTTTCATTTCCGTTATCAATCAGGATAGTATGACAGCCAGCAGCCTTTCCAGCCTCTACATCATGTAGAATATCCCCAATCATCCAGGATTCTGATAGGTCTATATTAAAATCCTTTGCAGCCTCAAGCAACATACCAGGCCTGGGCTTACGGCATTCACATAGAATAGCATAAGGGCTTACTGCTCCGGCAGGATGATGAGGACAAAAATAAAATCCATGTACTGTCACGTCTTCCGGACTTAGCAGATGGTTAATCTTTGTCTTCACATCCTCTAATGATTCGATAGTAAAATGTCCATGAGCCACTCCTGCCTGATTGGATATGACAATTAGTAAAAACCCTTTAGCTGCCAGTTCCCGCAATCCTTCCCGAACACCATCCAGCAAGGAAATTTTAGAGGGATCTACATTATAAGGGATATCCTGAATCAATGTTCCATCCTTATCCAGAAAAATGGCTCTGTGCTGCATTTTATTTTATTCACCTATTATTAAATCTGCATCCAGTAACTGTTCGGCTCGTTCTGTCAGTACCGTCTGCGGCCTTCCGGCAGCTTCATATGTTGTATAGATGACTTTGTTATATAAATCAGATACTTCTTCTGCCACCTTCTCCCAGGTAAATAAAGTATTAACCCGTTCAATAGCATTTTTCTTCATTTGTTGTAAAAGTTCCGGATCGCAAATCAACTGGCTCATCTTTTCTGCCAATGCATCCGGATCATTTGGAGGAACCAGAAAACCTGTTTCTCCATCTGCTACACTATACTTGATTCCACCCACCTGTGATCCGATCACAGGTGTACCACATGCCATTGCTTCCAGAGGAGTAATGCCAAAAGGTTCATACCAGGGTGTAGAAATGAATACATCTGCTGCCGAATAATAATGTTTTAACATATCTCGGTTTTTACGCCCGGTGAAGGTAACCTGTAACGAAACACCTTCTTCCTTTGCAATTTGTTGCAATCGACTGATTTCAGGGCATAACTCCATATTTGGAGAATCATAATCTCCTCCTACAATTAGTAATCTGACAGACTGATGACATTGGTTTACCTTGCTTAAAGCTCTAATCACATTATCCACACCTTTGCGAGGTACCATACGCCCTAATTGCAGAAATATGATTTCGTTCTCTTTTAATTGCAGAATCTGCCTGGCTTTTCGTTGTTCGACAGGGTAAAAATCCTGGATGCTGAATCCACAGGGAATAACAGTTATGAGTTCCGGATATGCCGAATAGTAATTTAGGAGATCATTTCTATCCTGAGGGCATTCGGCTATAATGTGATCAGCCTCATGTACAATCTGTTCCTCAATACAAATTCTTTCCTCTGGAAAATGATCCTGACTGCCCTGATAGAGCTTTCGAATGTATCCCAATGCATGAAAAGTAACAACAAATGGTATTTGCAAAAGTTTTTTTAACTGAGAAGCTACCAGTGAAGAAGTCCAGAAGTTAGCATGTATCAATTGATAGTTCATTTCATGTTCCAGAACAAACGCATACATATTCTTAGAGAACTCTGGCATATATTGAAGTAATTCCTCTTTCGGAACCACATCTACAGGTCCAGCCTTTATATGAATCACCCGAACACCAGGCATCCAATAAATAACTTCGGGAAATTCGGGGTCTTCCCAACGAGTAAAAACATCAATCTCATATCCTATGCGGGCCAGATGTTTGCTCAGTTCAGCAACGTATACATTTTGTCCACCACTGTCTATTCCTCCCAATGTCGCCAATGGAGAAGCGTGCTCGCTAATAAATGCTACTTTCTTTTTCATAAAAAACAGGTTGTAAGCTGAGTATAAAAAAATGAGTTGTAAAAATGAGACTGAAAACCGGATCTGAGTAAACGTTTAGATCTCAATCATTTGAGAAGAATAATGTTGTTGAATTACTTTGTGAAATAATCGGGTCCAATCTTCCGTAAAGCGTCGGATGTTAAACCGCTCTTGTGCAGTTTGCTGCCCATTCAATCCAATCTGACGGGCATGTTCCGAATCTTGCAATAAACGCTGCATATATTCAATAAGAACAGTAATATCTGTGTGTATATAGCCATTTATGCCATTTTTAATGACCACTACCATTTCAGTAGTAGCTAATCCTACTACAGGTATCCCTAATGACATAGCTTCACACACAGCAAGTCCCAGACTCGTATAACGAATAGGATTGAAAAAGAAACGATACTGACTAATAAATTCCGGAAGTTGCGGATGCAGGACCTCTCCCAGTCCGACACTCTCTGTACCCATGCCCACCAAATCAAGTGGGATATGTTTACTTACTTCCTGAAAAATATCCCATCCACATATACGTCCCCGGGAAGGAAGATTATTGATTACCACAATGCCTTTATTCAGATGGCCTGAATATACAGCGGGTGCAACTGCTACTCCGTGCTCTATCACCTCTGTTCTTGTTACATTGTCCCACATCAGACGATTGAAGTGAGTAACATGAACTACCAGTACATCCCGATCATCTACTATATGGCGCGTATTGGTAGGATGCTGCCGGGGTGGATCATGTTCTAGATAGATACGAGGAAGCTTTTGTTGTTCAGGTGACAAAATCTCGTACTGATCTACCAGATAATTCTGGTTAGTCTGAAAAAGTATACAATCAAACGATAATGTTCGAACTTCTTCAGCAGACACTTCATGTACATTGTCACCAAAAGGAAATGTCTCCCCTCTCCCAACATACCCTTCTGATTTTGCGTTGTTTACAGGAATGTAAATATCAAAATCGCCCTGAGCTAAATAATATAAATAACTACCGTGAATGTGCCAGGTAAAAATTGCAGGCCTTTTGAGAGTACTATTCATGCGTGTTAGTATAAGATACAGTCATCTCACAAATGAAAACATGATGCCACTTGTCAGAAGTGCTGTCAGTCCACTTCTGAAATAATGTCAGAAGAGAAGTGTTGATTTTTTTATACATTTGTACAAAACCAACAAAAAACAAGCTAACCACTAATAAAACCATCTGTATATCAAAAACATACTACTAGCCGAAGACGTCAAAAATATAATTTTATGTACATAAAAAGATAACACTTCATAAGAAAGTCAATTACAAGAACACAAAACAAAACGCCTCGGGTTTTACAGAAACCGAGGCGTTTTACTAATGATTTTACAAGCGTTTATGGATAAAATGCACGTGATGAAAGTTGCCAATATTGATTTACTTGCCCATAATATGCATCATCATTATATGCCTCATCACTATTGGTATCAGGCCAGTGATCTTTGTCAAATCCTGGAGAGTCTTTTACATATTCCTTACTTCTATCCAAAATAAAGCGTCTGCGAATGCCATCCAGAATCAATTCTGAAAAAGGAATAGCAAACAACTTACCTCCTAGTCCCAAAAATGATCCTTACTCCAATACTGCATATTCAATTTTTCCTGTCTGAATATTAACCATCAGATTCTGAATCGTTCCTAACTCTTCGTCTACTCTATTAAATACACTATCTCCAAGAATAGAAGTGGCAGTTAAACGCTGTACTGGAATATTAGCATCTGATCCTTCATGGTTACTGCCTGTTTAATTATCGGCTTCATAGCTTCCAATAGCCATAGTCACCTCCTTTAGTTTAGTAAAATAAAATACAAAAGGCTACCTATGTGGTAGCCTTCGGTTAATCTTTTGTTCTTTCGCTGGCATTACCCAGTTCAAGTAAATGAGGATATATTCTCAGGTCTGACTTAAGAAAATGGATCTTTTTCATCAGAAAATGAATCTTACTTTTAGATACATTTCTTCTTACTTCTACCAGATAAATAATCTTAAACCAGCCACTCCTTCTAAATTATCTCTCCTTTCTCAGACTAACGCTTACAAAAGATAAAACTTTATGCCTGAAGCACTTAGTAGCTCTTATACGTATGTCTTGGTATACACCCTCTCCTTATATTCTCAAATTGTGGTATTTCCTACCCTGGCATGCAGAGAAATAGTTACAATAGAAACAGCACAATGTATATGGGATCCACAACAATAGTTAACATAAAAACAGATATAAATACTTGGCTATTTTAAAACAGAAAGATCAGGCAATGCAACAATTGTGTTTATTGTAGAAAACAATTATTTTCCTCTCTGCCTCATACACTTGCAGTTAAACTAACGTAACTAAACAGAGAAAAATACGTAAAATCACTTAGTAACCAATACAGGTTTTGAAGCCTGTTTTTAGTATGAATAGTACAGAACACATACATATTTTGATTGCAGAAGATGATGATGATGATGTTTTTATGCTGGAAAATAGCTTACGTGAACAATTTCCTCATTGGCGGTATACGTTCTTTACAAATGGTCAAGAACTCTTGACATATCTCTCTTCTAAAACCACTCATGCAAATACGTTTCCAGGAAACAACACTGAAGAGATATCAACTATAATCTCTCTGATTATATTGGATATCAATATGCCCCGAAAAGATGGAATTCAAACAGTGAAAGAGATTCGTCAGTTGCCAGCATATGCGATGGTACCTGTTATTGGTTTTTCTACAACCAACTCTTTATTACAGGTAGAAGAATTTATTAAACAGGGTGGCAATAGTTTTATGCAAAAGCCAGACAATTACAATGATTTTCACTTGTTGGTAGGGCAACTCCCATTGCTAATCAGCCAGGCATCCTCTGCCGATGGTTCTCAATCCTGAATATATACAAAGAAAGGTTCTTATTCTGCCATCGGCATTATACATAATTATAGAATAAGAACCATCCTGAAAAATTATTTCTTTAGAATAATAAATTCAACCCGACGGTTTTTCTTACGGGACACTTCGGAGGCGTTACTTGCCAGAGGTTGTGTCCCCCCATACGCTTTGTACTGAATACGTTCTGGCGTTACTCCTTTCGATTCAAGATATTTCTTTACAGCAAGAACGCGATTCTTCGACAGCTCTATATTGAGCATAAAATCACCTTGATTGTCAGTATGTCCTTCCAGCCGTATTTCCATCTTTGGATTTTCCTTCATCACTGTAGCAACCCGATCCAATTCGACAAAAGAAGGTTCCAGCAAATCAAATTTTCCCTGTTCAAACATAATGTTGTTCAATACAACAGCTTTTCCAACCTCCAGATTTGCTATATCCAGTTTATTAGCAAGTGCGGGTGGTTCTGTTCCTGTTTTACTTAAGTAAATATCCTTCCGAATCTCTTTGTAAACAGAATCTTTTTCAAGCTTAATTTCGTCGGTATTTTGTGTATAACCAGATGAATTTACTACTAAAGCATATATCTCTTTTAGTGGTAATACCATTTTATATTCCCCTGTAGCAGTGTTGGCAGAAGCTTTTCCAGATTCTCCTTTCTGTTTTTTGGGACTGTATTGCAACTCTGCCCCAATTGGTTTCTTAGTTAGTGCATCATATACAGTACCATATACCAGAGCAACAGGGTCAGGTTGTAACTGCTTAGTTAACTCAACTCTAAATATATCATTTCCTCCAAATGAGTTCTTAGCAGATACAAAATAGGCATAATCACCTGATGCAGGTAGGGTAAAGTATCCATCCCATGCATCCGAGTTGATAGCAGGTCCCAGATTCTGAGGTTCGCTCCACTTAGTCCAGCTTTCATCCAGTCGTCTGGTCGCAAAAATATCCATACTTCCATAACCACTCAATCCGGGAGTAGAGTAATACATAGTGACGCCATCAGAGGCAATGAATGGAGAAGTTTCTGCATCAGCAGTATTGATTACACCTCCCATATTTTTAGGTTCGCTCCATACTCCGTTGGATTGCAGAAACGAAACATAGAGATCTTTTGAACCATAGGAATCTTCCCGTTGTGCAGTCATTACAAGCACCTGGCCACTCTGCGCCAAAGAAAACTCAGCAAAGTCATTGTCATTGTAATATTTCTGGATTTGAACTTGTTCAGGAAATCCCCATAGCTGTCCGTTTTTTCGTGTTACAGACAAACCTTTGTAAAGTTTAATCCGGCTTGTATCCTGTTTATCACGTCGATAAATATTGTTTAGCAGCATGGTACTTCCATCAGGAGTAATTGAGAACGAAGAATTGTGTTCAGGCGTATTAATAGGACTTGGCATCCGGCGAGCAGTACCAAACGTTTTGGAAGCAGTCAATTCAGCATACCAGACATCCTGATTATCGGGTTGCTCAGGACGGGTAAAATACAATGTCTTTCCATCTGGAGCTATGACAGGACAGATTTCTTCATAAACAGAATTTACTCCCCTACCTAAGTTTTCTCTTTTTAGCTCTTTGGGAGTATCCGGACTTAGGTTAATCTGAGCTTTTACTGGTGTAGAAAGAGAAGAAATAGCCACAGCATCGATCTGATTCCAACCTGGAATACGGCTGGTATTCAGCATAATCTTCAAAGAAGTTACCATAAAAGGAGTTTCTTTTATAAAGATATTCGACATCCTTCCTACTACTGGCAATGTATCTTTGGTATTGGTATATAACAAATATTCTTTGTCATTACTATCATATCCATAAATACGGGTAATACTTCCTGCATTATAATTCTCTGCTACAGCTATCTGCTTGACCTTCATAGGCTTGTTATATCCTACTTTGATCCATTCTTCTGTGATATTCCCTTCTGTAGAAGGAGACCAGGCACAGGCACTATTTCCAAAATTGGGTAATTTGCTGGGTTTGCCCAGAATCTGCTGTGCACCATATTGTTTGGGAGTTTTGGCATGCACCAGTTCAGAAGAAAATCCAATAACTCGTGAAGCCCATTGTACTTGTTGGGCTAAAGCTGTACCTAAACCAAAAGAGAATAGCAAAATCACACAGATAAGCCGGACTCCCTTGCCGAAGAATGATCGATAATGTTTTCTCACAGTTGTAAGCGGGTATACAATGTACTAAAATGAGCGTAAAACACTATTCGATTTCTGTATACCAATTGGCTGTCTCACAGAAGTCAGAATTAGTGAATATTCCTTTGTATCAACCTCTTGGATTTCTATAATTCAATCCAACGTCAGAGTTATACCTCTAAGGCTGATATACAAACTTTTGTATGGGTGATTCTATACCTGTGATATAAAAATTCTTGGATGAATTAAAATACAATCTGTCATAGATAACTGGCAGCACATCATATCCTTTGTTATCAGATAAGCCTAATTTATTATTTTTTCCCAACATAACAAACCCATTATCATTATCTGCCACAAGATCATATCTGGGAGGAAAAATCTCTCTGCCTGAAGCATCAGCCAAACCTTTTTTTCCATTCAAACTGATTGTATATCGCCCGGTAGGCTGCCAGTTTACCCCATCATAATTACATTTTAAAATCTCTTTTCCAGTCTTTGAGGCCAATCCCCATTTACCATTTTTCTTTACAGGCGCAGCCCCATGTTCAAATTGCCCGACAGCTTCATAATTGGGTTGAATGACCAACTCTTCTGCTTTATTGATAAAGCCCCATTTTCCAAGAATCTTCACAGCAGCCATATTCTCAGAGAAATTACCTATGCCTTCGTAGCGGTTTGCTATCCGAAGTTTACCATTCTTATCTACAAAACCATATTTGTTTTTCAGTTTTATTCCAACCCTCTCATTTTTCATAACCAACAATTCTTCATATAAAGGAGAAGGCTTTAGAATTACTCGCCCCTGAAGGTTTATCAATCCTTTATTTTTCTTTTGAAATACGGTTAGGACACTGTCTTCAGTAAAATCTGAGATATAATCATATTGCACGGGTATCACCTCTTTGCCACGTGAGTTCCAGACTCCATATTTTCCTTTGGCAATAACTCTCAGATAATTATGTATGGGTTCTACCATATCAGCCTCTATCAGCATTTCTTTCGTCAGAATCGAAATCAGCCCGGAACGCCCCCCTGTATAATATTGTGCGATATATTCATTGACAATCCGCAAATTATCAAATACAGGTTCGATAGCCCAGGAACCACGAAGATTAACCAGACCTACCTGTTTTTGTCTGTATGCCACAGCGTATAGATTCTGAATATCTCCTAGTTGCGTAAATGTCTGATCCCCGACAGGTTGTCCTGTTGCATCAAGCAATTGCCAAAGGGTGTCTTTTCTGGCAGTAAACATACCATAACGTTGTACCCGAATTGTATCGTATTGAGAGGGAACAATGGTACGATTAGCTTTATTTAATACTCCCCATTTACCATTGGACTGCACCCGAAGCAACAATGTAGCTGTATCAATGTCTATCTTCTGATATTGCAAGGGAATCATCACATTACCTTTGGAGTTAATTACACCATAAGTGTCTTTTTCCCGTACAATAGCCATTTCCTTTACAAATGGCTGAATTTCATCATACAATGGCTGAGTAATACGCCCCCCCTTTTCATCCAGCAAACCAACTTTTCCTTCAATCTGATAACTGTATAAAACCGGATGTACCGGACGTACATCCTCATATTCCATCGTTAAAAGAGTTTGTTGTTTCTGATCTACCACCTTCCATTGAATAAATGGTAAAAGATCATAGGAGCGGGTAGCTTTCTTAATAATATCCCGATAAGCGGGTTTTACAACCATTTTTCCAGCAGCATTCACAATACCCCATTTTCCATTTACTTTTACACAAGCCAGTTCAGCATCAAACTCTTTGATATTATCGTATTTTCCACCAAATAAGGACTTTCCAGAGGCATCGAAAGCCTCCCAGCGTGCGGACTGATCTTTTCCAATAAATAGCTGAAAGTTAGAATGCCGAATAGCCGAAAAATTTAAAGGAATAATAACTTTACCAGCCGGGTCAAGTAAACCGAAACTAACCTTACTGCTTTCGCCTTTACCACTAAGTTCTATACCAGCGATAAAGTAACGATAGTTAGGCTCTGGAGTAAAGTACTGATATTGAGGAGGCACAATCTGGTCTCCTTTTTCATTTATGAGTCCATGCAATAGTTCTGTATTATTCCCTCGAATGGTTACAACAGCCAGCCCATTCCGAAAAATACTAATATTGGAAAAGGATTTTTTTGTCAGAAATTTACCTCGGGTATTAATCAAATACCATCCTCCTTTCCAGATAACCCGTGCAGAACCATTACTAAAAGGAAATGCCTGATCAAACTGTGCAGGAATTACATACTTACCTTCTGCATCTTTGTAACCATATAATCCAGACGGATCTTTTGCCACAGTGGGAATATTATCAGCAAAAGCATTAGAAGAAACAATAAAACAAAGTATAAAAACGAATCTCAAGAAATAACTAGTCATAGTCCACAAAAATACACGATAATCCCCAGTTTCAAAATAGAGTGGTACCTGTTCAGCCCTCATTTTCTTAGCATTACCCAAATCTATCTGGAAGATTTAACGTCAAAATGTAAAAATAGTATGCCACTCATCATATAACTTATACTGGTATTACTATTTTGGGTTATTGAGATATGATATAATGAGTATATATACGAAAACAAAAACATTGTGTTGAGAAAAAGTATTCTCTGTATTCAATCAACTTAAAACAAATGCCATAAACTTTAATCCGTTAAATAAAAACGCCATAGATTCATGAATCTATGGCGTTTTTATTTTTGTGTTAATCAATAGCGTTACCTTATTCCAGCAAGGACGATACCTCCATCGAAATATCATCTCTATGTTCTTCCAGTTTCAGATCTCGCAGTGCTTTTGCAAACTGTTCTGTTAATGGCTTTCCTTTACGAATTTTCTTTTCTGTCATTCTTACCAGTGAAGCCTCTGTATCTATTTGTTTTTCGTTTAGCGGTTGCAAACCACTGATAGCAATATACCATTCATCATTTTCAGACTTCTTGTATTTGTAGAAATACACATATCCTTTTTTAAGGCTATATCCGGTCACCTGTTTATTTATAAAGACCAGCGTATCTGTTGTAGTATTATATCCTCTTTGCTGATACAATAAACTTCGGGCAATCAACTCCTGTGAAGCATATCGTTTTGGAAATTTATCCAATCGGTTGATGCTTTGTAGCTTTGTATACAAAAGTGCCCTGTATTTGTTATCTGAGGCTAATTGTTCAAGCAAGCTATCAGATACATTCTGTTTGTTTTTCAATAATACTTTCACTACCTCAATTACCGTTGAATTATCACTGGATTGTAGTAACCGCCCAAATAATCTGTCAACGTTTTTATTCTGATCCCGGTATGGAGCCAGCAAAGTGGCAAAATTGGTTAATCCAGAATTAGTGTCTCCCTCATATTCATAATAGGAATCCTCATCTTCAGATTCTTCAGCCATTTTCCGTTCTTCCTCCTGTGCAAAATGTCTTTTGGTGGCAATACGAGCATCATAAATCATTTGTCCCAGATACGAGTCGTAGGTCTTGGAATTAACAAAACTACTATCAACTAACAAAGCCAGTGTACCATATACCGGATCTCTGTAATCGGACAAGGAAGCCAGTTTCAACAGATCAGGAAAAAGATGTTTTGTCAAGGCGAGTGAATCCCGTAATGGATAAAATAATCCATTAAGATCTGTTTGAGAATTAAAAATGGGTGGCTCGTTTAAAACAATCTCTTTAAAAACAGTATAAGCTTCCTGAGTCTTTTGTAATGTTAAGGCATTCAGAATAGCATATTGTAACGTAGTAGTATCATTTGTATTCTGATAGGCAGATTTCAGAAAAGGTAAAATTTGTGGATGGTGCAATGTACCTAATTGTCCTATCAACAATCGTTTAGTATCCAGATAGCCTTTTTCTTTGGCATTGGCCTGTTGAATAAGTTTAATCAGACGAGGCGCATCACTATCCTGAAATTCCACATAATGAATGGACTCTTTGGCTTTTTGCCGTGTCTCCACATTCTTACTTGTAAAATCATCCAGAAATTCAGTTGCCTTACTTACATACAATGATTTTCCTACAGGATCTCCTATTGGAGTAAAGCTATCAAAGAAGGTCTTTATAAAAGCAGTCTGCCCTTGTAATGTATCTGAAACAGCACTTAAAGTATATAAAATTCGGTTACGTTGCACTAATCTGTATAACAGGCAACGGGAACTATTGGTATCCTGTAATACGATATATACTCCCGAGGCATCATTCAACACAGTTTTCTCTTTTTTTCTAACAATCTTTCCTGCAACAATCCCCTGTAACTCAGATTCTAGAAATTTATTTTCATTGCGGAAGCTATAATACTTGGGGAACTTCTGATAAGCCACTGTTATTTCTTCTCCGGAAGCAGGAGCTCTAAAAGTTAACATCTTCTCTACTACTCTGTAATCTTCTTCTTTTGGGCTAATTTCCGGCATATAGTCTTCATACAGGTTTTTGAGTTTCTCCCCTTCCCCTGGTTCACTCCCTTTAGGAATCCTCACAGAGAAACGCAAAGTTGTATCTGTATAGGCTTCCAAGGCACCCTGTGAAAACTCTTTAAAAGCAAACGAGTTGAAGAACTTATCAACTGTCTTTCTATCTTTTTTATAGTTTCCGGATATGATATAATAGTGTGTTCCTTTCAAAAGGAATCTTGTCACATTGTTGGTTCCATATTTTGTTTTACTTATAACTTCCAGACAAGGATATCCTTTGTAGGTAGATAATTTGCGAGATACTGTCTTTTTGATGAAATCGGACTTCAGAAAGCTTTCTTCTATGATACTCAGGTCTGTTGTATCTTCTTCCAACGTTCGCAGTTCGTTAACGTTCTTCTGAAGTATCATATAACTATTTCCGGTAATCTTGTCCCAGGCTTCCCATTCATGTAATATACTGGCATCTGTATGCTCATTTGATACAGGAACATGAGGAAGATTTACCTGAAACCCTCCAGTTGATGGTGTATAGGGAAGCCAGCTTGCAGCATTTATTTCTTTTAACTGAATAGAACTAAAAAATCTGTCAGCTTCTTTCCCTTCAATATAATCTCCATTACCACTCATTTTAAAGATAAAGACCTCAAAAGGAGTTATCAGGATCTGATATCGCTGCATATCGCCACGTCGTGAACGATTTTTCACATTAAACCCCTGATAGCCATTTTTCGTGACAGGAGTTTTGGACAATATTTTCCCAGGAATATGTTCATACAACAGGCTATCTACACGATCAAGCACTTGTTCAGGTGTTTGTCCTAAAAATAGCCCATTTGTTTTAACCCGGCTCACAGCATAGTAAGCACCATTAGCCAAGTCTGCATATTGCCGTTGAGCAAGCAGATTGGGAGTTGAAAAGTCATATAATTTACCGGGCATCTCTACCTGAAACCAACCATCATCTGATACTTGTCTGGAGAATTCTCTATCTACACGCAATTTTTCAATCAGGTCTTTCTGTTCACTGTCCCTTTCGCCCATTTTTATAGGCTTCACCATATATCCGGCTTTACGAAGCATATTAATTAATCCTCTATCACCAGGCAGGTGAGCAGCCCCTACTCCAACAAACAAGCTGGATTTCTGAATAATAGAGTCAATGGAATGGAACATATTCTCATTCCTTTTATAAAGGAATTTCTCCAGAAATGCATCTGACTGATACTGCTTCCGGGATAATGAATCCAATAAATCCAGATTTCCACTCCGATATGCATCTGTCAGCACATGGGGTTGTAGCATCCGATAGTCATCCTCATCAACCTCTCTGCTTCGCGTTTTCTTTTGCTTCATCTCTTCTGCCATATCTTTCAGCGCTTCCAGAACCAGTTGTTCAGACTCCCGAAAATTCTCTACACCCGTAGCCCGTTTGCCTAATCTCTTGCCTACCTGATAGATATACAGATCCAGAAACGTATTTTCTTCAAAATCTTCCATATCCATGTAAGACCTGTACAGCAACTGATTTAACATCTCCGGATCATAAGATAAAGCTGCCTGAAGCAATTTCTTATAATCTGAAATTGTAAACTCGTCTGAGGACAACCGTCCACTTTTACGCTTATATTGTTCAGAGCGGGCTTTTTGAAAAATGGACTGAGTATAATCATCCTGCATTTCATCCGGATTTGTTTCCAGAGCAACTACTTCAGCATTACGGATAGAAGTATAAAAAGCATCACCCAGATGAAAGGCGACTTTAGAGCTTACGTGCATGGTTCCAAACAGATAGGAAGGCTTCTGAAGATTCTTTCCTGATATTTCCCAAAGTAACCCCTGATACTTAACTGCTGAATTTTGTGCAAAGGAACTAAAACAAGTCAACCCGATAAGAGCAATACTCAGATAAATTCTCATGATAACAGATAGTGAACAATATACAAAGGTAACGTTTATTCCCCTGAAAATGTACACGTTGTAATATTTAAAGAGAAATATTATTCCTTCCGATAAGACTGATTTCCTATCTATTTAAAATAGTCTGATACAACACAACAATACTATCCGATTCATTTTTTATTTAAATACCTACGAGACAAGTCCTTATACCTTTGACAGATAAAATATACCGCTTGTATAGATTTAAAACTATTATTAGGAGAAAGAGAAGAAACAAAACATAATTTATTTATATTTCAACACACATTTATCCAATCCTCTTATTCACCTAAACCCTTTTTAAACTATGCAAGTACTACGCACTCTAAGTATTTTTGTATTTTTTCTAGCTGTATATGCTACTTCTGTTGCCCAGTCTTCTGGAAATAAACCAGACGATAGCAAACCCGATAGTGTTGCCATTCTTCAGGAGTATGTTGGCACTTATAACGTAAAAGGAAACAATGATTTCAGTAAAGCGATTGTCACATTGGAGGGTGGCAAATTGTATGGACACACAGATACTCAGACCCAGGCTATGCCTCTCAGCCCTACCAAAGTACCTGATGTGTTTTCTATTACCTCTCCTGATAACTCTGTCGATGTAACTGTCACTTTTCTGAGAAATGATACAAAGAAAGTATCCAGTATCAAGATCTATTACAATGGACTGGAAACCCGAGGGGAAAAAGAAAAATAAGTATGAGTAGAATTAAACTATAAAACCAAGGCTACCATCAACAGGTAGCTTTGGCTTTTAGTTATTTCCGCCTATATGTTTTAAAGCTTCTCGCTTGCTTAGGTTAGACATAGACTGTGTTGACACAAAATCCTGAACTGCTTCAGGATTTGTATAGGCATATTCGCGTAGAGCCCATCCAATTCCTTTTTGAATAAAAAATTCTTTTGAATCAGTACGCAGACGAATTAGATCAAACAACAATTTCTGATCAGTCAGCTTTTTATACTTTCGTTGAAAAGTTATAGCTACCCGTGGTAGCCATATATTTTCAGATGCAATCCATTGATAAGCTATATCATGCATTTTCTCAGGAAAATAGCGAAAATAAGGCGCTACCAATCCTGAAGAAACAGCATCAACAGTATCCCACCAGGATCGTTGTACAATCATTTTTTCGATCAGCTTAAGAGAACTTTCCTGCCGATAATAGTTACAGGAAACGGCCAGGTCTATAGCAAAATACTGGAATTCCCGCTCGGTTTGCTGCCATAATTCAGGAAGCATCCTCTCTAAATCTGCCTTTTCTGGTAGTCCATACTCTCTGACAAACTGCCTATCAAGTATTCGGCGTTGTGGATGTTTGATGCCAAAAAAATCAAACTGATTCCTCATATATTGGCTCATAGCCTGAGCATATGTAGTGTTCCTCTGCTTCTGATAGCGTTCTGCCAATGGGTAAATATATCCCTCAAAAATCTCCATGTACTAATTATGATTGTTAGCAAAAGAAAACAGGACTACACACTAAATAGGTTATAGCCCTGTCGAATTTAACTTTACAATTACGATGTCACTATCAGTAGAGTTATTTGCTTATTAGCTCTTCCACCAGCTTGGTTACGCCTTCACTTGCTTTCGCCTCAATCAGATGCAGATTAGGACGTGGAGCCACATACGGCATGTTAAGATCTATAACATATTTAGGTACTTCTATAGGTACATAGTCAATTAGTCCGGCAGCAGGATACACAACCAAAGAGGTACCAATCACCATAAAAATGTCAGCGGACAAAGCCTGAATTACAGCCTTTTCTATTAGAGGTACTGCTTCTCCAAACCATACAATATCCGGACGCAACTGCGATCCTTTCTCACAAGTATCTCCAAGCTTAATTTCCCATCCATCCATCTCATAGACAAGTGAAGGATCAACTGTGCTGCGTGATTTAAACAGTTCTCCATGCAAGTGCATTACCTTAGTTGATCCGGCTCTTTCATGCAGGTTATCTACGTTTTGTGTTACAATAACCACATTATACTTTTCTTCAAGCTTAGCTAATCCATAGTGAGCCGCATTAGGCTCTACGGTCTTAGCCTGTTTCCGGCGTTGATTGTAAAAATCGAGCACCAGTTCTGGATTACGTTTCCATCCTTCAGGTGAAGCTACAGACATGACATCATGTCCTTCCCACAATCCATTGGAATCTCTAAATGTAGCGATTCCACTTTCTGCACTGATTCCAGCTCCGGTCAGTACAACAATTTTCTGTTTCATAGTATAGGTTGTGTTAAAAATACAGGCAGAAGACCTACCTTTGAATTACAAATATCGGTAATTATTTCCTGAATAACTTCCTTGTATAAGCGTATGTTTTTTACAGAAGAGATCTACTATAAGGCAATAAATTTTGCCGGAGAAGCACACCATGCTCAGTTCATGCCAGGAAGTACCATTCCATATGTTACCCATCTGGCTAATGTGTGTATGGAAGTAGTAACAGCACTAACACAGTCATCAGACAGTTCGTTAAATGGAGACTTGTTGGTTTGCTGCGCCCTATTACATGATGTACTGGAAGATACACCTGTATCCTATACAGAGGTTGAGACTTTATTTGGAACAGCAGTAGCAAAAGGAGTTGCAGCACTAACACGTAATACATTATTACCAGAAGCAGAACAGATTCCAGATAGTTTGCAGCGAATTCTAAGACAACCTGTTGAAATTCGAATGGTAAAAATGGCCGATCGCATAGATAACTTGCGCCAGAATCCACTGCTATGGTCTAACTCTCAACGAAAAGCCTATCAGGATGAGGCACAAGTAATATTGAAGACACTAGAAGGTTGTAATCTCTATCTTGAAGAACAATTAAGGAAAAAAATCAATTCTTACAACCAATATCTTGAGGTAGTATAACCAGAATCAATGAAAACTCACTGATTCTGGTTTAAAGAACCTAAAATAATTTATTTCTTTGTCTTGGTAGACTTTTTGGCAGTTGATTTCTCACCAGCAGCTTTTGGTGTCTTTGTTGCTGCTTTTGTTGTTGATTTTGCAGCAGCGCCTTTCTTGGCGAAACGACCTGTTTTAGGTTTGCTATCAGCCTCTTTTGCCAATTCAAGACATTCTTCCAAAGTCAGACTTTTTGGATCTTTGCTTTTTGGTATTTTTATATTCTGCTTACCAATAGCAATATAAGGTCCAAAACGGCCATTCAATATCCTCACATCCGGATTGCCTGGAAATTCTTTTATCGATTTTTCAGCATCTGATTTTCGTTTTGCCTGAATAATCACAATAGCTCGTTCATCATCTATGCTATAGGGGTCATCCTCCTTGCCCAACGAATAGTATTTACCATCGTGCTGGATATAAGGGCCAAACTTGCCAATAGCGACTTTCATTACTTTGTCTTCATAGCTACCGATTTCACGAGGAAGTTTAAATAACTCAAGTGCCTCTTCCAGACTCAACCGTTCCATAAACTGCCCTTTTTTCAGACTGGCAAAACGTGGTTTCACCTCATCTTCCATCTCCCCAATCTGGACATACGGTCCAAATTTACCAAGTTTTACGGTAACAGGTTCACCTGTTTCAGGGTGAGTGCCCAGAGAACGTGATTTGCCCACAGAAGATCGTTGTATCTCATCTGTATTCTCAATCTTGCGATGGAAGCCATCATAGAACTTTTCCAGCATTTCTTCCCAGATCATTCGACCCTGCGCAATCTCATCAAAATCCTTTTCTACAGTAGCAGTGAACTTAAAATCTATAACATCCGGAAAGTATTGTACCAGAAAGTCATTCACAATCATCGCTACGTCAGTTGGGAACAACTTAGCTTTTTCTGCTCCAAATATTTCTTTTTTTGAATCTGTACTGATATTGTTGTTCTTCAGCGTAATCTCTCTATATGAACGCTCTTTTCCATCACGATCTTCTTTCACTACATATCCCCGTTGCTGAACAGTGGAGACAGTTGGAGCGTACGTAGAAGGACGTCCAATACCCAACTCTTCCAGTTTTTTTACCAGACTCGCTTCTGTATATCGTGCAGCAGGACGAGAAAAGCGCTGAACAGCTTTCATATTATCCAATTGCAACTGCTGACCAATCGTCAATGGAGGAAGCATTGCTTTATTTTCTTCATCGTCCTCATCCGTAGACTCAATATACACCTTCAGGAATCCATCAAATTTGATTACTTCTCCTGTAGCGATCAGTTCTTCTTTCAAGACTCCATTGGCAGGTGAATTAATAGAAATAGTAGCTGTTGTTCGTTCTAACTGAGCATCTGCCATCTGAGAGGCAATTGCACGTTTCCAGATCAGTTCATACAAACGTTGCTCATCCCGTGAATCATTGATTGAGCTAATACCAAAATCCGTTGGACGGATAGCTTCGTGTGCTTCCTGAGCTGAATCTGATTTAGTTTTGAAACGGCGTGTTTGTAAGTATTGCTTACCAAAACTATTCGTAATTTCAGTTGCGGCTTTTGTCAAAGCCTCTTCGGACAGATTGGTCGAGTCCGTACGCATATAGGTTATTTTACCAGATTCGTACAGTTTTTGAGCAATCATCATTGTTTTGGAAACCGAGAAATATAATTTCCGGCTGGCTTCCTGCTGCAATGTAGAAGTGGTAAATGGAGGTGCAGGTGTACGTTTTGCAGGTTTGGTTTCCAGATTTTTTATCTTGAAAACCCCATTCAGGCATCGATTCAAAAAATCCAGTGCATCTGCTTCCGTATCAAAATTTTTAGGCAATTCAGCCACTAATGTCTTCCCTTTCTCTACCTGAAACAAAGCTGAAACCTTGTAAGAAGATTTTGTTTCAAATCCTTCGATTTCACGTTCCCGCTCTACAATCAACCGAACGGCTACCGATTGTACCCTTCCCGCTGACAATCCGGTTTTAATTTTCTTCCAAAGTACAGGTGATAATTCATATCCCACCAAACGATCCAGAATCCGTCGCGCCTGTTGGGCGTTTACCAGATCCAGATCCAGTGTCCTTGGTGACTGAATCGCATTTAGAATGGCGTTTTTCGTAATTTCGCGAAAAACAATTCGTTTGGTTTTATTTTCCTGTAAGTTCAAAGCTTCTTTCAAATGCCAGGAAATAGCCTCTCCTTCCCGGTCATCGTCAGTTGCCAGCCACACTACCTCTGCATCTGCGGCTAATTGCTGCAACTGATTAACCAGGTCCTTTTTATCATCGTTAATCTCGTAAGTAGGCCGAAAATGATTTTTCACATCAATGGCTATTCCTTTCTCAGGCAAATCACGCACGTGACCAAAACTTGACCTTACAGTGAAATCTTTTCCCAGATACCCTTCAATCGTTTTGGCCTTTGCGGGCGATTCTACAATGACTAAATTTTTGGTCATACTCAATTTATTTCGTTATATATTTATACACTTTCAGGTATTGGGTAATGATGAAATTACCAGAAATTTATGGTACCTGTGTTTACTAAATAATCAGGCTAACACCAAAAGGAACCATTAGGTTTACATCAATGCAGCATTAAAACAACGTAAAATACCTGAAATCCAACAATAAATTTAAAGCTTATTTTTTTTGAATGCCAAATTTGCACAATTTCCGTTAAAACATCTATGGCAGAACATATCTATGTAACTACCAGACTTGCAATATTTTACACTATATATATATGACAAATACAGCATTTGGGGAAACATCTTTCTACATAAAAATTTTAATGCAAGATTTTTCTCATTTGAAGTATATTGTATTACTTGGCGTTCTGTTTCAGACTTTATGAATAAACATCTTTTTATTGTACGGCATGCCCAGGCAGTTTCTGGAGCAGCTGGTCAGCGTGATTTTGACCGTGAATTATCCTCATCAGGTATTATTGAAGCTTGTAAAATGGGCGGGCATTTAAAAAAACTGGGAGTCAGTCCAGATGTCTTGTTTGCCAGTCCTGCAGTACGAGCCTTGTCAACAGCTCAGTACATGGCAGAGCAATTAGGATATGATACTGAAAGAATAGTCATTAACAATGCTTTGTATGAGGAATATGCCTTACAATCTTTCGTCGAGATGATCAATGCTATTGCAGAAGATCAAAAATCAGCAATGGTGGTTGCTCATAATCCCAAACAAACCTATCTGGCAGAATATTTCACACATGATGATATAGGAAGCATACCAACAGGTGGGGTCGTTCATGTAATCTTTGAAAACCAACGATGGGTAGAAATTACAGGCGGTTCCGGAAAAATGGCGTGGTTTGAATATCCTGAAAAATTAAATAGCTTATAAGCTACAAAACGGGAAGTAATTCTTTCACACATTATCCCATTTACCAGTCAGGTATGTAATGTATTTACCTGACTGGTATTATTGCAAATATCAGCTATTTTAGTAAACTACAACTATTCAACAAATCTACTATCTCACTTCATGGTACGACAATCTTCTTCACGAACTATTATTCACTACATAGCCTCAGCCTTTCTGGTATATGGAACATTTTCCTGTTCCAGTGATCCTACAAACTTTGTCGTTGAATCCAAAGATCTTACCCCTTTCCATACTCAATATGTAGCCAAATCAGAAGCCCCCGTGGCATCGGATTCTATCTCTGTGTATATAGATTATTCCAAAGGGATGCATGAAGGGATGATGTCATCTATGGATTTTATCAAGGATTTACTAACAATCGTAAATAGTCCTAAGACTGTCTATTTCAAGGCAGGCACAAATGATATTCCACCCAGAATCAATATTAATGCTACCGAAAATATTCCCTGGAACATAAGCAACTATACAGAAACACGTTCGGTACTTGATGAGCCTATTCGCCAGATCACCCAGGATAATCGCACCGCCGTGTTTATTACAGACTTCGAACTGGTAAAAGGCAAACAGGAATTGCAGATTGTACAAAATGGAAAAACATTCCGTACCAGCATCGACATTTCTACCTGGGCAGTGAATGAGTTTGAAAACTGGCTGAAACAAGGTAATGCCATTGATGTATTTGCGCAACCTTTCACCAAGCAAAACTCCTGGGTACCTCAAACCCAGACCCAGCACATTTATATTCTGGTATTTACACCCAAAGCACTGGTTCATGAACCTTCTGCATTGGTTAACCGCCTTCAGGAAAAACAAGGTCGTTTAAAACATTTCCGGTTTTCAGCAGAAGATATTGCGCTAACAAACAAATACAAAGACAAAGCGAATGAAGGTGGAGCAACTGAAAATGCGGTACCAGATATGGTACAGGTAAATTTCCCTATTTTCGAATACTATATGTTCAAGCAAAAAGATTTGTTTAAAATTCCTGAGTACAGCGAAAAAGACACTCGTTTTCTGAAAAATCTGTTTCTGGCAAATGCCCCTGTAAATTATCCGGATCTGCAACTGGAAGCAAAAGTATATGATATTACCAGCGAGTACCAGAACTACTATGACGCAGTAAATCCTATAGAGGGTGAAAAACCTAAAAAATACAGTTATAACGCACCAGGTGCATCTGAAGACATTTTTGTGCTGGACTTTAATACAAAGAAAAAAGAAGTTGGTTTGAAACTACACGAAAACTTTACAGGTGTAGAATTCCGTACGCTTTACAAAGTAGATGTATCTATCAAAGAAGCCAAACCACAATTTGATAACAACCTGCTGTCTTCACTGAAATGGACAGATGCCCGTGGATTCGAGGTTCCTTCTTTAGCCAGCAGTCTTACAGAAGCGTTGTTACGCATTAACCTGAAAGATCGGGTAGTCTATACTTATTATGTAGAGCTGGAAAAATAAAATCACAGATTTAGAAAACTATTGCTATTTCTATCACTTCACTCTTATACTAAACTATGCTTCTTGCTCAAATTATTACAATTCGGAATCCTCGTCAGTTAGAAGATCTGGCCAGTGAAACATATATGTTTGCTGCCATTGCAGCTGTTATTTTTATCGGATTATCCTGGGTTGTAGCCAATCTGATTAAATGGGAAGGTGGAAAAGACCCTCAGGATGCAGGCAAACGTCGTGCTGCTTTTTTTATCATCTGGTTTGTAGCAGGTGCAGCCTTCTTTTTGTACAATATGTTTGTCGTTTCTGATAAAATCGCACCTAACCTGCAATCTAAATTTTCTCAGGTAAACTATATCAGTACAGCCATTGTTTTCGTGGTTTATATCATTTTGGGTTTTGTATTAAGCAAGCTGATGAAAAACAGTAAATACGGAACTATATTTCCTTCTTCTAAAAAGTAACTGTATGGCTGACCTGGTATATTATCAGGTCGCCTAATTATTTAACTTATGCATTTTATTGCTCCTTCTTTGCTGGCAGCAGACTTTACCAATCTGCAACGTGATGTAACCATGGTAAATCAGAGTGAAGCAGACTGGCTCCATTTTGATGTAATGGATGGTGTATTTGTACCTAATATTTCGTTTGGTTTTCCTATTCTGGAAGCTATTCGTCCTCATATTCAAAAGCCTATTGATGTTCATTTAATGATCACTCAACCTGAACGGTATATTGAGTCTTTTGCCCAGGCCGGAGCGGATCACATTACGGTTCATTATGAGGCGTCTACTCATTTACATAGAACATTACAACAAATTCGGGCTGCTGGTTGTCAGGCGGGTATTGCGTTAAATCCTCATACACCTGTACATCTGTTGGAAGAAATTATCACAGAAGCAGATATTATTTTGATTATGTCTGTAAATCCAGGCTTTGGAGGACAAAAATTTATTCAGCGTACATATGAAAAGGTATCACATCTGAAAGACCTTATTCTGCGTCGTAATGCCAAAGCAATAATTGAAATTGATGGAGGAGTCAACCTTGAGAACGCGCCATATCTACTATCTGCGGGAGCAGATGTGTTAGTAGCAGGCAATTTCGTATTCAGCTCTTCTGATCCAATTGCAACTATTCATGAATTAAAACAGGCTTCTTTACCTAAAATAGTATAATATTTTCAAGTAAAATCTCACATATTATAATTTCTCTGCAATATTACTTGTAAGTCCGATAGATTTTTTGTCAGTTTGAAACACTGATCTATTGGCTTTTATTGTATTTCCAACACTTGGATTTTGTCCGACATCATTTTGTCTTTGCGAATGCGCCTGTTCTTTTTTCTTATCTGTTTTTTACCCGGTCTGTTACTGGTACAGAACGCAACCGCTCAACACACACAAATTAAAGGTTGGATCAAAGATACACTGAACAAACCCGTACCAGGAGCAACTATCCGTCTGGAAAATCTATCTCGTGGCACTTCTTCAGATGAAAATGGATACTTTCAGTTATCAGATATACCTGCTAACCAGGATCTGGTGTTATATATTCGATCTATCAATCATCAGGAAAAGCAACTTACTCTTCGATTGAAGCAAGGAGAAATCAGGGAGGTCACTATCATTCTGGAAGCAGCAGTTCAGAAGCTCAATGAAGTCAAGGTTACTACCCGAAACGATCAACGAATGCAGGTTAGCGTGGTACAAATCAAACCTCAGGATGTCAAAACATTGCCTTCTACCTTTGGAGACTTTAACAAGATTCTGGCAACTCTGCCAGGAGTAGTCAGCAACAACGAACTATCTTCTACCTACTCAGTACGTGGTGGCAACTATGATGAAAACCTGATCTATGTAAATAACATTGAAGTATACCGCCCCTTTCTGGCCAGATCCGGCCAACAGGAAGGGTTAAGCTTTGTCAATCCTGACCTTGTCAAAAGTGTTGAGTTTTCTTCAGGTGGCTGGCAGGCCAAATATGGTGATAAACTTTCCTCTGTGATGAATGTAGCCTATAATGAACCTACACAAACCAAAGGGTCTGTTACACTGGGATTGTTGGGAGGATCACTACACACAGAAGGTACTGCATTAAAAGACAAACTAAGTTATACGGTAGGTGTACGACGCAAACAGTCACAGTATCTGCTGAATACACTTGAGGTAAAAGGTGAATACTTGCCCGCATTTACAGATATACAAGGCTATTTCAGGTATGTTTTGGGAAATAAAAAAACAAGTTCTCTGGCTCCCAAATCTGAAATAGGCCTATTACTTTCCTATGGTCGTAATCGCTATCTCACCCGACCTGTAAGCCAGGAAACAACCTTTGGTACATTTTCACAACAACTCAGACTGTATGTAGCCTATGCAGGCCAGGAGTTGCTCAACTATGATCTGGGACAAGGAGGTCTTAAATTTACCCATCGCCCCAGTGATAAGCTGACACTGAACTTTATCGGGTCTGCAATGAATACCAGTGAGCGCGAGTTCTATGATACAGAAAGTGCTTATCGGCTGTGTGAAATAGATCTGGACCCTAGTTCGCCAACCTACAAACAATGCATAGGAACTGTTGGAGTGGGTAGTGAATACAAATATGCCCGAAACCAACTCAATGGAAGAATACTATCACTGGAACACCGGGCAACCTATGAAATGAACCCTCGAAATCGTTTTGAATGGGGTATACGTTATAACAGGGAATCGTTCACCGATAAACTCAATCAGTATTCCTTTGCTGACTCAGCGGATTATGCTATGTTCCGGGATACTCTTTTTACTCATCTTGCACTATCTTCTAATAGATGGAATGGCTATCTGCAACACTCGTATTCCAAAGACAATCAACGCACACTGACTTATGGAGCCCGTATTGGCTACTGGTCTGTAAATAAGCAGTGGCTGATAAGTCCGTCGATTCAATATGCATTTACACCCAATTGGGTAAGAGAAACAACATTACGATTTGCAGCCGGCATTTACAGGCAACCACCCTTATATCGGGAGTTACGCGATCAACAGGGACATCTCAATCTGAATCTGAGGGCACAAAGTTCACTCCATCTTATTGCAGGCATGCAACAGACCGTTCAGATGTGGGGACGTGAATTTGTCTTCAACTCTGAACTCTATTATAAAAACCTCTGGGACGTGGTTGCGTATGATGTAGACAATGTAAGATTGCGATACTATGCCAATAATATTACTCGTGCATATGCTGTAGGGGCAGATTTCCGGTTTAGTGGTGAATTTATCAAAGGAGCAGAATCCTGGTTTAGCTTAGGCATTATGCAAACCAAAGAAGATCTGGGTTTTGATCAGACAGGTTATATACGTCGTCCTACAGATCAGCGTGTTACGTTGGCTGTATTCTTCCAGGATCATTTGCCAGGCAATCCCTCCTGGCGTGTATATCTCAATACCATTATAGGTACAGGATTACCATTTGGCCCACCTAAAAATCTGAACTATCGTTCAGCTCTTCATGCCCCACCCTATCGCCGACTGGATATTGGATTTTCAAAGATTATTGCTTTTGGTTCAACAAGCAAAGGAATTGGCAAATTTGGAGATTCTATCTGGATAGGAGCAGAATTGCTTAATGCCTTAGGAGCAAGAAATGTTATGTCATACAATTGGGTTACCGATGTTAATGAACGTCAGTATGCAGTACCGAACGCACTTTCTGCCCGTTTCCTTAATTTCCGGGTGATTGTACGAGTAAAAGATCCTAAAAAATAGAATACTGCTCTTATTTATCAGACAGCCTTGGGATATTTTTGTAACCAATATGATGAGATTAAATACAGACAATAAGCACTTATCAGAATCGACAAAACATGTATTAGCCGTTCTGTAATAGTTTCTGCGCTGTTCGTAAAATTCAAATCCAAGAACTTCCGATGTTCAGAGCTACACCCTTTCTGAATTTCATAGATTAAATCTACAATACTACCAGTGAAAGTAGTTACATATAAAAGTCTATATGGATTAGTCTCTTTATATGTCCGTTCTGAATCCGTGTAACAGTTGGAAAACTCTATAGTTCCGCTTACATTAAATGTGCTAATGGTAGGACAACTCCCTACCAATCCCATTAACAGAAGTATCACATGCATTCTTTTTTGAGCATAGATAAGTCCAATCCATATCACTGCATTCAACAGAAAAAGAAAAAGTGCAAATTGATATTCCAGTAAGCTTTCTATACCTAAGCAAAAAAACAAAGAAACTACAAGCATCCATCCTATCAGGAATATCCCACAAAAAAGATAAAAAATCCTGACTCGATTATTTAGTTTAGCTAGTAAAATGTTGGTCACTATTATCTTATCGTTCATTTTATGCCTCCAATCTAAACTCATACCAATAGAGATCAGGACGAATACAATAAAATGCATTTGGAAGATAAGACTTTTACCTATAAGTAAAGGATTAGCAAACCGATATACCTCATTACTATCACAACTACTATACTTCTGAAATATAAGGTTCAGTACACTCACACCATATGGTGCTATCTCTAGCTTCCTGTGATGATCTGTGGAGTTTATTAATCTGGTATCACATCTGATAAAAAAACCAGAGTTTGTTACTTTGCTTCTAACAGATGGAAAGCCCAGCCATATACATAAGAATAAAAAGATTTTCTGCTGTTTGTTTATTTGCAGACGCATCAGGAATAAGTATCCCAAAAACAAAATAGCATAGCCACTTACATATATAATGTTTCCCAGATTACCCCAAAGTGCTTCAAGAACAAAACTAACAGTATTCCAGACTAATACTAAAAACACTATCAATAAACTATACAGAACAGCAGAGACAATAAACCTTATCATTATAAAACATATTTTTCGGAAATTACCAATTTAGGGTTGACTTTAAAAATACAGTTAACTCCTGAGCAATTTCACCATGTTCTGATAATTCCGGATGGCCACCACAGCCTTTGTTCCAGCTTTTTGTGAAGAAATATTTGTACACCTGCTTATCACCTTTGGAGTGCACATAATCTACAACGCTAGTCAGATACTTTTGCTGCATGGTCTTTAACTCTTCATTAGCCATAGGACTAGTCAGACAGACGATACTTGCCTTGGGATATTTGCTTCGTATAGTATCCAGAAACGTCACATACGCACTACAAAAAGCGGCCGAATCCTGAATACCATCATTTTGCCCCAAGCAAACAGTAACTGCATCTGGCGTATAGTTTTTAAAATCCCAAATTCCAGCATTGGCTCGTTGGTTCACTTTATCAAATACCTGTGGCATAACAATATCCATATCACAACAACTGTGGATCAATCCGATACCAGAAACAGATGTCAGATGCCATTGTGCATTCAGTTCGCGTGCTGTTCGTGGACCATACGCCATATACGCATTGTGCTGATCATACCATTGGTTTTTATCACAAGGAATTTCAGATATATCACTACCCGTACCACAGGTGATAGAGTTCCCGATAAATTCCAATTTACGAACTGGCTTTGCAGGAAGAGGCAACACATTTTCACACAGGAATCCAATCAACTCCAGATACCCAATACCTGATTCCGTGTTTTTACAGATTGTTATAGTATGTATACCTTTTGAGAGATTCTCTGCTACACGAATCGTATCTGTCTTTTCTTTCATCTGCAATCGTATAGGAGTCTTGTCGTCAATCACAATAGTCAGATAATTATGATTATTTCCCCACAATACCTCATCGTTCAAAATAACATGACAAGTAGTCCCCTGAAACCGGGCTTTCACATACACTCCGGCAGCCCAGAACCTTGGCTTTGAGGGATCAGAAAAATCGATTCGTCCAGTATATTGTATATTGGCATTGTCTGCCCTGAAAAATTTCATTTTGGACTTTTTGGTGTTCTTCTGTGCAATACATATATTCACAAAAACAAGAGAAGCAAAAAATAAAATTCCGACAAAATTAGGTTTCATAAATAGAAATATTGTATAAATACTTTTAAACCAATATTCAATCCCGGTTTAATGAAATTACCGCCAAATATAGAGAATTCATAAAGGATGTTTTTATATCTGAATAAACCAGTGTCAGAAATAGATAAAAAAGCACAACTGTATTTCTGTATATTTCATCACAATGAATTTTACATTAGTGAATATAATTACCAGGCCCTTTTTCCTAACCAAACAAAACCAATGAAGAAAACAATTTTACTAACCCTATTGAGTGGAGCAATGGCATTTCAAGTGTCAGGCCAGACCTATAAAGGTCATGTTGAAAGTATGGCCGATCAGATTGAACAAAAAGTAGTCAGTTACCGTCGACACTTTCACCAAAATCCCGAATTAAGTAACCGGGAATTTAAAACATCAGAATTTGTTGCTGAAAAATTAAAGTCTCTAGGATTAGAGGTAAAAACAGGAGTAGCTAAAACAGGAGTAGTAGCTATTCTGAAAGGGGGAAAACCAGGTCCGGTGGTAGCATTGCGAGCCGATATGGACGGGCTACCCGTACCAGAAAGAGCACCTCTTGAATTTGCTTCAAAAGTAAAGTCAGAGTATAATGGGCAGGAAGTACCTGTCATGCATGCCTGCGGACACGATACTCATATGGCAATGTTGTTAGGAGCTGCAGAAATACTAACCAGTATGCGCAAAGACATCAAAGGCACCATAAAGTTTATTTTCCAGCCAGCAGAAGAAGGAGCACCACACGGTGAAGAAGGCGGAGCCAAACTGATGATAAAAGAAGGTGTCCTGGAAAATCCTAAAGTAGATGCCATCTTTGGTATTCATATCAATGCACAAACAGAAGTAGGTAAAATCAAATACCGCCCCGAAGGCACAATGGCAGCTGTAGACATTCTGAATATTACAGTGAAAGGTCGCCAATCACATGGAGCCTATCCATGGTTGGGTGTTGATCCGATTGTAGTTTCTTCTCAGATTATTATGGGGTTACAAACCATTGTGAGCCGTCAGATAGACCTGACCAACCAAGGGGCTGTTGTTACGATAGGCTCATTGCATAGTGGAGTACGCAGCAATATCATTCCGGAAGAAGCCAAGATGGAAGGAACTATACGTACGCTAGATGCCAATATGCAGAATTCCATTCATGAACGTATTACCCGCACAGCTACCAACATTGCAGAAAGTGCAGGAGCTACAGCAGTTGTAGATATCCATCGTGAATATCCAATCACTTTTAATGACAAAGAACTGACAGAAAAAACAGTTGCAAGTCTGGTTAAAGCAGCTGGTAAAGACAATGTTTCTTTAACCAAAGCAGTAACAGGTGCCGAAGACTTTTCTTTCTTTCAGGAAAAAGTCCCAGGTGTTTTCGTCTTTGTGGGAGGTATGCCTAAAGGTAAGAATGTGTTGGAAACAGGAGCACACCATACTCCGGATTTCTTTATTGACGAAAGTGGTATGAAAACAGGTGTGAAAGCCTATTGCTTTATGGCACTAGATTATATGGAGGCTAAAAAGTAAAGTAAAACCCAGTTCAGGCCTGAAAGTCTGAACTGGGTATCCGACTAATTCATTAAAAACACAAGTCCCCACGATATGTTAAACACATTTAGCTTTTGCTTAAATGAATAATTATCATCCTTAATATTTGCCGTACTGGTTATATAATCAATTCCTATCTTAAACTGGGTTTTGTCAGACATTTTTAGACGAATATTTGAACCCATATTCAATCCAAAACTAGCCTTAGATGAAGAAGATGTATAATACGAGTGGCTCTGATCAGGATAGGTAAGTGTAAAACTTGGGCGTTTGACAAATAAGAATCCACCCACACATTTAAAATCAATGTCAATATAACGGGTAGGTATAGTAATATAAGGTCCGGTCATCAAATACAATGTACGCCATGGCTTTGCATCTGAAACCTTGGGGTTTCCAGAAAAACCACTTACATACATATCGCCATCCAAAGCATTGGTAAAGCGTCCTGCAGTGAGTCCAAATCCTGCGTTATGACTTCCAAATACTACGCGTTCCAGCTGAATATTTAAACCAGTTAAAGCAAACCCATCTCTCTGGCTAACGGATGCGCTCTGACCAAACTTTCCTACACCACGACTAATACCCAGCCCTAAGGAAATATAACTTCTTTTATTTGCTTTCAGGCTATCTGTATGTTGCTGAGCAGCAAGTAAATGAGTAAATGAAATAGAAACCACAAGTAGTAAAAATATCTTTTTGCACATAAAAACGT
Organism: Xanthocytophaga flava; assembly: GCF_030068545.1. Classification (NCBI taxonomy): domain Bacteria; kingdom Pseudomonadati; phylum Bacteroidota; class Cytophagia; order Cytophagales; family Rhodocytophagaceae; genus Xanthocytophaga; species Xanthocytophaga flava. The sequence continues at coordinate 29,450 of NZ_JASJOR010000018.1, read as the reverse complement.
TAAAAGCAGAGTGTGTTAATTGTTACTAATGATGTAGAAAACTTATAGCAAATTTACTGCCATACGGAAATATTGATTAAAATCATTTTAAAATTCTTTTAAAAAAGAACAGATTTACGAACCTTTGCCCTCCTAACAATTGAAGCATATGTCCACGTATCAGGCAGATATTATACAGGTCCATGACCTTCTGAAAAAATGGCTGCATGGCAGCACAGATGCCAAAGGAAATGAATGGCTGAAACAAAAAATTGTAACCTTGAGTGAACCTGTCACTCTTAAGGATTTTTATCTGGCGTTTGGTCTTGCCCCCCGTATGGTCGGCAAACTACCTTTACAACTCAGTCCGGAAGATTTAAGCATAGCACAGCAATTGCGAAAGGGCCTTACTCCTACTCAGTGGACTACCGAACAGGCAACCCGTATTTTAATCTTACTCATGCTTCCTCACGATAACAAAGAGGAATATATAAAAGCATTGGATCAGTTATTTACCACGGCAGAAGTAGGTGAACTTACAGCATTATATCTGGCACTTCCCCTACTCCCTCATCCGGAAGCATTACGTTTTCGGGCATCAGAAGGAGTACGAACCAATATGAGTGTCGTTTTTAATGCTCTAGCTCTGGATAATCCTTATCCTATGGAGTATATGGATGAAGCCGCCTGGAATCAGATGATACTTAAATCTGTGTTCATTGGTAGTCCATTGCATCGTATTCAGGGGTTAGATCAACGAGCCAATGCCACATTAGCCCGTATCCTTCGTGACTTTGTCCATGAACGTTGGGCAGCAGGACGTCCGGTTACACATGAAGTATGGCGGATCATTGCTCCTTTTGTAGATGATGCAGTATTGATAGATGTAGAACATCTGTTTGAAAAAGGAACAGAGACAGAACAACAAGCGGCAGTATTACTTTGTATGCAAGGCAATCATATTTCAGCCAAGTCGTTGGCACTATCCAAACGTCCGGATCTGGTTGAAAAAATCAAAAACCAAGAACTTACCTGGAGTACCTTACAATGAAACCAACTATCATCTGTCAATTATCACAGACCATAGTATTTATATATTCTATCATTATTCAAAAATAACCAAGATGGACGCACAAAATCTGATTTTCATAGATCCACATATTCATTGTATTTCACGCATTACAGATGACTACGAGGCATTGCGTGCCAATGGGGTAGTCGCAGTTATTGAGCCAGCATTCTGGCTGGGTCAACCTCGTACAGAGGCTGGCTCCTACAAAGACTATCTGAGTATGCTGGTAGGCTGGGAACGGTTTCGGGCAAGTCAGTTTGGAATCAAACATTATTGTACAGTAGGTTTAAACTCCAAAGAAGCTAATAACGAATACCTGGCTGAAGGTGTGATGGAATTACTGCCTTTGTTTGCTACCAAAGAAGGAGTAGTTGGTATTGGAGAAATCGGATATGATGATCAAACGCCTCTGGAAGACAAATACTATCGTCTTCAGTTGGAACTAGCCAAAGAACTGGATTTACCTGTACAGATTCACACTCCACACAGAGATAAAAAAGCAGGCACAGGCCGTAGTATGGATGTATGTATCGAGCATGGTCTTGATCCGTCAAAAGTCATTGTAGACCATAACAACGAAGAAACTGTAAAAGAAGTATTAGACAGAGGCTTCTGGGCAGCGTTCAGTATTTATCCTTCTACCAAAATGGGTAACGAACGTATGGTTGAGATCGTAAAAAAATATGGTTCTGAACGCATTATGATCAACAGTGCTGCAGATTGGGGTATTTCAGATCCGTTGGCAGTACCTAAAACAGCAGCATTGATGCTTGAAAGAGGCATTTCGATTGAACAAGTTAAGGATGTAACCTATAACAATGCACTGGCAGCCTTTGGGCAAAGTGGTCAAATGAAAGAAGAGGATTGGTTGCAGGACACAAACATTGATCAACGCGAACGTTTTAACGGAAACTCCGTACTACGTGGTGGTCGTGATCCACGTGTAGAAAAGCTATCTAATAATATCATTCGATAAGCGAAATACACCTTGCCATTTGGTTGAAAGATCTACAATTGCCTCTTCAACCAAATGGCAATACCTCTACTCTCTTTAATCCAGTAATTTTCCTCCTGGCAATTCCATTTCATCTTTGAGGTTTACTCCACTGATTTGTTTGATTTTCATTTGATTGAGTAAATAATAGATTTTCTCTGCAGCCAGAGGATAATGTAAGCCAGCAGGTCGGATATTAGAAATGCAGTTCCGGCTTTCATCTGTAAGCCCAGGTTTGGGCTGAAAAGTCAGATATGCACCCATACTATCCGGAGAAGAAAGTCCAGGACGTTCTCCAATCAGTATCAGGGTTATTTTTGATTTCTGCAGAAAACCTATTTCATCAGCAATAGCTACCCGCCCCTGTTCTACCAGACATACAGGAGCTAAAGTCCATCCCTTGTCTACTAATACAGGGATCAATAATGACAATAAAGGGACTACATGCTGATTAATAGCACTGGCAGAAAGACCATCCGCAATGACGATACTTAAATCATTTTCTGTAGTATTCCGTTCAATTAACTTTTGTTTGGATACAGCTGAAAGTTTTCGTCCCCAATCGGGTCGCTGCAGATATTGCTGCCTGTTTTGTGCCTGACTGGTAAGACATATACAGGTCTGAACCAATGGTTGAAGTTCTGGAATAAGCTGTTCTTTATTAAGTGAAGAATAAACAGCATCACGAGCCTGTGCATGGTCAGACTGAAAGGCTAGCAAGGCATCTGTAGGCAGGCTATGTCCTGTATGTCCTAAAGCAATACGCGCTGCTGTAAATTGACGCAATCCTTCCCATGGATCAGATATCACGGAACTCATTGTTAATTAACTATGGAATAAATGATGGAATATACTTATACTGTACCTAATTCAGCTAGTAGCTGGTGTCGGTGTGAAATAGTCTGCAGCTGCAGCTTCTCATCAAATATATTCATACGAATCAGCCAGTCTTCAAATTCCGGAGCAGGTCGCAACCCCAGAAGCTTACGAACATACAATGCATCGTGAAAGGAAGTACTCTGGTAATGCAACATCACATCATCTGCACCTGGTACACCCATAATATAATTGCAACCCGCAGTACCCATTAATGTCAGTAAGGTATCCATATCATCCTGGTCTGCCTCTGCATGATTGGTATAACAAATGTCGATTCCCATAGGCAATCCCAGAAGCTTTCCACAAAAATGATCTTCCAGCCCGGCACGCATAATTTGCTTGCCATCATATAAGTACTCAGGTCCAATAAAACCCACTACAGTATTTACCAGCAATGGATTAAAAGCTCTGGCAACAGCATAGGCCCGCGCCTCACAGGTTTGTTGATCTACCCCATGGTGAGCATTAGCTGACAGGCTACTCCCCTGTCCAGTTTCAAAATACATCACATTGGAGCCTACAGTTCCTCTGTTTAACGACAAAGCTGCTTCATACCCTTCCCGAAGCAGTGCCAGATTAACGCCAAAGGAAGTATTGGTTGCCTCTGTACCTCCAATAGACTGAAAGACCAAATCTACAGGAGCACCTTTTTCTATCGCCTGAATAGTAGTAGTGATATGACTTAATATACATGATTGCGTTGGAATAGCGAACTGCATTCGGATAGAGTCAATCATTTCCAGCAGTCGAATCACAGTAGGTATATTGTCTGTTGCTGGGTTAAGCCCAATTACTGCATCTCCATTACCATATAATAAGCCATCCAGAATGCTGGCTGCAATTCCTTTGTAATCGTCTGTGGGGTGGTTAGGCTGTAACCGGGTTGAGAAATGCCCTTTTAACCCTATGGTATTCCGAAATCTGGTAATTACCTCACACTTAGCAGATACAGTAATCAAATCCTGTACTCTCATTAATTTTGAAACAGCAGCCACCATCTCAGGAGTAAGTCCTGCAGTAAGGTTATTCAGGACATCGGTAGTCACCTGATCAGAAAGTAAATAATTGCGAAACTCCCCTACAGTCAGATGTTTTACAGACGAAAAAGCATTCATATCATGCGAATCCATGATGAGCCGGGTCACTTCGTCTTCTTCATATGGAATCACATGCTCTGTTAGAAAAGTAGATAAAGGCACATCAGCCAGAGCCATTTGCGCAGCTACACGTTCCTGAGCACTTTCTGCTGCAACTCCTGCCAGATAATCTCCGGATCTTGCTGGTGTTGCTTTAGCCAATAAAGTCTTCAGGTCTGGAAAATGATATGTGTAATTATGTATAGTTTGGTGGTAAGGCATAATCTGGATCAGACATTTTGGTAATTCAATCTATCAAATTCATTGTGGTTTTCCAAATCCTGTAACACTCAAAGTCTCCTAATACTGTTCACCAAGTATAGAATTAGTTCACCTAGAAATTCTGACAATTGACACAACTTTTTATGCACATCACTTTTAACTGATTTCATGAATAAAAAATTGAATGTAAGTTGCATCGTGTCATAAAAACACATTACATCAAGAGTACGTTTTTTATTTTAAGAGTCGTTATCTTCACCGTTTCAAAGTTATGGATTGTCCAAAATGTAAATCAGAAAACTTCATGAAAGATGGCTTTGTAGGAGGCCGCCAGCGTTTTCAATGCAAGACTTGTGGGTATCGTTACACTGTAAAGCAGAAATCTACTGCTAAACCAGTTGAAATGAAATTGCAAGCTATCAGAATGTATCAGGAAGGACTTGGCATGCGTGCGATTGCTCGTGTATTGCAGGTTAATCATGTCAGTGTGCAGAATTGGATTAAAAATTTAGATATGGATATTCTTTCAAGCCCTAGTTTGAAACAAGCTTAACTTACACCTATTTTTTATAGATGAAAACGATGTCCGGAACACTTGCGGGCATCGTTTTTTGTTATACAGGAGTTTCATTTGTACAAAAAATGAATACATACATATGGCAAAGTGCTATAATTTCCAGAACTTTACATTCGAAAGAATACAGTAATACCCATCTTCTTCATATGTGAAAAAAAAACGGGATTTATTGACCTACAGCCTTCTCTGGCGATTACTTAGCATAGCCATCCTGGCAGAAGGCATATATCTGGTGCTGGATCTAATTTTTAGTCTTCGGTATCGAAATTACCAGATACAATGGTTGTGGAACAGATATCTGTTGTATTTTGTCCTTGCAGCCTGTATTATTTTGGGTACCCACTATATCCAGAGACTTTTAAATATCCGTTTCCCCTGGGATAAATCTGTACGGATTCGTTTTCTGGTCCAATTTTTCAGTTATACACTCTGGGTTCTACTCCTATCTACAGTTATCCGTAATGGAATATTCAAGCGCATTATTTACTCTTCTTCCATGTTTATCAATCTGGACGATGAAATTATTATTAATAGCGTAGCTACCTTCATAGTATTGGCCATTGTATCTCTTGATCTGGGAATATTCCTTTTAAATAAATGGAGGTATTCTCTGGTACAAATCGAACGATTTAAGAAAGAAAACATTGAGTTTCATCTTGAAATGCTCAAAACTCAGGTTAACCCTCATTTTCTGTTTAATAATCTCAATACACTCTCTTCTCTGATTTATACCAATCAGGATACAGCAGCTGAATTTGTACGACAACTAGCGAAAGTATACCGCTATGTGCTGGAAAACCGAACAAAAGAACTGGTTACGCTTCAGGAAGAATTAACTTTTCTGCAATCGTATATTTATTTGATGGATTTACGATTTGGCAATAACCTTCGCATTCATACCCAACTGCCAGACTCTTTGCATACATATGCCATTGCTCCTCTTACCCTCCAGATGCTTATTGAAAATGCGATTAAACATAATATAGTCTCACAGAAAAAACCATTTGAAATTCGTATATTTCAGGAACAATCCTATCTGATCATACAAAACCCTTTGCAGCTAAAACCAGTTAAGGAATTTTCATCACAAATCGGACTAAAGAATATCCGAAGCAGATACCGCTTTATTACAGACCGGGCAGTCGAAATCATTGACGATGGAATTCATTTTACTGTAAAAATCCCTCTGCTGGAAGGCAACTATAGCTTTACAGAACAATCTGCTATATTATAACCTCTTGTAAAAGCGTTATACAACACTAGTAAGTTTGTTTTTATTATGATGCATTGATGTAGCAGATTTGTCTTATTTATAGAACAAATACAGCAAATCCAAGCTACTGTTCAATTTTTCACAAAAGCATTGTAAGTTTGCGACATTTAGCCAGTTATTGATTGTGATGAAAGTATTGATTATTGAAGATGAGCCTCTGGCTCAACAGGAACTGAAACGTTTGCTACAACGATGTCAACCTCAGACAGAGGTACTTGATTGCCTTGATTCTGTAGAAGATAGTGTAGCGTGGCTTCAACAGGGTATACAACCCGACCTGATATTTATGGATATTCGTCTTTCGGACGGATCTAGTTTTGAAATATTTGACCAGGTAGCAGTATCAGCACCTGTTATTTTTACAACAGCCTATAATGAATATGCACTACAAGCTTTCAAAGTAAACAGTATTGAATATCTGTTAAAACCCATCGAAGAAAAAGCATTACAGGCTGCATTGGAAAAGCTAAGCAGTTTAAAGAAACATTTTGCAGCAGCCAATACGCAGGTATCGATTCAGCAACTGAAACAATTATTAAAAATTGAAAAACCAGAATACAAAGATCGCTTTGTTATTACGGTTGGAGATAGAATACGTCACATTGCCAGCGACCAGATAGCTTATTTTTTTGCTGATGATAACACTGTATTTCTGGTTACGCTGGATCGAAAGAAATATGTAATTAACTTTACACTGGATGAACTCGAAGCTCTGATTGATCCAAAAGAATTTTATCGTGTCAGCCGAAAATATATGGCACACATTCAGGCTATTGTAGAGGTAAACCGATATTTCAACAGTCGGCTTAAAGTGACACTCACTGCCTGTGATGACGATGAGATACTAGTGAGTCGGGCACGTGTTCCTGGTTTTCTGGAATGGATGGGTGAATGACAAGTTTATGCCAATGCTGACTATATATCAAAATCACATGGAACGCTGGATTGCAAATAAAGCGGTATTACATATCAGGTATCTGGCTTTCCTATTGCTTATAATACTTTCAGGATGTCATCAGGTTACTATCATTGTAAAAAAAATTCCCCCCAATACACCTCCCGGCTCAGCTATCTTTATATCCGGCAATTTTAATTTCTGGGACCCAGGAGATAGGAATTATGCCTTAACACTAAATCCAAAAGACAGTACCTATTCTGTTGTATTACCCAAAGGTAGTGGGGCAATCGATTATAGATTCACCAGAGGAGATTGGACAACAGTAGAAGCAGATTTGTGTGGAAATTTGATAGAAAACCATCACTTACGTTACCAGAAAAGTGACACAATACAGTTAGAAATTCCGAGTTGGAAAGATCTGGGACCTACTCACTGTGATGAAGTAACCTTTATTCTCAACAAAATCCCTAAACAAACGCCGCCGGACGCCAAGTTGTATGTAGGGGGAAGTTTTAACAACTGGCAGGCTGCAGATCCACAGTTTCAACTGAAAAGAAATAACAAAGGACAGTATTACATCCGACTGCACAAATTGCTTACAGGAATTGAATACAAGTTTACACGAGGCAACTGGGAAGCAGATGAAGTCGATGAAGTGGGTAATCCTATATCTAACCACTCCTTTGTGTTTGGTAAACAGGACACAGTAATAGTTGATATTCCAGGTTGGAAAGATCAGCTTTCTTCTGTCCAGAATGGAGAATGGATTACATTACTCCTTACTGTGCCTAAGACCACACCAGATGGAGACAGAATCTTTGTCGCAGCCAATTTTAACAACTGGAATCCACATGATATGCGTTATGAAATGCGCTGGATCAGAAACTGGACGTATACCATCAATTTGCCACGCAAACGTAGTCACATCGAATACAAATTTACCCGTGGTGATTGGTCAACTGTAGAAACAGACAACTATGGCAACCCGCTGGAAAACAGACGATTTACCTATGGTAACATGGACACATTACGTTTGGATGTACAGGCATGGGAAGATCTGGTAAATGATAACTTATAAGAATGGGGCTATCATTCTCATAGCAAGTATTCTGGAGCAAATCTATACACTATGATAGATTTTTCATTCGGATCCTTTTCGTGCTCCTACTCTTCTTTCCAGAATTACATTTAGTCCTCCACTGATAACACCACCACCATTGAAGCCCATACCGGGAATGTATCGGGTGTCTTTCCTGGCATTGTTATAGAAAACTGTTCTTGCCTGAAAAGCCATATTCCATTTATCCCCCATAGGTACACGCCACAATATCCCTATCTCCACACCGGGAATGAATGATTGTAGTTCCGGCAAAGTAGTCAGTGTAGTATCACCATAGTATTCGCCTTTCATAAAGAAGGTAGCTTTATCACTATACAAGCTACCTACAGCCTTCACAGACCATACAAATCGGTTGCTGATGCGACTTTCAAAACCTGCTTTTAATGAAAAACCACTAGACCGATATTTCTCATCTGTACGATTAGTCCATGCAATATGGGTATATCCGGGCACAGCACTGAAGAACCACTTATGTGAGAGTGGAACGGTAAGGGAAGGTTCTAGAATCACAGCAGGTCTCAGATACATAGCCGATGTTACCATCTTGGATATATCAATACCTACCTTCACCGAAGAATGCATATCCTGAGCTATTCCGACTAATGGGAATAAACTTAGGATTGCCAATAAAATATAGCTACTTTTTCTTGTAAAGTGTAACAGCATAAATATTTTGGATAGGTCCCCAGTTTGATACATTATTACGATATTCAGCATAGCCATATGAAAAAGTAGTACGGCTAGCCCCATAGTAGCGGGAATCACCTACAACATGTGTGGTATCATTGCTCCCCGAGATAACATAATCTCCAGAAAAATCAGCACCATATCCGCAGCGATTTTCATCTCCTTTGTATGGTCCGAAATTACGATTATAACACAGAACTAGTGTATCAATAGTGCCATCTATTCCTTCAAAAATATAGGTAACACTATCTGCATGAAGTGATAAAGGCAGATAAGCCACTGTATCACTCATTACCACATCACCTTTGCCTCCCAAACCATAAATCCGTTTAAACTGGGCTGTCCCCTGATTAACATAGGGATCAGCAGGATCTTCAAATCGAACTACTGTTTTCATCACAGGTTCCTCATCTGGGGGACATTCGCTTCGACAATTGAAAAATAACAGTCCCACAACCAAAATTAGTAATAGTATATTGCGCATAAAAGGGCATTTTCACTCATGACACATGTTCATTAGAAACAGTTGCATACAAATCAAATAAAATCTACAGTTTACATAAACAACTTATATATGGAATTTCGTACTATTGTAATCAGAAGTAGCAACATATCAGCTGCTACAGAATTTTACAGTAAACTAGGACTTATTTTTGAGTATCATAAACATGGCAATGGAGCCTTTCATTATGCCTGTACACTCAAAAATATTACCTTTGAAATCTATCCCCTGCTAAAAGGTCAGACAACAGCAGATACCTCCACCCGTCTTGGCATTGCTATAGACAACTTTGATACAGTACTCACTACATTCTCTCCCGAACAAATCCTAAAAGCACCTCATCTAACCGAATGGGGTGAACTAGCCATTGTACAAGACCCGGATGGCAGAAAGATAGAAATTTACAGAACCTAATACATTTATAAACAAGACCTATGTTTACACGAATATACTGGATAGAAACTATTCATACAGGAAGCATTGGCATTATGCCCCGACCAAGAGGAAATGAAGATCTGGAAAGTGAAATTCTATATCTTGCCAAACAAGATGTGAAGATGTTGGTCTGCTTGCTTATGCCTTCAGAAATCAGAGAATTGGGCTTGCAAAAGGAAAAGGAATTATGTGAGAAGCATCAAATCTCATTTCTGCATTTTCCTATTCCCGATCGCTCTCTTCCAGATAGTTTGCAGCAAGTATATCAACTGATTGATCAGGTAGAGCAAACATGTCTTGAAGGCAAGAAAGTAGTTTTTCACTGTCGGGGTGGCATTGGTAGAGTGACACTTATGGCAGGAGCTATTCTGCGAAAAACAGGACTTACATCAGAAGACATAGTAAAGAAAATTAGTCAAATCAGAGGCCTTCAAGTACCTGACACTGTAGAACAGGCAGAATGGCTGAGAAGGTTTAAGTAGATACACTTAACCAACTATTTGTGAATACATTATATCTTAATACCTCACGCATCTCTGTGAAATAAAAAATCAATCCTGAATTTTTCATTTCTTTTAGTAAGTTTAGCTCCGGACAAAACTGGTACTACATAATTTATCCATACAACCTATGAACTTTCAATCTACTATTCTAATCATTCCTGGTTTGGGAAATTCAGGAGGACAACACTGGCAAACCCTTTGGGAAAAGCAATTCTCTGACTTTAAACGTATTGAGCAAAAAGACTGGGATACACCCGTTTGCAGTGACTGGATAAAAGTGATAGATGAAGTTGTAATGCAATATGATCTGACAAATGTTATTCTGGTTGGACATAGCCTGGCCTGTACCACCATTGCATCCTGGGCAAAACAGTACAACCGTAACATAAAAGGCGCCTTACTGATTGCCCCCAGTGATACAGAAGCACCTACCTATCCTGCTGGTACTACGGGGTTTACACCTATGACCTTATTCCATTTGCCATTTCCAAGTATTGTTGTTGCCAGTACCAATGACTATTATATTACGTTGGATCGAGCTACTCAATTTGCCGATGCATGGGGAAGCGAACTAATAGTGATTGGAGAAGCTGGGCATATAAATGTAGCAGCAGGCTTTGGCGAGTGGCGTGAAGGATTAGATATTCTGAAAAAACTCGACAATGGTCTTTAATTTGTCAAAAGATTCACCCAAACAACCTGACTATGAGTATACCCAATCCTGATTTTATGCGTGAAGCAATACAGCTTTCACTCAATACAATGCGTAATGGCAATGGAGGCCCTTTCGGAGCAGTAATTGTAAAAGACGGTCAGATTATAGCGAGAGGCTACAACCGTGTACTGGAAACCAACGATCCTACAGCCCATGCCGAAGTGGTAGCAATTCGGGAAGCCACACAAAGTCTGGGAACATTTGATTTGGAAGGATGTGAGATCTACACAAGCTGCGAACCCTGTCCGATGTGTCTGGGCGCTATCTACTGGTCGCATATCAGCAAAATGTACTATGCCAATACAAAAGCCGATGCGGCAGCTATCGGCTTTGATGATCACTTTATCTATGATGAACTGGATAGAGACCCTGCCCATCGCCGGCTACAAAGCCTTCCACTATTACGGGATGAGGCTATTCGTGCTTTTGAAGAATGGGCTACCAAAACAGATAAGCAACGCTATTAAAAGCTTTATTCCTCTTAAAACAAAGATTGTATACGGCGGCGTTTGATTACACGCTGCCCTTTTTCATTGACTTCAATCTCATGGGTAGCTCTGGGTTGTGGATTATTTTTCAAACCATCCAGCTGATTGTTTGTAATAAGCGTTTTTACAAAGTTCCTTGCACCATCTATCGCTTCAGGAGAGGCATTCCCTCCTTCAATCTGCGCTATCTTATTGTGATTATCCATTGATACCCAGAGTGTAACAGGAACAGTTGCATACAATGCATCTCCCTGATCATCTGCCACAGGTTCCAATGCATTGGCCTGTACCTCCAGTTTGCCATTATCCTGAATCACAGGAGTTCCCTGCAGATCGAATCCTTTATGAGAAAGTTCCTGACGTAAATGGGATTCAGCTACTAAACTATGTGCATTCATACCTTTAGTAAAGTATTGTTATCTGAAAAAAGAAATGCCCTTTACAGGGCATGTTCTATTTAACAAGTAAAACCACAATCTATACGAATCCTTCGTAAGATCACGCTACCGTTTTCTTCGCGTAATTCATGGGTATAGGTTTCGTGTGTATCAGGTGCGTTAGGGCGTGTTATCGCCATACCCCGATTTTTCTTATTTGTGATAGAATCTATTTTTAGCCGGCCTCTGCGTAACAGATCCTCTACAAAACTTTTGGCTGTATCCTCATGAGAAGGCATATCCAGTGACCCCATACTTAGTGCAGCTCCGGCTACCTCAAATCGACTGGTAGCTATTGCAGCATGCACTACGATTTCATCTACGCCCAAATCATACTCTTTTACAGACAAATTCATTTTAGGTAGCTCAGTAGCATCATTTTCATTTCCATCTGCCATACTTCTGGGCTCAGTGATGGAGGTAATGGTTGTAGTAGCAGGAGATAAAATACCATGACGCACAAAAGCGCTTCGCAATGCCTGTCCATAATTGATAGAAACAAACTGAAGGTTCGCAGCCTGGATCATATTGACAGCTATCTGGCTAAAGAATGCCGGAACCACAGCTGCATTTCGGATAGCAGTTACCAGAATTTTCCCCATATCCAAACTTACCTGCAACAAATTCTCTTCATCCTGATCTGTTCTCAGCTTAAACATGCCAGCTAATCCTTCAAAGAAAGCACCTGTAAATACACGTGAGAAAGAATGAGGTTCGGATGACAAGGTATTGGCTGGACCAGAAGAGGGAATGGTATTGGGATCACGATAGAAAAACGAATTAACAGCGTTGCGCAAACAATCGGCGTCTACAGCAGTTGGAAAGTCCTGGCGAATAGCCCAACCCAGTTGTTCTGCCATCCGAGACAAACGAGAAGACCGATACAAATTACCCTCCGTTTCACCCAATACCGCAATGCGTAGACTTTGTAATTGCAAGGCACACAAAATAGAACTTATATCCCCAAACGATTCATGAAAAGCACCAGCTTCAATGCTGGCAGCATCCCATAACTGAGGTTTAATTGCATCCAATACAGCGTGTCCCTGTTCATGGCAAACAACATCCGGACTCTCACAGGAAAATACGGTACGTCCGGCAACAGTAGCATGGAAGAACTTCAATCCGACCCGGTCATAGTAGGCATTCAGATCAACACCAAAGTCCAGATCAATAGGCAATGTCTTTCCCATCTGCCAGGTTATACCAGGCAATAGTTTTCCCCAATAGTCAGATCCCCGACGCAAAGCACTGGCCGTATTCCAGTATCGGAATCCAGCAGTACCCGGTGGATACACCTTAGCTGAAGGAGCCTGTCCATGAATAATGGTAGGCAAAGGTTTGGAAGATAACTTAGGGGCATTTAACTGAATCAATTGTCCTCCATTGGGCTGATTTCCCGAACCGGGGTCTTGTGTCCACGCGGAGATCTGATGAGAGAGAAGATGTTCACCTTTCTGAGGCAGTACTTCTTCTGAAACTTCTTTTTCCTGGGATAGCATAAAATGACAGGTTTAAAGATGTGTGTTATAGTGGAAATAATAAGTTTTATGGCAGCAGAAAAAATCATACTGTGCCATCACCCTATTGCAACCAGTTCTAAACCGAGTCTTTGCCGACAAGCTGGTAGATACTCATCAAATGTATTAAACAAACACCTGACAATCAATACTTTTTCATAGAATAATCAGATAACGGACTATACTGAAATAGTAGTATGTAACACATCTGAAATATTGCTTGTATGAGAATAAAACTGCTTATGATAAACAGAACATAGTAATATATGCCATATCAAATTTACTCTCTGTTTTAATCTTAGCCCTCTTAAAATGACACCAGACAAAATGTAAAGAAAATTTTACATTTTGTCTTTTAAAATTTGTTTTATGTAAAATAAACTTTACATTTATCCAACTATACTTTACTAACTTATTCTATACTATGAACACACGATTTTTATTTCCGCATTCTTTTAAACTGGTGGGCTGGATATTACTGATCCCTCCTTTGGTTTTATTTGTATTGATGAATGTGTTTCATCTTGAAATTCCTACAATAGGCTTTCCTGTTTTATCACTCATTGAATACGAAGATGCTCATAAAACTACTTTTTTTAACCTGATCTATAAGGATGCATTAAATGATGAGATTATGGCTGCTACCTTTATTATAGGAGCTATGCTGGTGGCATTTTCAAAGGAAAAGATTGAGGATGAGTTTATTTCCAAACTTCGTCTGGAATCCCTTTTGTGGGCCACCTATATTAATTATGCGCTTCTGCTTCTTTCCTTTTTATTTATTTATGGGGCGACATTCTTTGATGTGATGATATGGAATATGTTCACCCTTCTGATCATTTTCCTGTTACGATACCATATTATCCTTTACTTTAGCGCCAAAGTCTCCTATCATGAAAAATAACCTAAAAGTAGAAAGAGCTATTAAAAACTTCACGCAAGAAGATTTAGCGAAGCAGGTAGGAGTAAGTCGTCAGACAATAAATGCGATAGAACTGAATAAATATATTCCTTCTACTACGCTGGCTCTAAAAATTGCCAGAACCTTTGAGAAGAAAATTGAAGATATTTTCTTTCTGGAAGAAACAGATTAACCTATAATGAGGCGAAAAGGTGTATCCTAAATACACCTTTTTTATTCTTTAGATTGAAGTTTATGTATAGTATAGCCTTTCTGATATCTCTGTATAACTTCAATTGCTCTTAACACTATACAATGCCTCTTTACAGCTTACCTTTCGTATTCCTGCTTATTGTACTCCTATCCTGTACCACTGGATCAGAACATTCTACTCATCTCTGTTCTGATTCAATACCCTCACCTATCCAGTCTTTACCAATTGTAAATACAGGGGGTTTCTTTCTGGACGACTGGCAACCCAAAACTTTTACAACACCATCGTATGTGCCATCAGATATACCGACTACAACCAATCAGACTGTAACAGTGGATGCGTCTGAAATCATTACCCGGATTCCGTTGTCTTTGTTTGGGGTGAATAGTGGCTGGTGGAATAATGCCCTCGACCCTGGTATATTAAGAAGCGTTCGGTCTCTACATCCACACATCATACGGTTTCCAGGTGGAAGTTCATCCAATCTTTATTTCTGGAATGCCAGTAAAACCAATCCACCACAGGATATACCTGCCCATCTACCAGAAACGAAGGGAATGCTTAAACATACTTATGTGTATGGTCAAAGTTCAGATGTATGGGCACTCACTCTTGACAAATACTATACCTTATTGCAAAAAGCCCAGGCAGAAGGTATGATTACCGTTAATTATTCCTATGCACGATATGGAACCTCTAGTAATCCGGTTGCTACAGCAGCACATCTGGCAGCAGAATGGGTAAGACATGACAATGGCCGTACTAAATACTGGGAGATTGGCAATGAAAATTATGGAAACTGGGAAGCTGGTTATCTGATTGATACTACTGTCAATCGGGATGGTCAACCCCAACTACAAACAGGAGCACTGTATGGCAAGCATTTTCGGGTATTTGCAGATTCCATGCAGAAAGCAGCAAGAGAAACAGGCCACCGCATTTATATTGGGGCAGTGATCTATCCAGAACCAGCTACTGAACACTGGCAAACAAAAACTACCCGAACCTGGAATAAAGAAGTATTGAAAGAAGCAGAAGACAAATCGGATTTTTATATTGTGCACCATTACTTTACTCCAATGAAAGATCTGGATGCCTCAACTATACTAACTACAGCCAGAACATCTCCTGAAAAAATCATGCAGTTTGTCACCCAGGGTCTTCATCGCAATAACAGGAAAATAAAGCCACTAGCCCTTAGTGAGTGGAATATGTTTGCCAAAGGCAGGAAACAATCTGTGTCGAACGTAAGTGGGCTATTCGCAGCTATTGTTATGGGTGAAATAATTAAAAACCGTTATGGAATGGCAGCTTACTGGGCATTAACGAATGAAGATCTGGGATTGCTTAGTAGTGAACAGAAATCTGGTATACCACTATGGGCACCACAGCCTGCATTCTATTATATGTATTTTTTTGAGAGAATGTTAGGAGACCAATTGCTAAAGAGTACGGTTAGTCATAAAGATCCCCTACAAGTATATGCATCTTCTTTTACATCAGGCGAAATCAATGTCAACCTGATCAATACATTTGCTACATCACAACCTGTAGAAGTGAAAATCAATCACTATCCTGTTGGTTCACGTTTCTACTGGTATAGTCTGGCAGGTGGAACAGATCATAAGGATTTTTCCAGACAAGTATTTGTTAATGGAAAAGGACCTAAAGGTCCAATAAGTGGACCGGTCAGCTATCAAACACTGCCAGCCCAATCAACAGAAACGACTCAGGGTATTAAGGTAATAGTTCCTGCTTATGGTGCTGTTTTTTTAGTTGTTGATAGAAAGTAGTTTCTAAGAATAATTTCTAATTTATCTATCCTTTCTGTTTGACCTTTTTGAACAACTTTTTCTACGCAAATAGGGTACGCAGTCCTCTCCTTTCTTTATAGGATTCACACAGACACTGTTTGAGATGGTCTAGTAAAGTGAGACAGAAAACTTGCTTAATTTAGCAAGTATGAACGTTAAAAAACACAAAAAGCCTCGTCGCAAATATGACCAAGAGTTTAAGTTGGAAGTGTTGAAAATGCTAGAGTCTGGTCAAAGTGTCACCCATATTTCTCGTTCTTTGGGGATTGGGGAAAATCTAATCTACCGCTGGAAAAAACAACAAGACCAATTAGGTCAGAATCACTCTTTTCAGCTTAGTGAAGAAAATTCGGAGCACCATGTACAGAAAATTCTGGCAGAAAATGAGGCATTAAAAAAACAACTCAAACGAGTAGAAATGGAGCGTGAGATTTTAAAAAAAGCTATCTCCATTTTCAGCCAGACCGAATAGAATGTTTTCAATTGATTCAAATCTTAGAAAAGAGCTATCCAGTTGAATTACTTTGTGAGTTGTTTCAGGTAAGTCGAGCTACCTATTATCGGTATCAAAAAAGACTTACTATTCACACAACACCAATCGAAGAATCAATCTTGGAACAACAACTAACACAAGTATTTTTCGATCATAAAAGACGATATGGAACACGAAGAATCCAAGCTGAATTGAAGGCGCAAGGAATTCAAGTCGGTAGATGGAAAATACGCAAATGGCTCAGAACAGAAGGATTACAAGCGATTCAGCCTAAAAGTTTTGTGCCAAGGACAACCGATTCGGCTCATGGAAAACGCAATTCGCCTAATCTACTCCTGGATTTGAATGGTAAAAGAATTTTTCAGGCTCAAGCAATCAATCAGGTTAATGTCTACCGCATGGGCTGGTAGGAGATTTAACCTATTTACCCCTTTGTGATGGTTCGTTTCTGTATTTAAATATTTGGATCTGCGACAGAGCCTGCATCTGGATTTATTTTCCAGGAAGGTTGTTGGCTGGCAGTTACAAGAAAACATGGAGGAAAGTTTGGTAATTGAATCATTAAAAAAAGCAATAATGAATCGAAACCCAGGCCCTGGATTAATTATTCATTTGGATCATCTCTGATCCATTGATCGTGGAAGTCAATATGTTTCAAATAACTTTCGTAAACTGCTTAAAAAGCATAAATGCAGACAAAGCATGAGTAGAAAAGATAATTGTTATGATAATGCTAAACCCGATGATACTCACGTTTCAGATTGCTGAATCATTATTTTCGCGTTTGAAAACCGAATTACTGGAAGGAGGAGTCTTTCTATCAGAAGAAGATGCCAAAACTAGCTAAACGCCAGTGCAGCGGAGTGTTTTGAGTATATTGAGATTTATTACAATCGAAACAGGAGACATTCGGCATTAAACTATCTGAACCCAACAGAATTTGAAGAAAAGTACAATTCAACTATTGTCCCACTTGCAAGTGATTTGTCTCACTAAAGTAGACCACCTCAGTTCTACCTATATACAAGTAGCTACAAATAATGGATAAGTTAAGATTAGTAAAAACATTGGAAAATACACCAAGAGAGTATTTTGAGTTTGTAATCAACGACAAATCATTGCTCGACTATTTCTCAGATGTTTATAAAAACTGGAAAGAGGCTGGCCCTACTTTAGATGAATCATTGATTGGAGTATTCAATACCATCCATTCACGGAAAGGACAACAGTTGCAGGTCAAAGCATTTCTACGAGAAGAAGTGACACTAATAGAATATTGTAGCTATCTTCCCCATCTATCTTACTGGTCTCAATCAGATATTATGGAATCATTGAAAGATGACTTTAATAGTGAAGAGGTTATGCTTTACTGCTGTCCTTGTGGAGATCGGGATTGTCCTGGAATAGCAGTAAAAGTCACTATAGAAGACGATTATTTCATATGGTCTTTTGACGAAGAAAATCTGCTCCAATTTCGATTTCACGAACAAGAGTATAGAAAGGTTTTCAGGTGTTATTTGAAAGAAATCTTATAGTAAAAGAAATATGTCTTGATTTAAGAAATAACTTTGTTACCCGATTCTTGCTATTTACACAACTAAAGTAAATTCTCCTGCGATTAAATCATTGATATGAAATATGTTATCTCATCAGTGTTATATGTTCTCATTCTAAGTTCCTGTGGACAACAAAATTCCAATGGTAAATATTTTGAAGGGAGAATTGAATACAAGATTAGCTATATAGCTTATGATAATAAGGTTACGGAAGGAATGTTAGCAGAACGAAATGGAACGAAGATGATTTACTCATTTAAAGACGGCAACTATATGAAAGAGTACTACACCCGCGAAGGAGATTTAATCCAAAAAAGGATTTATAATCGTGCAGACAATCAGATGTATATGATCACGAATGATACAGTATACACCTATTCTCCTGCCCGAAGTTCTTTTAAATTAACCAGCATAAAACAAGGTCAGGATGATGTTGCCTTTGATAGAGTTTGTCATCATTACTATATGGAACTTACGGACTCTATAACTCATAACAAGATGAAATACGAATATTATTTTGATCCAACCCTTAAAATAAACCCTATTTGGTATGCAAAGTATACAGAAGGGGACTGGAATAAAGTAATGGACAAGGTCAAATGTATTGCAGTAAAATATACAAATGAGACATCTGTTTTTAAACAGATACATACTGCATCAAAAGTAGAAATCGAAAGATTTGATCTATCAGACTTTATAATTGACCCAACATTACCAAAGAAACATCTAAACTGAATTTGAACTACTACTAATTTCGTTTTACATCTCTACCACAAATCCTTTCTTTAATACAGAGAGGACAGTATTTACCGACTTTGAGGATAGCCATCTAGAACAGCTCTTATAACCAATATAGAGATAATTCCTAGCCAGATAAAAGCTGTTCTTTTTTTGATCCGAAATATACTCAAAATCCATTGCCTGGGTTTAAATTTCATCCCATCTGATACCCATTGCATAATTGCAACAGTAAGGATCAATAGTAAGGCAATGAAAACAATAGGTAAAACCATAAATATCATTCCAACGGCTATTGTTTCATAAAATCTCCAGTTATCTGAATACCATCTTGTCCATACTACCGGCTCCAAGCCAGCATACTCTATATAGTTGTTCCACTCCTGTTCAGAAGAAAATTGTTTTAAGTCGCCATTGGTTTCATTCACAATCATATAGCCCGGACCTCCAACAATTACAATATGGTTTTTGTAAAAGTACCAGAAGCGAATGAATGTTATAGATTGACGAGACTTTGGAAGAGCCAGTACGGTACCACTACCTGCATCATACATTAAAGTACCTCCAGGTGCTTTATGTTGCCAGTCAGCTATTCCAAAAGCAGACACATTGAGGATTGTAAAAAGGGAAATTATTGTCAGAATAAAAGAGATGCGCATTGATCTAATAAAAACATTCTGAAGCCTGATCATCAGAGACAAATTTCTGTTACAGAGCAGCCTACGTAGGGTATTTTTGTCCCTTCCTATCCATCTATTTATCTACCTTTGTAGAATCAATCTGAACATCTTTTAACAAAAGTTCATAGTCTGTATAACTCTTTCCCTTAGCATCATAATTACGTTTTTCTATTCGATTCCCCTGAGCATCGTATGTATATTGGATCAGAGTAATACCCGTTTGTAATGGTTTACTTTCTTTGGTAAGAAAACGAACTTCCGAAACCAACCCTGAAGTTGTATACCAATACTGCACAATCGCTACGTTATCTTTCAACTGTTCATTCTCGTCCAGAAATCTTTCTTCAACTACTTGCTTTTGCTGGTTGTATTTGTATTGTACAACTGCTCCATATTTTCTCAAGGTTTTATTTTCATTGTATTGACGTTCTTCAGCAAGTAAACCAGCTTCATTGTAAACAAACTTTACAAAAGCCAGATCCTCCAGTAGATTTTCATTTTCATCCAGATATTGTTCTTCTATCATTTGTCCCTTTTCATTATACTGATATCTTATGATAGCTGGTCCAAAGCCTTCTGATCGAAAAAGTCTTTTTTTGGCATCATAATAGCGCTGTTCTATCTTATGTCTGCTTTTATTAAACGTATACTCAATAATAGCTTTACCCATAGGATTATCTATTAACGTGTGTTTTTTGTCATAGTTTCTAATACAAACAGTATCTCCAAAGGAATTTGTGTAGGTATATGTTTTCTCTGCATCACTAGAATAAAGATTCTCGCTGAAAACTTTATACGGCTTTCGAGGCCTCCCTTTTGCATCAATATATTCATCACTTTTTACTTTAGGCAATTGTCCCATTGCAGAAAGACAGAATGCTAGTAACAATCCAACAAAATAGATAATTTTTATTATTCGCATAGAGATGTCAATAAATTGATTGCCCACCTAAAGAAACAAAATATCGTAACTATTTCTGTTATATATAGTAACAGAATACTACCAAAGTAGTTTTTCTCCTTAAATACAAGCTTACATTGAGTAAAAAGCTAGGATACCAGCTTCTGAGCATCCCAATATAAATGAAAAAACTATACAAGAAATAAAAGCAATGAAGCTATAAATAGAATTGTGAGACCATTGATCATAGAATTGACAACTAATTGTAAACCTGCTGTTTACACCAATTGAGCATAAGCGGATACAGATCAACCAGTGTCAATGCTTTCTGCTCCTGATGCAACCGGATTAATTCTCTGTCGAATTCTTTGAATCGGATAAAATCCCGTTTGGAAACCATCAGATCTTCCCGATTGTCGATTACAAAGTCAGCTGTGGCTTTATCGTATGTATCTGAAATATACATACAAAAGGCAGCATGTGTCATGTATTCATTGAACACACTTACCGGACTTGTATATGGATTGCTGCCAGGACCTGGTTTTGCCCACACACTTCGTTTGGAGAAGATGCTATCTATCTGTTTTGTATACTTATCAGTTTCAGGGTTTACATAATTATGGTCTATCTCTGTAAATACAACACCTGACAATAATCCTTCTTTTTGTTTTTCGGTAAAGTTGCCTTTTATATCATACCGATCCGGCCCACAAATAAACATGACAGTTTCTTCAAACCAACCAGTCTCGTGATGAGTTGCATAATGCTGGGTACTATGAGTACGATTAATCAAAGGCGAAAACACGATCCGATATGATTGGTATTGTGTTTTAGGAAACTGTTTTTCTAACCAGATCCACATTTGCTTCACTGGCAACAGCTCCTTTTGTCGCTGAATTTGTTTAGTATAATGTGCTGAATTGTTTTTGTAAAACTGCCGGAACTTTGATTTTACAGCAAAATCTTCAATTAGTGGCCTTAACATACCAAACAAGCTACTATCCGCTAAATTACTACCATTAACATAGTAGTAGGGACCATTGTATAAAAGTTTAGTATTTGTGCTTCCTGCTTTTGCATCCTGAAAATTAAAGGCAAAACTATTTTCCCTGAAATCGAGGTATTTTTTAGTGTAAAGGCTATCTGGAAAGTTCAATGCTTTGAAAACCGGATGGTTTAAATAGGGTTTAAAGTAAGCCACTACTTTAGTATAATACTCTCCTTCCGTATATAGGTCTGTTCCTCGTTTGCCAGAAGGTGAAAGTGTCCAGATAATATTTGCCAGTTCATATGTTTCCGGAAGGTCAAATTGAATGTTCCCTGTATTCTTCTTTATATAATCTGGAGGAAAATAGTTTGCCAGTTCATTGTAGTGAAAGCGGAGGGTTGTTTTGCCTTTGGGAGATTCAAAAGGTATGTAAATGATATGAGCATAGGGTAACTTATTATGATAATTCAGGCGCAAGCTATCCTTTCCATAATAGATTGTAAAATATTCACCTGGTCCTCCATTTGTGCCGGGGCTTCCTTTATCTGTTCTACTTACTTTAAAAGGAAAGAGTTTTTCATACCCTTTAAACTTCAGAATAAAGGTATCATTTGGACACCATAACGTTTTGGGATACGTTTCTTCAACTGTCTGTCCGGTTGTAGTGATTATTGCAATCAGAGAAATAACAAAAAGTAAAAAAAGTCTCATAGTTCAATCATATTTTTAGGGTGTAAGGGATTGATAAAAATAAAATCCAGCAAAAAATGATAGTGAGAAGTCTTGTATGAACGAGTACAGGTACCAGATTCTGGATAGGCAGGGACTTTGTATTACAACAAATGACTGTTAATCTATCTACTGCTTTCAGTGATACATTAAAATGAGCAGACCTATCCTAAGTCTAAGATAAAAAAGAAGAGTTTATGTTACACAAGCTAGCTAATTTCTTCAAATTCAGCTCTTTTAGTGGTAAAAAATACTTTTTTGTGTTGAACTGTCAGATATAGGGATAACTGGCAAGTTATTTAAACGTCTAAAATAAGTAATGAGGCAAATCTACATTAAAGCAACTGTGTTTATAAAGCCTAAAAACTATATCTATCCGTAGAAACACTCCAATACTATTTGCTCACAATGAATTCGAATAAGTTGTCCATTTTCAAAAAAGTATAAAATGTCATCATCCATACTTTTTCGTTTATCAATCATATAGACTATCTGGTGGTAGGTGGAACACCCATGAAGCTTGATCAAACGATTGAGCTGTCAGATAAAAAATATCAGTTACAGGAATTATCTGAGCGGGAAATAGCTAAAAAATATGGAGATAAGGGACTAGCTGTGATTGTGGAAATTTCACTAGCTGAATAGATAGGTCCACCTGGAGGAAAGAAAACACAAAACTGCAGGTATACGTCCTGCAGTTTTGTAAGACATCCCCTGCTTATAGTGCCGGATCTTCGGGCGTGTTCAGGTTATTTTGTCGTTCCTGTAATGGGAAAGGGTAATAATTACGGGACCTTTCAAATGTAATAGGCACAGGTACTACATCATCCGGAGGAGCAGGACGATCAAACCGGCGACTATCTTCCAGACGCAAACCGCTCAGATACAATTCCGAACTACGCTGTTTGTATATTTCTGTAAGCAGGTCATCTGCTGTCACCGGGCCTGTATAAGCAGACAATCCTGCATGAATGCCAAAAGGATCACCTGAGGTTTGCGTTCTTACTGCATTGATCTGCTCTACAGCCTCGTTGAGATTTCCGCTACTCCGCACAATAGATTCAGCAATGATCAGCTTCATTTCATCAGGAATATAAGCTGGTATGGGTTGATCGATAGCTGTTGCAAATCCTTTTAATCCTACAATGGCATCATCCTGAAAACTCGTCTCATCAGTCGTAAAATAGAAACTGATACGCTGATCCCCGGCTTCTGTCAATGCGGCAGGGAGTCCAAAATTTTCACGTGCCGCATAGTTTTTAGCTATCTGCACCTGATTATACAAAGGATTGGGAGCCAGGTTGGTAAAGATAAATCTGGAGGCAACAGTCTGAGAAACAGCATTAGCAGCATCAATAGCATCAGCATAGTTACCTGCCATCAGTGAGTAACGGGCCAGATATGCCTGAATTGTATTGGACAAATCAAATTCTGTACCTGTAACACGTGTGGTGAATTCAGTAGATGGTGGTGTTGTAGCAATGGTCTCAGAAGCTTCTTTCAACAACGATATAGCCAGATCCAGCAATTCATCACGAGTCTGAAAAGGGGCACTACCTGTGGTGCTCGTTTGCGAAATACCATAGGTAAATGACTGTGCAAGGCTTCCCAGACACATAGCTTTCATCAGTTGGGCATGTGCGGTTACTCCACTCAGCATAGTAGGATCAGAAGACAAGACAGAAGGTGCATTGGTAATAATATCTTCTGCCATAGCCATCACACGCAAAGGACGTTGCCAGACAGATAGAATATTGCCATTAAAATTTGGCAGTGAACTTCCTCCCTGATCAATCTCCATGATGTTGGTAAAGGTGGTAATACCCCTTAATTCTCTAGCAGTAGTCCCTGGAGTCAGAATGATAGACTCCAGTGCCAGTGTAGAATACACCTGGCGCATCCCTACACTCAATGTGATTAATCCATCCCTTGAGTTTACTACCTGCTGATCTGTAGGACCATTTACGTTTTCGATATCCAGCGAACATGCAGAGACTGCCCATATAAGAATAAAGGCTACTAATTTTGTATATACAGATAATCGGATTTTCATAACATAAGCGATTTAGAATTTAACATTTACCCCGATAGCATAGGTACGTGGAATAGGAACCTCCACAAAGTCAAAGCCCCGTACCGCATTGGTTTGTCCGGCAGCGTTGGTTTCCGGATCATAGCCACTATAGTTGTCAATAGAAAGCAGGTTACGCCCGGCGACAAAGATTCGCATGCCCTGAATGCCCAAAACCTTTGGTTTGAGGGAGTAGGATACAGACAACTCACGCAACTTCACAAAACTTCCATCCTCAATCCAGTTTTCAAAAATACTGAACAACGCAGCACTGGTGCCTTTTGGCACTTCGCCTCTCAACTCAGGTTCATATCCTTTCAACCCACCATAGAGATCACGGTCACCTACCCGCTTGGTAAAGTTAAAAATGTCATAACCCAGCATGCCGTCCCATTGCATACGGAAGGAGAATTGTTTCCATTCCACCTCGTTAATCCAGCTAATAATGTGTTTGGGATTGGGATTGCCTATAACTTTGGACAATACTGTACCTGTGGGTTGTCCATTATCATTACGGCCTACAGTATAGGTACCATTGGCTCCTTGGGTGCCTAATTCACGCTGGGGCAGTCCGGCAGCAGTGAGCAACAAGCTCCCGTCTGCTTTACGAGCGAAGAATGTACTGTAAAAAGCACCGAGCGGATACCCGTTTACAGCTGCCACCTGTCCGAAACCACCTGCAAAAGGCAGCACACCATTACCTTCTACCCCATTGACTACATTTTTATTGTGTGTATAGCTAAACGTAGAATTCCATTTTACGGCTTTTGTTTGCAATGGCACCAATTTGAGTTGTATCTCAAAACCTGAATTGGTCATGGTTCCTACATTGATGAATCGGTTATTATACCCTGAAGAAGGAGCCAGTGTTCGATTCAGAATCAGGTCTTTTACATCTTTCTTAAAATGTGAGAACTCTATTCCGATACGATCTTTTACTAAGGCCAGATCAACTCCAAACTCAAACTCTGTTTGCCGTTCGGGTTTAACATCAAAATTCCCTAATGTAAGCGGAGCTGTATAGCCCACCAATGAGCCAACAGAAGCAGAAGCATAATTAGTAAAGCGATCATAGGCACCAATGGCAGTAAGGTTACCCGATTGCCCCCAGGCCGCACGAATCTTAAACGAGGAAACAATATCAGCAAGATTATCCTTCCAAAACTTCTCTTCAGACAAAATATAGGAACCACTCACTTTTGGAAAGAACTGCCATCTGTTGTTTATACCATATACAGACGAACCATCTACTCTGGCAGCACCTGTGATGAATAATTTCTGTGCAATGCCAAATGTCTGTTGAACAAAAGCACCCATAATAGCCCGTTCGGTGCGTGTTTCACTGGCTACAATATTGGAACCATTGTTGATCGTTTCTCCAAATGTGCCTAACTGCTGTGCAGTAATCCCTGTCAGATAGGAACGGTCATATTGTATAGTACCACCCAGCCCAGTTGTCGATTCGAGCCAGTCAGCAATATGAGTCTGATAGGAAAGGTTCAGATCATTATTGATTTGAAACACATTGAGATCACCCCGGCGTGCATAGCCTTGATTATATGTGGGGGTTGTATTATTAGGAGGAATATACCCTTGAGCAACCTGAGAATAGGTATCTATACCCAGCGTATAATTTAATGATAGTCCTGCAAAAGGAGTAATCACTAACTGAACATCTCCAATGTAACGACTTATCCGCTGGCTGAATTTGAATCGGTTAATAGCTTCCAGCGGATTGGTTCTACGTACTACCGAAGGTGCAGTAGAAGGATAAATTCCGGTAGCAGGGTCAGGATCAGGATTAATAAAGTTGTTGGCAAAGATAAATCCGGTAAGTGCTCCATATGCTTCATTGATCCCACCATTGGGTACTTCATGGCTAGTGCTGTAGGTATAGTTAGAACCTATTGACAAGCTTGCCTTCTCCCCAAACCGTTGTTGAATACGAAGACGTGCTCCATTTCGGGAGAAGTCAGTCTTATCAATAATACCCTGATTGTACAGATTAGATGCCGAAAAGAAATATTGCGTACTTCCGGTTCCTCCTGATACTGACAGGTAATTTTCTGTACCAATACCTTTGCGGAATATCTTGTCCTGGTAATCATACCGTTCCACAGGAACTGTTGTCAGATCACTGGCCGTAGTATTGGCAAAACGAAACGGAACTGTATTGTATGGAAGCGTTTTTCGGATCTCGTTCATCCGAAGCTGCGTAGAAAATTCTACCTGTGGCTTGCCTTCCTTGCCTCGTTTGGTAAATATCTGTACTACCCCATTATTGGCCCGAGAACCATAAATAGCTGCAGCCGCAGCTCCCTTAATTACTTCGATTCGTTCGATATCACTGGGGTTAATATCTACCAGACGATTCTGCGCATATCCACCAAGATCAATAATTTCAGGCGATGAGTTATTCACAATAACCCCGTCTACAATATACAAGGGATCAGACGATCCTACAATTGTACTGGGTCCGCGCAACCGAATACTGATTCCCCCCGCCGGATTACCTGAGTTCTGTGTGATTTGTGCTCCCGAAACCTTACCGGTAAGCAACTGATCAATAGAAGTAGAAGCAGTAGAAGGAAGATTACTTACCTGTACAGTAGAAATAGCATTTCCCAGTTGTCGCTTACTGGTAGCAACTGAAGTTCCTGTCACTACAACCTCATCAAGGGCAAGATAATCTTGTTTTAGCTGAAGGGTAACTGTACTACTACCTCCAGCATCTGCCTTTATCTGTGCTGTTGTATTCTGATACCCTACAAAGCTGGCCTGAATGGCAACAGATTGTCCGGTTGCATTGGAAATAGTCAGAGAAAACTGTCCGTTGGCACCAGATAGTGTTCCTCTGCCAGATCCGATAACAACAACAGAGGCGCCAGGAATAGGCTCACCTGCCAGATCCGTCACAGTTCCTTTCACAAGGTGTTCGGAGGAAGTCTGGGCAGTTATTTTTTGGGCCAGAAGCCCCATAACGAATACAAGAAAGACTGCTTTTAAATGATACAGCCTGTTGAACCATCGTAAATTTAGGTACATAAGTCAGGTTGGATTAGGTAATAAAAGTATGATATTTCTAAAATATCGAAATAAATTGCAAAATACTGAAGGAAAATGCAGAATTTTTGCTCAAATATTGAATTATATTGCAAATAGTATATTATTTAGTAGATATATACATCTATGCTTAAAGAAGAACGTCATCAGCATATTCTCAGTGAGCTGAATATTCGCAACAGAATTCTACTGACAGATATTGCACAGAAACTCCAGGTTTCAGAAGATACTATACGCAGAGATTTAAAAGAATTGCATGAAGAAGGAAAACTCAAAAAAGTACATGGTGGAGCTGTGGCAAAATCATTCAATCCTTTTAGCTTTCGTGAGGAAGAAATCTATGACCGGGCAAACAAACTGCTTATTGCAGAAAAGGCATGTACATTAATTAAGGATGGACAAGCCATCCTTATTACTGGAGGAACAACTAATCTGGAGCTTATCAGCTTACTTCCTAAAAACCTGCGGTGCACTTTTTTTACACCCAGTCTGCCTGTAGCGATGCAACTCGCTCAGTTTCCTACTATTGAAACCATTTTAATAGGTGGTAAACTCTCTCCTGATGCTATGGTTACAACTGGAGGTGAAGCCTTTAACCTGCTTAACAGGCTTAAAGTAGACTTATGTTTTCTAGGCACAGGTCATCTGGATGTTAACTTTGGCCTATCAGAGTTTGACTGGGAAATTGTGGAATTAAAACAAGCCCTAATCCGCTCTTCGTGTAAGATCATATCTCTTACCTTATCAGCCAAGATCAATTCCATCCAACGTTACAAGGTCTGTGATCTGAGTGCTATTCACATGTTGATTACCGAACTTGATCCTTTTGATGAAAAGTTGACACCATTTCGCATGTCAGGGTTAACTATTTTATAGTAAGTGATACTTATCTACTTATGTAGAGGCATTATGTTCATTACGCACTAATTTTGTGACTCACTATAATTTTTCACTCTACATTGAGTCGCTCACACTAAATGTGATAATATATTTCTCTTCTCATTGAAAAGATTATTCATAATAGAACATAAAGTACTCTACCCGAGGAAATTTATAAAAGATTGATGATAAGTAAATTGGATCTGTATCCATCTGATAAAAGTTTGAATGCATTCACTAAAGAAATCAATAAAATCCAACGTTAGTCGTTTGAGTCCTATTCGTAAAAGATCGAGGCCTTTTCTGAAAAAACTATGTTGTTTATAGCCATGCTTCTTTACCCTGATTTTTTCTACTTTCCCATGAGCATACTCTCCCATTTTTACACAAATAGCCACAGCTAGACTGACAAAAACGAGCAGTTTACTCAACTTCTCACTCGATTTCAAATGCGTTGATTCTAAATCAAACCCTCTTTGTTTAAAGGATTGAAATAAGACTTCAATACACCATCTTTTTCGATAGAGTTCGCCCAATTGTTTAGCAGGCAGCGTGCCTATCAAAAATAGAAAATCCCCTTTTTCTAGCCCTTTAATCATACAATGACAAACAATACCCTCAATAAGACAATCGTGAAAATAGCGGGTTTGCCCACTTTTTACTACCTGCTCAATTCGATAACAATCTCCGTTTCTCAAGGTAATCAAATGTGTTTTAGGTAAGCGGATACCAAAGGGTATCTGATTGTCTTTTAAGTATTTGACCCATTTGTGGCCTATGAACTCCCGATCTGCGACCAGTACACGAATTCTTTCTTTACCAATCACTTTTAGCAATGCATCCAGTAGTTGACAACGATCAACTACATTACTATTGCCTGACTTATTATCTAACAAAAGCCAATAAAGAGGAATACCTATGGCTACATTCTTGTCCACAGCTACATTCTTGTCCACAGCTACATTCTTGTCCACAGCTACATTCTT
>NZ_JASJOR010000017.1:0-211830 GCF_030068545.1 Xanthocytophaga flava | reverse complement strand
CCATTATCTACCTGAATACGCGTCGGAATTGATCCTTCTTCTTTTTTCAACCGCTCCATAAATTCCACTACTTGCTCTCCTTTGATCGACTGCCCCACCAGAATACCCAGACATTTACGGGAATAATTGTCAATAACAGTCAGAGTTCTGAACTTACGCCCGTCAAAAAGCTGATCTGCCACAAAGTCCATACTCCAGGCCTGATTTTTTCTTAGCGGCACCACTCTTTCCAACCGATGATTGGCCGAACGATTGCGAGCGTCTCGGCTGTGATCGGGCGTTTGCTGCGTAGATTCAGGCCTTCCTCTTTGTACAACCGATATACCCGTTTATGATTGTCACGCCATCCTTCGCGACGTAAAAGTGTATAAATTCTCAAATATCCATACCTAATCCGCACAGCTGCGATGTCCTTGATCCGCTTTTTGAGCACGGTATCATCCCTGCGTTTTTTCTTTTGATAGTACCACACTGATCGTTGCAAACCCAATACCGAGCAAGCCCGGCGGGTTGAAATCCGATAGTCGTCTATCACTTGGGTAACCAGTTTACGCAGGACAACTGGTTTTAAAACTTTTTTTTCAGAACATCCTGTAGCATCTGTTTGTCTAGGCTCGCAGATCAGAGATGATCCATCAGCTACCAGTTGCTTGAGTTTAGCGTTTTCTTCTTCCAATTGGCGCAGTCGGCGTAACTCTGGAACACCCAATCCGCCAAACTTTTTCTTCCAATTGTAGAAGGTAGCATGTGAACCAGATACGGTTCATTAATACCCATCTTTCGACAGACTTCTTCAACTGAGACCCCGCTCTCAGCCTGCTTCAATGCAAACGCGATTTGCGCTTCAGTAAACTATTGGATCAGAGATGATCCGTTTTTCATGGCGATTTTCTTTATGTGTAAACTAAGTAAAATCACCGATTTTTTCTACTTCCCTACGGTCCATTTTTATGGGAGGAGGTCAGTAGTGATCTCCTTTTTCATTTTTTACATCCCTTCACCCTTTCCAAAGTAGGTAAAGTCCTTACATTTGTGGCTCCTGAATAGTACGAGACGGGATTAGTACGAATAGATCATTATTTTTACCCTGGAATATTCTTTCAGCAGCAGCTCAACCTGAATAGTTAAAGCACATGTACATACAAAAAGTAAGTATCAAAAACATCCGATCCATTCAGCACTTTGAAATGGAGTTTGAGAACCCTGCCGGCTGGCATGTGCTTATTGGTGACAATGGTGCCGGAAAGTCAAGCATCATTCGCTCTATTGCTTTAGGCCTGGTAGGTCCGGAAGAAATACTGGGCATCAAACCTAACTGGAATAACTGGATCACCTGGAAGGAAGACAATGGGAGTGTAGAATTAGGTATTGAACCAGAAGAGGGGATTGATAGTCAGGATAGTACATCTGGTATAGGCAAGAGCTTTACGCTACAACTCAATTTCAGGAGAGAGCCGGAAGGTAATGTATTTTTTGATACAACAACAGGTGTACAAAATCAGGTGCCTGCTGCCCTCTGGAAAGGGAAGGAAGGTTGGTTTTCTGCCGGATATGGCCCTTTTCGACGGTTTTCAGGAGGCTCAACCGAAATGGAAAAGGTATTCGAGAACCCAGGGTATACCCGATTAGCTTCCCATCTAAGTTTGTTTGGTGAAGATGTGGCGCTTACCGAGGCCACCCGATGGCTGGTTACTGTCAATTATAAAATGCTGGAACAGCGGGCAATCAATGCTTCCTATCGGGACTGGCTCGAAGATTTGAAACGTCTGATTAACTCTACTGATTTTTTACCGCACAATACCAGCTTACTCCGCATTAGTTCGGACGGTGTTGTATTCAAAGATGGAAATGGTGCTGAGATTTCCGTTATGCAGATGAGTGATGGATACCGGTCTATTCTCAGTCTGACACTTGAGCTAATCCGGCAAATGGTACGAGTATATGGGGAGGATAAAGTATTTAAAGATATCCGGGAAGATAGGATGATTATCAACCTGCCAGGCGTAGTGCTCATTGATGAAGTAGATGCCCATCTGCATCCAACCTGGCAAACCCGCATTGGGCAGTGGTTTACGAAATATTTTCCCAAGTTACAGTTTATTGTTACCTCACATAGCCCGCTGGTATGTCGGGCTGCTGAAAAAGGAAGCATCTGGCGGCTGGCAGCTCCGGGTAGTGGCAATGAATCGGGTCCTGTGACAGGGATTCAACGGGATCGATTGATTTATGGCAATGTGCTGGATGCGTATGGTACGGAGGTATTTGGAGAGAATGTATCTATTTCTGCACAGTCTACAGAAAAGATAAACCAATTGGCAGCCTTAAATATAAAGTCGGTAATGGGTACTATCTCAGATTCAGAAAAGAAAGAATTACAGGATCTGAAAGCTATTTTTCCAACAGAAACCCTATGATAAAACTTCCTAATACGATAGCTCCTGCCTCACCTATACTTGCCAAACTGCAGGAGTATCAGGATGAGATTGATAGACTGACTACATTTACAGAAAGAAGTGAGAAAGCCAAAGCGGTCTTTGGTAGCCGGAATAAAATAGGAAACACCGTATTTGATGCCATCAAGGTAAAACTATCCGATATGTGTTCAGGCGCACGGCGTTGTGTCTATTGTGAAGATTCGGTAGGAGATGAGGTAGAGCACATTCGTCCTAAGGACTTATATCCGGGGGTATGCTTTAGCTGGACAAACTATGTCTATGCCTGTGGTAATTGCAATGGTCCTAAAAACAATAAGTTTGCTGTATTTCGTCACTCAGATGGGCAATTTGTAGAAGTAAATCCGCCACGTG
Organism: Xanthocytophaga flava; assembly: GCF_030068545.1. NCBI lineage: Bacteria > Pseudomonadati > Bacteroidota > Cytophagia > Cytophagales > Rhodocytophagaceae > Xanthocytophaga > Xanthocytophaga flava. Next base: position 209,023 of record NZ_JASJOR010000017.1, on the reverse strand, counting down.
GCCAACAGGCTGCAGAACCGCCTGCCGGGGATGATGCTCTTATTAACCCCCGCATAGAAGATCCCTTTGCCTATTGTATGCTGGATCTGATTTCTACTTTTCAGTTTGTCATCACCGCACCTGCTGGCACTCCCGAACACCAGAAGGCTGAATATACAATCAATACAGTGCTTCGGCTGAATGAACGTGAGTTTTTACGAAAATCCCGACGCAGCGCTTTCGAAAATTACAAAGCCCGGTTGTATCAGTATGTACATAAACGAAATGCCGGAGCTTCTGCCGGTAAGTTACAGCTCATGCGGGAGGGAATTCAAACCGAGGCACATCCTACTGTATGGAAGGAAATGCAACGATACCACCGTCGGGGTATTCTGAGAAATGTAGACCCGGATCTGGACGATCTGTTTCTGGCTGAGCCCAATGCATTGAATTGGTAACACCATCAGATACGTAAAGAAATCTCTCAGTAGTTTAGGATGCCTTTGTCTTTATTTTTATGTTACTCAAAGATTGTGAGTTTGTTTGCTACCTCCCACCCCCGTTATCAACTAATTTGGGCTCATAGTGTAGGTTACTTTCTGGCCCGCTTCGCAGATACAGGTTAAAATATCTGTATCTTGTCAGATCTGTTCTACACACCTGCCACCCATCACCGCCGATCTATCCGGCTGTCAGATTATGATTATAGTCTGGCTGGTTTGTATTTTGTGACCATCTGTACGAAGGACAGGCAATGTTTGTTTGGGCACATTGAACAGGGGCAAATGGTGTTAAATGAGGCGGGGGTGATAGCCCATCAGGAATGGGAAAAATCGGTCGAAATCCGACAGGGAATTGCATTGCATGAATTCATTATCATGCCCAATCACATGCATGGCATTGTCGAAATTATGGATACACAATGTAGGGGCGACTGGCAGGTCGCCCAGGCCATTACTAAAGGCTCGGATCAAACCCATCGTTCGGCTGGGAACCAGGGCGATCTGCCAATCGCCCCTACAGGATTAAATCCGAAATCGTTGGGTGCTATGATTGGGGGATATAAAGCCAGTGTAACCAAAAAGGTTAATGATACTCGGCAGACCTCAGGTTCTGTCTGGCAACGTAACTACTACGAACACATCATACGCAATGCCCGTTCCCACCAGCAGATTGCCCAATACATCACTGCAAACCCTCTGCGATGGGAACAGGATGCGTTATATGCGTTATAAGGATATTGCCTTGTATCTGTCCAGCAAGAGTCATCAGCCGGTTCATACCTCACATGCAGGCTGTAGAGGAAGAAAGTAAGCTATCAACCTGCATGTGGGGTATACTTGTTAATACAAATTCGTTTTCTCATCCTTTTTTATGCGATCATCCAGTTCTTCGTAGGAGATGTCGAGCTTTCCATGGTCAACTAGTACCTTAGCCAGTGATGGAACCGAATGCTCTTGTGTATAATCCGGATTTCTCCATAGGTTCGACCGGATCATACACTTGGCACAATGCATGAAGGCTTCTTTGACAGTTACAATGATGGCAAATGAGGGTAGCTTACCTTCACAGGATAACTGTTCCAGCACCCATTGGTCTGTGACTATTTTGGCTTCTCCATTGATCCGTAATGTTTCCCTGACTCCCGGAATTAAAAAGATCAGACCTATATGCGGATTTTGAATGATGTTTGTGAGTGTATCTGCTTTACGGTTTCCTGGCCTGTCTGGGATAGCCAGTGTTTGCTCGTCCAATATTTTTACAAAACCTGCAGGATCTCCTTTGGGAGATACATCAAAATTGTTGCTCAGGTCAGCGGTGGCAATGGTAATAAAAGGGGATTGTTCAATAAAGCTCCGGCAATGCTCATCAATATACCGGATTGTTTTTCGGGTAACGATCTCGTTGGGATATCCCATAATGTCCCGGAGTTCTTTTTCAGTAGTAATAATGTTGTCGAATGTCCATTCCATTAGTTTAGGGGTTTTAGATTCTGACAAAACGAGTGAAACTGTAGAAGTGTCTAATTTACATTTAATTTTTGAGGGTCAACATTTTTTATGTTTTTTTCTGTTAGTCAGGAGTGTATTTCGCTTTGGGATAAGGAATAGTATCCATCCTTTCTGTGTGAAGGACAGGCAATGTTTGTTTAGGCATATTGCCGATGGGCAAATGGTGTTGAATGAGGTGGGGGGTGATAGCAGGAATTAGTACTGGCTAGTGTTCTGTGTTTTTCAATCGATGGTTAGGACGGTTCTATGACTATACTTTCCTTCTTTAATGATCCATACAACTGTATATCCTCCTGCTCCGTCACTATTTAGCTTCACTAATACATCTGAAGGGAATGAGGTTATTTTTTCGAAATGGAAAGAATAGTGATTGCCTGTTGCTGTATGTATACCGGATCTGAGTAATAATCCATCTTGAGTGCTTTCAGTTGACCATCAAAAAGGACAGGAATACTATCCTTTGTTTTGTAATTCAATTGTTCAAACTGCTCATATTCAGGATTACATACCTGATACACTTTTAGAGGAAATCCTTCTGGTACAATGGAAACCTGCTTGCTGGTTTCGTCATAATAAAGTACTCCCGAAATATTGTTAACAGTCGATAAGACAGGGCTATCACAACCATACTCAGGCTGTTTTTCCTTTTTACAACCACATAGGTACAAGGCTAAAGCCATGATAGTAACTATTTTTATTTTCATAGGGAACTATTGTTTATGTCTTGACACAAGATGTATATAGATGGTTGCATCTATATTTGTTAATTTTATGACATAACGTATAAAGAATACGATTTCTTCCAGCTGAAAATACGTGATTGTAAGTGGTAACGGTCGGTAAAGAGAACGCAAAAGCCGACGGAATAAAAGTCGGCTTTTGTATTTTTACTTCTTCCAGGCTTGTCTGAAATAGCTTTCCTACCTAAACAGATTACGCCATTCGATGGTATGTTCGGGAATGCCTAGTTGTTTAAGCCAAGTAGGAACAAAGAAGCTTGGACAGGCTTTGCTGGCAAATTGGTTATGTCCGGCAATCTTGATGTTGGGAGCATAGGCTAACACTTCATGGATGATCGTTAGCATCGTTTCGATTTGCTGAAGGGTGCGGGTGTCCTGGGCTTGGTGAAAGGTTTTGTCCAGACCTCCTACATAGCATAGGTGGCGGGAAATTGAGTTGATGCCTGCTACACCGTTTGTGATCTCGAAAGAATCTATGGTCTGGTCATTGTTGTGTTTGACGAACTGGTGACGCGAGCCGTCTAACAGAATCAGATCGGAGTAGCCGACTTGCTTCCAGCCATTGCCGTAGGGAATGGGAGCGGTGTGCCAACGTTTCACATCTTCAGGGGAGACCCATCGTCCGGCAGGTGTGGCAGTGCAGTGAATGATTAGGTATTGGAAGTGCATGGGTTTGTTATGTGTCGTGGTTTTTTGAAAGTGAATAGGACGTGTCGATACGTTGTACTCTTCCCCAGGTTGTGTGTTATCACCAACGTGAACGGTGGGAAACAGGGTCGTTGGTGATAACACCAACGACGGGAACGAAGTAGTGATTATAGGGTATTGTAGCCTTTTTCTACATGTCATCATCAATCTTAACGAGGATAAACACTTTCCTTTTTTGTCCTTCTGAAAGAACCTTGTGACAAGACCGGCGGCCTTTCCTTTTGGAATGTATTTTTTCTCTCAAAAACCATAGATGACACTATTTGTCACAAGGTTCTTTCAGAAGGACAGCAAGGGATGATTCTTACAGAAGGATAGAAAAATAAATAATAGAAAAGAGAGTTTCTCTCTTTTCTTAATGGCATTGGGTGTACACCCGCGCCAGAAACTTCTGTTATTTAGGGTCTCTCATGGAGAAGAACCCAACTGTTGAAATGAAGGCTAGCAGCGAAACGAAAGCTTGTGTGTCGATGCGATTCAGCAGCCAGAGAATGTATCCTGAGAAAGTGAATAAACCCAGGGTCGAGGTTTTCCAGTTGTCTAGTACAAACTGGATGTAATCGTATATCGATTTTGCCATAGGATTTTAAGGGTTAGGGGTGATATAATTGCTTGTTTGCCATCCGAATGATTGGGGTTATTCCGACCCAATGTAGGGGCGAACCCGCGTGTTCGCCCAGATTGTCTCAGACCCTGTATGTGAATTTCCGACAATGTAGGGGCATCCCCTTGCGGGTGCCCGTCTTTCCCCACATGAATTATTGGATCAATCCGAAATGGTTGTCTGATATACCCAATCATTCGTGTATGGAAACCGGGCAGGGGCAAGCCCTGCCCCTACGATATCGGAAATGCACAAACGCAGTTTGTGACAACCAGAATTCGGATATATCCCAATCGTTCGGATAGCATTGTGGGCGACCGCCAGTCGCCCCTACATGTGTCCGATTGTTACAGGCATGGTTTGTGGGAAACCGGGCGCACACATGGGTGCGCCCCTACAAGATCGGATTATCCCATACATCGTTTGTGACATTCTGGCCATTTACGGGCCTTTGCAGGTATCCATCACCTGAAAAACTGGGGCATAGGTAAAGCTCTTGACATGTTTGATCTTCTCTACATCCAATGCTTGCACCGTGTGAGCTGCAACCTGTTTGGCTACAATCTGCTCAATCTGGGTATAGTCTATTACCTCACAAGTATACACCTCATCCGGGTTAAGCCTATGCTCTGTAAAGACGCCTACAGCTAAGCCGAGCACAAAACATAGGGCACTGAGTAAAATACGTATCTGCATACAATAGAATCGTTAGATCGAAGAAATGGAAACGGAATTATACGGTGTACTGAAAGTATGGCCTGAAAGAAAGAAGCAGTAGTAGTCTACTGCTTCCCGTTATCATACAAACTCAACAGTACTACCTTGGGTTAGGCTGGTAGTGTAGCCTTGTGTGTGGTGATAGAAGACATAGAGCCATCAATCACAAACAACCGTTGCTCAATCTCGTCCAGCTGCGATTCGTAGAGAATGACCGCTGTGGTACCGTATTGCAACTTACGTTGCTCAGCCGTGAACAGCTTGTACTCCGCCTTCACTTTGCGTGTCTCCATCTCAGTCTTGGTAGAGCCTTCGGGTAATACAGCGATGATAGCGGTCAGTGAGTCTACTTCAGCAGTAGCAGAGGCTAGATTCGCTTCAATATCACTGGCCCGGTCAGAGGCATTGCCACGACTGCGGGTAACTGCAATCTGCTTGTATTCCAGTTCGCTTTTTTGTTTGCTCAGATCGTCGAGTACTTTGTCACAATCTGCTTTGGATGTCAATAAGGTTAGCGTTAATGCCATAATTGTATAAGTAGTTGAATAGTGAAACCTAATCACCAGTCAGTGTCCGGACTACTTGCTGATTGACTTTACAAATATCGGCATTAAATACATGCGTTTTTGAGCGTAGTTTTGATTATCAGAACTACGCTCAAAACACAGGTTTGATTTACTTTTAGTTACTTTGAGTTACTGTTTGTCTTACATGACACTTCTCCAACCTCCGTCATCAACCAGTTCAGGTTTGCATCATAGGTAATGTGCAGGTTGTGGAGAAAGAGGCAACTTGTAAAAGTACAAGAGCAATGGAAAATACGAGAGGCTGGATTTATACCCAGCCTCTCGTATTTAGTAATGTTAGAGCTCTGAATTACTGACAGTTGAATGTATATAGGGCTGTGAACTTTGTTGTTTTACCACGTGAAAGGACTGTTCCCGTACGCTGTTTCGGGTATCCTTCAGTATCATATTCGTATTCATACGTCTCCACATACGCCTGCTCCATTACTTTGCTATTCAGATCGAGAAAATATTTCGCGTGTTTTGTCATATTATGCACCTGAAAGCCATAATAGATTCTAAATGTAGGATGTCCTTTTGGTGAAGAATATAGTATATTTGCTGCATTTTCTTTGTCATCATATTCATAGGTATCATATTGAGTCAACTCCTCATTACTATAGTGTTCACGTCGAATCAGTTGTCCTTCTCCATCATACATGTAAATGTCCTTATTCCCATTTAATGATGAATTATTATCCTGACCAATTTCTTTTGTAACAAAGCCTCTCTCATTTGTTTCTATAATTGTAGTATGAGTAGAATTTCCTTCTTTCTGAATTTTTCCAGTTAGTTTTCCATTTGTAAAAGTATATACTGTAGTGTCTGTATATATTTGGAGAGTTCCATCTGAAAATGTGATAGAATCTTGTGATATGCTACTAACTAGATAGCCATCCATAGCATAAACTAGTTCAGTTCTATATTTTTGTCCATTCTCTTTTGATGTAATGGTGGTCTTATGGAGCTTACCCTGTACATATTCATAACTTGTTACATTTACAATTTGACCATTTTTAATACTTCTTTGTTCTGTTAAAAAGTCTTCTGAATTATAGGTAGATTCAGTTTTAGATGAGTTGCGTATATCATTGATAGCAATAAGTCTATTTTGTGTGTCATACTCATGGGTTATTGTCGATGTATCTTTGCTTCCATCCGAATTTATGTATGTAGAATGGATGCTGATAATTTTGCATGTTTTTTGGATACTTGGAGCCGGATCACTATCAGATTCACACCCGGTAATCAGCATAAGGGCTGCAAACAAGCAAGGTAGTAATTGTTTTATCATAGAGAATATATGGTGGAAATACTATAACTGGTTCAAATATACATGCAGATACCTACAGGAAATTTCACAGGTAAATCTATTTTCTGTTTTTGGGAGGAAACCTATGTATGGTTTTACAATAAAGGAGAATTGTATAAGTAGAATTAAAGTCAAAATGTGATTTATGAGAGTGCATACAGACATCATTACAGAACAGATGCCTGTATGATTTGAGTGTATTTTACCTTTCTTTTATCATCACCTATTAATGTCAGGTGCTCTTGATCTCTCCAGCACCTGTCATGAAAATTCAGGCTTACATCATAGGTGATATGCATGCTAAAAAGCGGAAAGTGCTGATAGTCAGTTGTAAAAAGGGTTATAGACAATCGTTTTCTGATTAGCTATCTTTCCTGAACTTTATCTATTGCGTAACGGGTACTTGTTTTACTTAGCTTACACCTTCTATGAACCGCCGATCCTTTCTTTCACTGCCTGCACTGGCACCTTTTTCGTTTATTCCCCTTTCGTTTGCCCATGATCGACCTGACAAAGGAATTCGGGTTGATGCTGGAAAGGACCGTTTTAATAAAAGCTTTACCTATCTGGGTGCTCGCTTTGATCTGAAAGTTTCCGGAAAGGATACAGATGGCGCAATGTGTATCTATGATACTCTCCGGTTTGAGAAGATAGGGCCACCTTTGCACAAACATACCAACCTGGACGAATGGTTTTTTGTGATGGAAGGAGAGTTTAAAGTACAGATTGGACAAGACATCTTTCGGCTTAAGGCTGGTGATAGTGTATTTGGCCCTCGCGGAGTAGCTCATACCTTTGTCAAAACCAGCGACACCGTTGGTCGTTTGCTGCTGATTCATCAACCAGCGGGAACCATGGAAGAATATTTTGCACAGGTTATCCAGCTGAAAGATCCAACACCAGAGCAAAAGAAAGCATTGCTGGTAAAACACAACATGGAAGCAGTAGGGCCTGCTTTGTCGCCGGATTAATTGATTACCAGGTAGTAGAATTACAACATCTTCCTTCAGGAATGGATAAACAATACACTCTACTGACAAGAGTAGTCACATTCAAATTTATCCGGAACTTTACAGCATCACCAGGCAGCGTCCAAATGAAACAGGTTATCTTTCTTTCTTGTGTGATATTTTCTGTGAGTGCGTTTTCACAAACGAATAGCTCTCCCAAAAAGTCTGCTGCAAAAGCGATCATCTGTCTTACCTATGATGATGGCCTGGCCTCTCACTTGTCGGTAGCTGTACCACAACTGGACTCGGCTGGTTTAAAAGCAACCTTTTTTCTGAATTCCATTGCAGGCTCATCAGATGTGATCGGGCAAGCTTCTGTAGCAGTAGTAGGCTGGCAACGGGCTGCACAGAAAGGGCATGAACTGGGTAATCATACCTTGTTTCATCCCTGCCCTGAAAAACTAGGGTGGGAAAAGCAAGTGGCTATCGAGCAGTATACCCTTAAACGGATTCTGGAAGAAGTGACGCTGTCCAATGCTCTGCTATCACTACTGGACAATAAGAAAACCAAACGAACATTTGCCTATCCTTGCAATAATGTGATAGTAGAAGGAAAAGACTATTCTGCTGAACTAAAAAAGACAGGTCTGATTAGCTATGCCAGAGGCGGCGGTGATCGTACCAGTATGGTCGCTGATTACAAAGCCCTTAATCCAATGCAGGTACCGAGCTGGCTGGTGGAAGAGGGAACTACACTGAATGAACTCATTGCCTTTGCCGAGAAGGTGAAACAGGCAGGTGGAATGGGCATTTATCAGTTTCATGGCATTGGTGGAGAGTTTTTTCAGATAAGCAAAGAGACACACAAGCTTTTTCTACAGTATCTGAATGCGAATAAAGAGCATTACCAGGTGGCTACCTTTTCAGAGGCTATGAATAGTATAACGACTCGTTAATTCCTCTGTTTTTTCTTTTGGCAAGCATTGAGCTGATGAGTGTTCGTTTGTGTACTAGATTTTGCCAGATACAGCAGAGACATAGGATCGTGCCTCTGCTTTATCTGGACTCATTCACAAAATTAACCCTTTACTGGCTCTGGATTACAGGTCACCTGTCCACATCCGGTCATTAACCAATTCAAGTTTACATTGTAGGTGATGTGCATGCTAAACAGAAAGAAGCAGGAGGGGAGGCTCTGGCCTTTCTCCAGGGTAGAGATATTGCTCTGATTAATTCCCATACGTCGGACGAATTCACGTTGAGAGAGCCCCGTTATTTCAGTACGGACATGGTGTATGCGTTGGCCTATTTCCTGTAAGTTCATGGTCAAAGATTTTAGATGAATTGATACTTAAATAAATGGATATGTGTGTTGCGGTTTATTCACCGCACGAAATGTTTTGCGGTAGATAAACCGCAGGGACAGTTTTGCGGTGAACTCCACTCGCTGTCCCTGTGGCTGATAGCACCTGCGGTGTATTCTGATCACATCTGTTTTTGCAGTGAATTCACCGCAGAAAAGTTTTTGCGTGGAGTTTACCGCAGAAAAATTTCTGCCTGGAATACACCGCAAATGTTCCAATGCGTGGAATACACCGCAAGGTTGGCACTGAGGTAAATTCCACGCAGGACCTCGTTTACCGAAGTTTAAAGCCAAAACTTTGCTGGTCTTCTATCCAGGTGTCAAGGGCTGTGAATGCCAGCTTGAAGGCTGCCGTTTCAGCATCGTATCGGGTAGGGTAGCCGCGTTTGCAGGCCAGGTCGTCGGGATCGGTGATCTGGTAGTTGGCATTGGTGTCTTGTAGGATCTGGAAGGTATATACGATCTGTTTGTCCTGAAGCTGACCAAGGATGTTTATCACTAGCCCTTTGGACTGGAAGAACTCATACACCATACTGGAATAGCGTCTGTTTTTGCCTGTGATCGATAAGCGTATCGGTGACTTTTGCGGATCTGGATGTTGCAGTCCCCATTCGAGAAAATGCAGGTAAGCGTTTTCATAGGTCTGGGAGGCTCTGCGCCAAAAATTGGTCGATGATTGGTGACTTTGTTGGTATTGCTCGTAGGCTTCAGCGTCAAAATACATGGTGTTGTTGGGTTTTAGGGTGAATAATGTGTTGTTATTGGTAATGTGTTGTGTGATTGTATTTGTAGGGGCGCACCCATGTGTGCGCCCGGTTTCCCACAGACCCTGATTGGATTAATCCGACACCTGTAGGGGCGACTGGCGGTCGCCCTGGTTCCCGCAGACACGGCATGGGATCAATCCGAAATGGTTTTCTGTTAAACCCGATCATTCGCGAATGGAACCAGGGCGATCTGCCAATCGCCCCTACATTTCCCGATGTTGGTTTACAAATCCAATCATTTCCTGCACGAAACTGGGCGAACACGCGGGTTCGCCCCTACATTGGGTCGGAATAATCCGAATCGTTCGGTAAGGAACGTGGGCGATCTGCCAATCGCCCCTATAGGATTCGGATTGTCATCATAGATTGTGTGTGATTGTATTTTTTTCATCGGTGGTGGCCTGTATGAATAGTGGTGATCAATTGTTTAAAAGCCTCATAGCTGCGAATAATGTGGTAGTAGCCCCCTTGTGCTTCAATTCTTGCCTGAAACAGTTTCTGTTCTTCGCTCTGGATGCCCTCTTGTGATTTTAACTCTATGAAATGGCCTGTAGATGCATAGAAATATTCCAGGTCTGCTACTCCTTTGACAACTCCCATTGAGCGGTTTAAAGCGCCTTTAATGGCGTTTTGGGCGGTGTTGTTGTTCATATGTAATAAGCCTCTGTAGTGAGGAAATGTGTTCCAGTGCCATTGGAAGCACAGGCCTTGCAGCCTAGATTCGGTTGGTTGCATAGTGTGAGTCAAATAGTTAGATGATAAAGTGTTTCTCTCTTACTGGTGGGGTAAGATGGGGTAGGATTGGGGCAAGATATGGGGTAGACTTAACTGCCTGATACAGAGAGCGGGGTAAGCGGGGTAAGATTCCCATATATATGTATATAAAGAATAATATAAAAAATACTATATATAGTATATACATACCCCACTATTCCCGTCTGTTCCAGGAGAGTTTCCGTCCAAAAATGCTTCCCCTCTTACCCGCCTCTGTATCAGGTAGTTAAGTCTACCCCTCATGCTACCCCATCATTCCCCAGCCTACCCCGTTATGGTTACAGGAAGGCATTGTTCTTTTACCCAGTACCCGTATCGCTTGGTTCGATCTCGCCCCTGAGTGATTTTTTTCCACTTCAGGGCTGAAATAGCCCTACCCAGATTGACTGTATTCATGTTTTTGATGTTGCTACTTCCTAACAGCATATTCAGAATCTCAGTAGTAGTTCGGAATATGCCTGTTTCTTCGTCAGCTTCTTCATAGAACTTTAATAACAGTTCCTGTTCAGGCGTACGACGCAGATAGCTGTCTGCCACCTCATTGATCAGTTGAAAATCGTTTGCATCAAATTTAGAATCCGGATTTTGCAGATAGATAAAGTAAGCCTCTTTCCAGAGTTCATATTTATCAATGGTATTGTAGCGGTCCTGGTCTATTTCTCCTGTTTCAATGATAGGAAAGCGACGGTTTCCGGTTGGGTCTTTCAGAAACGTGTTTTCATTGCTGGTTCCTACCAGGTTGCAGAAACGGGGAATATTTTCAGGTACACGTTCAAAGGCAAAACGAACGTTTACACTTGTCTGGGTGATATAGGCTTTGAGGGCATTTTCCCCAATTTGTTCGATGGATTTAAATTCATCATCCACTACGATCCAGCGGGTAATCAGCAGCAGCTTGTTATTCTGAGAGTCATTCCGTTTGAAGTTGTCTTCACAAATCAGTTCACTCCGAAAAGGAAACCATTCAGGAAGGATCTTCAAAAAGAAGACACTTTTTCCCTTTCCCTGTTCTCCACAAAGAGTCAGCATGACCTGACTGGACCTGCCATAGACAGAGGCAATGCAACTCATCATCCATTTGGTGAGCATATACTCGGCATAGTCGTGTCCCTGAGGGCTTCTGAGGCATTCGGCCAATTGCCGGATGTAGCCAGACTTGGGATTGCTCATTCCCTCAAAAAACTCACACAAGGGATTAAACTCAGGCACCATAGAGGATTTCATCATGTCGGCAACCGTCTCTTTGGGTACATTGATATTGAGCTTCAGAGAAGCATCCATATAGATGTCCATCAGATCCCTTTCGGTAAGCTGTATATTGCCCCGGTAGCATTTCTTGCTGATTACATTACGCCGTACATCTGTCTGGTACTCTTTCCAGTATTTCTGAAGCTGTACCACAATCGGCAGTTGATCATCGGACTTCTCGGAAGGAGACGCATAGACCTGCTCGACAATAGGACGTGTAATCTCAGGGTCCATACCATACACCTCATGCAATACATTGACAGTACCCTCTGCGGTATTACTTCCATTCTTACCCAGTTTGGCTGACTGCACAATGGCTTTTGTCTGGTCGGAAATAATGCTGATACCTTGTTGTTTGCAATACCACAGAAAGGTAGCAATAGTCACTTTCTTTAAGCTGGTAGCATTATGTCTGAGGCAGGCACTAAACTGCATGTCCGCCTTTTTGGCATCATACAAAGAGGAGAACTGACTCACAGCCAGAAAGCGTTCTCTACCTGCTTCCCCAAAATAATCAGCCAGGGCAAAAGCAATAGTACACCACTGATGATAGCCTCCTGTAATATCAATCTGGCGACTCTGGATCTGGTTAAACACATAGTCTATGTCATGGGTGCCAAAGAATATATTGCGTGTATCCGGTCGTTTCTTTTCTTTCTCCGGGTATTGCTTAAATACCTTCGACTCTTCATTGAGAAACAAGTCCGGATCATAGCTGACAAACCGTAGACGCGAAACATTACGGCCCGATGGATCGACAATCTGGCTGTAGAGCTGAAAATAATACTGTGTCAGTCCATCAAAGGCCAGTTTGTGTTTTTTACCTTCAATCTTCACTACAATACACAACCCTTTGCCTCGGCAACTGGTAAAGACAGCATAGGTGTAGGGGTCTTCTTCCAGAAAGGCTTTTACCTTTTCCACATTGGTTACATAGTCCAGGTCAATAGCCAAAAAGTTGGAGTGCTTTTGAAGGTCACTATCACTTTTACCTCCTTTGAAAAGTCCCGAAATAGTCACAGCAGGCAACTTTTCCTTTAGCTTTTTCTGAATGTCTTCATTGGTAGAGTTGCGCACTTTTTGTACAGCTTTTTTCCAGGTTCCGTTTTTAATGTTTTCCAGAAAAGTGTTCAGGGAGTATTCCTGTCCGGTTTTGGCGTAGGCGTCTGAAAATAGAGTGATCGTATGGTGAGTCATTAGTTTTAGTTTGGATGGTTAGATGTATTGGTTTATCGTTTTTCTGTAGGGGCGCACCCATGTGTGCGCCCGGTTTCCTACAAACCCTGTCTAGATCAGTCCGCCTTGTAGGGGCGACTGGCGGTCGCCCACATTCCTACAGACGATGTTTAGGATACATCCGAAATGGTTTTCTGTTAAACCCGATCATTCGCGAATGGAACCAGGGCGATCTGCCAATCGCCCCTACATTAGTTCGGAAGAATTCTAATCGTTCGGATGTCAACCAGGCAATCTGTCAGTCGCCCCTACAGGTATCGGATTCAGACATGAAAAACTTCTGCCTGGGGATTTGCTCTCAGATCCGGATCATAGGTGACAAACCGCAGCTTGGTGACTAGCTGATCCATCGGATCAGTAATAAGTCCATAGACTGCCTCATAATACTCGCTAAGCGCCTGATAGGCCAGTCCATGTTCTGATGATCCAATACGCACCAGCACCGTTAGCGTATTACCCGAATAATTGTCAAACACGGCATAGGTATACCGATCTTCGGCCAGCATCTGTTTGCCCCGATACAAATCACGGAACCCTTCTACATCGATACCGATGAAGCCTGAATGTCTGTTTAGTGAGATACCGTCTTTATGGATAGTAAACAGCCCCGACAAGGCTACTACCGGTAGCGAGATTTTTTCATCTTTTTCAGGGGACAGGTGTACCCCTTCCACCATCGGACGCCAGGCCCCATCCTGCACATGTGACAGGTATAAGTCTAGTGGATAGGATTGGGTAGTAACCGCATCGATAGAGGAAAAGAAACTAATCGTTGACATATGATTGATAAGAGAATAAAAGGTTAGAGAATAGAATTAGAGAATGATAAATGAGGCGTTATTACAGGTATCGCCTGTAGGCATTTTCCTGCATGAACTTGTCTACCCAGCCGGGGCGGTAGCCTTTGATGCGGGCAAATTCTTCCAGCAAGGGACGCGGATTTTCCCGCTCCATAATGCAATACAGAATCCATTGCTGCTTGTAGGGTCTGCCTGTGCGTGGATTGCCTAACTGTGCCCGGAGCATAAGCTCTTTGACACTCATCTGTGCCCAGCTTTTTTGTTTGAGAGATGGCCAGTTTACATCCACTTCCTGAGTGTGAACTTCTACTTTATCCTGTTGGTCCTGAGTAGTGCGTTCAAACACATAATGACAATGAGGACAGCTAACACCGCTTAAGGCAATGATCGAGTCACAGGCCGGGCATTGTCGGGTGGGTGCTATATCCAGCGCTTTTTGACTCTTCCCATTCCAGAATAGTCCGCTCCAGTCACGCACATCATGCCACAGCCCATGTTCTGAGAAGTTATTGCCCATGTCAATCAGAATGAATTCCTTCTTCTGAGCTGTTGTGCGTGAGCCACGTCCACACATCTGCAGATATAAAGGCAATGACTGAGTAGCCCGGTTGAGGATGATACACTCTACAGTCGGTTCGTCGAACCCTGTTGTGAGAATGCCACAATTCACCAGAATGGCCTCCGGTGTATGGGAAAACCAGTGTAGAATAGCTTGTCGTTCGGGCTCCGGGGTATCAGAAGTCAGCGTGCGTACCTGCTCATGCACCTGAGCGAAAGCCTGGGCGGTATGAAACGTATGGGCCATATTGACACAAAAGATCAGTGTCTTTTTACCTGCCGCATGCTTTTGCTGATTGGCTACACACCCCTGATAGAGGATACTCTTATTAAAGTCATTATATAGCTCACTGCTTTTATAATCCCCGTCATAGCCTTTCGAGGCGGTGATTTCCATCGGCACAGCAAAGTAGCGCGGTTTGGCTAAATAGCCTGATTCGATCAACAGGTGGATCTCAGTGCCAACAACAATGTCCTCAAAATAGTCTTTGAGTGGCTGTTGCTTACTGGCAGCCACGGGCGTCGCGGTAGCTCCAATAATAGACAACTCCGGATGCAAGCCAATCACCTTCCGGAAGTTGCCTTTGTGGGCTTCATCTATAATCATAAGGTGAAGATTGGGCATCGTCCAGCCTTTCTTGACTCTACGGTAGTACGTCTCGACCATGGCTACCACCACTCGCTGGCGAGGCATCGCTTTGGCTCCGGCGCTGAGTATACCCACCTGTATGCCTGCTTTCTTTAATGTCGCTGCTGCCTGAGCTAATAGTTCAATTCGATCTACTAGTATTAATACACGACCTTTCGCCACTGTTTTCAGGGTACGTCGGGTAATCTCGGAGAAGGTTACGGTTTTACCTGCACCTGTAGGCAGGCAAAGGATCACGCGCTTCTTGCCTCCATGTTGTTTGTCGGCAAGGGTCTGGATACACTCGTGCTGATAGTCCCGCAGAGCCAGTTTGTTTTTACCTGCCTGTACAGACACACTAGATACAGGCGCAACATTTTCGTTCGGTAAGGGCAAAGCTCCGCCACTCACGCTACTAGCGTGATGTAAAAACATATCCTGTCTCATGGATTAGCTGTTTTGGGTGGCTGATGGGTTCCCTTTTGCCTGATCCGGCTTGTCATAATCCGGCTTGTCATAATCCGGCTTGTCATAATCCGGCTTGTCATAATCCGGCTTGTCATAATCCGGCTTGTCATAATCCGGCTTGTCATAATCCGGTTTGTCATAATCCGGTTTGTCATAATCCGGTTTGTCATAATCCGGTTTGTCATAATCCGGTTTGTCATAATCCGGTTTGTCATAATCCGGTTTGTCATAATCCGGTTTTTCCGGATTACCTTCTTGCGGATTGCCGTTGTCAGACAGATGGCGCTGAATTTCCTCTTCCAGTTCGTAGAGCGTTTGCAGGGTGCCTTCCAGAATCCAGGCCTCTAATTGTGGCTTGCTGAAATACAGCTTGCGTCCCCGCTTTATATGCGGAAACCTGCCTTCGGATATCAGATTATAAATAGTAGATTGTGCCAGGCCGGTAACCTGCATGGCGAGTTCGATGCCACCAAGCTGCTTGTCAGTTGGGGCAACAGGAATAGTCACGGATTGGAGCTCTAATAGTATAGCCTCCAGGCGAATAAGCCTCAGTTGAAGCTCTTCAAAGGGATTAAACATGAATAGATGAGGTTGTGGTAAAAATTAATTACACAGAACCCCCTCTTGTGAGGATAATCAGAAACAGGGCAGATCAAAACGCAGGTAACTCCGATCAGCTCAGCAAATAGCGACTGTTGCCTTTTCGATGAAAAAGCGATACGTCTATTTACTTTTACTGACAATGTTGCTACCTTTGTTTTGTCAGCACCAGAATACGTATGTAGTCTCCATTGACATTCCAATAGATTTTTACTTCCTATATAGTGCAGAGCATTCGAAAGGAATACTCTTTTGCTTTGTTTCTGACTAAAGATAAAGCAGCCTTTCTGTAAAACAGAAGGTTGATTCTAAGTCCAACTGTAGTTCCGTCGCCAAACATCACTACATTGGCCTACTATCAGGATCTCTCACAAAAGGGGAGGTCCTTTTTTTATTGTTTATGGGTAAGGTTTTTTACTGGATAGTCACTAGCCATTAGGGGCTGTATACAATACCTGTACAAATAGATATGCAATGAAAGCGTATAAGAAAAATACGGTTTGAGGTGAAAAACACCAGACCAGAAACCGGAGGTAAGAACTCTAAAAATCATGCAAAAAAACTGTAAAAAGTAACGAAAAATTTGAAAGTAAACGGTGTGTTGAAAGTATGTGTTGAGTTACTTCGATTCTTTTTAACTAAAAAGCCAGCCGGATAACAGGCTAGTTTGGTTGTTTTTGTACCAGAATTCCTGCAAATGCCTTCTGAAGTAACTCGACAGCAAATTTACACATGAAAAGAGAGTTTGCAAATTCATGAATATAAATTTTCGCAGAAATAAGAAAAAATAAAAGGACTAATTATGGATTCCGCTGTTACACAGGAAACTAAAAAGTTGGATATTTTGATCATTATAATAATTAAGATTCCTGGTGTGCTTTTATTCTGATAAAGGTGCGGAGTATTAGTGTATTGGAAAAATAGTTGAATTGCATTTATTTTATAACTGAATCTATATTTGGTTTCCATTGGGAGCTATGTCGGAAACGGTATCCGGTTTTTAAATCGGATTTGAGGCCTCATACAGGCGCTATAAACGATTATCACCCCACTGTCTATGTCTTAGGTCTTTTAGCAGGTACTTTTCCTCAGAAGCGTTCTAATGCCTTCTAAAAGCGAAATGTACTAAACTGGGTTCTCCCTAAATCCTGTTCTGAGGGGTACACCTTTCAAAGAATAAAAGCTTCTTCGCAAGCTTCTCCTGTACACTAAAAAAGTCCTTCCTGTGAAAGAAAGGGCTTCTTTTCCTGATAGGAGTACCCTCTTCTTATACTAAAACACTCTTTTGTTCTTCTGAAAGAATATTTCCGCCTTTACCTTGTCTCATTTCTTTTCTGGAAATGACATTTGTAAATAAAAGAAAACCCTTTTACTGTCCTTCTGAAAGGAACATCCACTCTCTGTCCTTCTGAAAGAACCCCCGTGACAAGACCGGTGGCCTTTCCTTTTGGGGATATTTCTCTCTCAGAGAACAAACATCGCTCTATTTGTCACAGGATTCTTTCAGAAGGACAGGGAAGTATGTTCTATATAGAAGAACTGCAAGGAAAGGCGTGTTCTTTCCAGGAGTACAGGGAGGAAGTGTTCCCGATATAGGGACAGAGAAGGGTAACCTTTTAGTGGGACAACTTCCTTCTTTTGTGAGCACAAAAAAGAAAGAATTTATCTCACCTTTAAACCGTCTGAGAATGGCGTATACGTGTTTTGGATCAGGATTTCTCTCAAATAGGCGATTCTGATGCGTTTCAGATTAACTGTTTTTTTGAGAGGTCTGCATGATTTGGTTCGCAAATGTGATTTAAGGCATGACAAATCGTTTATAAGCCATTTTTCATGACGAGTCGATTAGTAATGCCAAAATCCAACAAAATCGTTCTAATCGCTTCTAATGCGCTCTAAGAAGGAGAGGGATTGGGATATGTGAAATAGCCGGACTTTAATATAGATATCTGTAACTATCTGATTTTTAAAACTTTGTATTTTTGCTGGCTCTGTGTTTATACAGTGAGTTTTTTAAAGGGATATTTTTATGTCTAATATATCATTTAAAAATGGAGATTTCGTTGTTTTTAATAAAGAGTTTTTTATCCTGTACTCCAGTGATTTGAAAGGTTTGCTTATTTTCCGGATTAGTCAGTTAGTTTTTGTTCTTCCTCCACTAATGATCTTTTTCCAGTAAGTTTAATTTTCCAAAATACAGATTGTGTATTTGGGGGATGATACTACTGAGAAAATGCGTGTAGCCATATCATTTGAAGCACTTTATCTCTGTGAATATCATTTTTATGTATATCTGGATAAAAAGCAACCGATCTATCAATGATGATATTGCCTTTAAAAGTACTGTTAAGATGAGAAAACTTACATAATGCCCGGAATATGCATGTTTTTGGATGTGATTTTTTACCTATATTACTGCTCAAAAACCGATTCTCTGGCCTTTGTCCTATATGAAACAATTTCTTTTGGTGCTTCTTCTTGTATGGTGTCTCACACAACAATCCTTTTCACAGTTTATCAGCATTCCTATCTCCTTTGGTTCCGGAAGGCCGTCCGTGTCAAGTTTTGTGGTAGATAGTGGCAGGCTGATGACTATTAAGTTAAAACATGGTACTGCGTCTTCCTCTCCGAATGTCAAGACTGCGTTGACTTTTGCGGAAATAACCCTTTATAACCCGGCATTACAAGTTATCGGGCAATCATCTTGCAGCATTTCCATACAGAGCTATCCGGTAAAGGTAGTAGTTGATTCAGAAGGATATGGTATATTGTTTCACTCTGTCACGCAGGCAGATATTCATATGCTTACCATTCATCGCAATGGCACAGTGGCCAATCTGATGCGCATGTCGGTACACTATCGCTTTGGAGATATAACATTGTTCAGTAATCCTCAGGAGAAAGGGTTTTATCTGGTTCATCCCAAAAAAAAGAAAGTCTGTCAGATTCAAAAGTTTGATTTAAACGGACACTTGTTCTGGGCAAACGAGTTACAAACTGCCCGATATGGTAAGATTGGTGACTTGATGAGTGGGATTGAAAATAACATTCTCCGGTTTGACTACTCTCCCAAAGATGGCATTGAACGAAACCTGATCCAGATTAATACGATGGATGGTAGTATTGTTTCCAATACCCCATTTTACCAAAAAGCGGCTAAAACAGAAAAGGAAAATATTCTGACCAATGTGGTAGTAAAAGATAGTCTGATTTATCAGATGGGGATCTATTTTGAAAAAGGCTCAAAGAAACATAAACATGATGGACTCTTTCTGACTGCTACGAATATAAAAGGAGACAAACTATTTACTCACTATTATGCTGTTGATTCACAAATCGCTTCTTTGTTACCCAAAGATACTATGCGGGAAGAAACCAGTAAGATTTTACCAAACTTTCTGATACCGACCCAACAGGGATTGATTCTTTGTGCAGAGACAGTAGACAAAGTTCCTAAAGGGAATTTCGCCGTTGGTATGGCTAGCGGTATTGCTTTGGGTATGATAGGCATTCCTCTGGCAATCATGCCTCAGGGGGGAGCCTATAAAGTACAGGACATGCTTTTCTTTTCCTTTAATGCCGGTGGTCAGTTAGAAAAAATTACCAGGGTAGACAAATATACTTCTTTTAAAACGACACCGATGCCAGTAAACGAGGTGGCGATAGACCTTCTGGATGCGTTTTCGGTGTTTGATGCCAGCTCCTATCAAAAAGATGATACCCGATCTATGTATCACGTTCTTTTGAAAGAAAATCCAGCCAAAAATCAAGGTATGCCCCGCATTAGCTGCATCAGTATAGATCAGCAGGGGAGGTCCTTTCAACTTAAAGCCAGAATGCTGACGGATTTGATTGTAGAGGAGAAAAAGATCAGATCCATCGATTGGCTTATGCTTCCCAATGGAGATGTGCTGTTGCAATACCTGTCCAAAGACAATCTGCATCTGAGTAAAATTCCGCTGGAAGAATTTCAGTAACGCAATCTGTCATCAGGAAGTGAACATACACCTGCATAAAGGTAAATTCAATATCCCCTGGTTTGAGGTGACAGAGTAATTGGATGTATCTGATTGATAGAATATGTAATTGTGTAGTAAAAATGGAGGAAAAGGATTTTACAAAGTCAGGGAGCATTATAGATACTATCTGCTTTAGATAATGTTATCCAGTATTTATTTCTTTTGTACCACTTCTTCCACTTCTTCACATCCTTGTCTAATTTACTTTTATTTTGATAATACATAACATGGCCTATGTAGACCTCAGCATTTATACTAGATACCTTACTTAGGTAAACTATCTGATTTTGAAATGTTTGGTATGGTTTTGCCAGATTTTTGTAAAAAACACTATCATTTTCTAACGCCTTTAGTGTATCTAAACGATTATAGAAAGCTGTTTGAAATGACAAATCCGGATTGTATCTATGTGAGCGACAGGAAATAGAAGTAACTATAAACATACCATAGAGTATACTATTGGTAATATGCATACTGGAACTAGTGTTTAGGATCATCAATCTTTGTGTTATTATATAGAAGTTGTTTAGGATAATTTATAAAGAAGCTCAACGAGCAAATTTTTGTAGCGAGCCTCAATCTTTCTCCCATGTTGATGTTATCACCAACATGAATGGAGGGAAGCTAGTCGTTGGTGATAACACCAACAACGGGTAGAAGAATACCAATGAGGGTAGATGAAACTTTACTACTATCTGCCTTTGCAGCTTTAAGATTTATACTAAACAACCTCATATTTAATCTCTCAACTTATGGACTGGACTGTCTTTCATCTCAATAATATACCAGCCAGATTCAGTCTCTGAAGATCGTAATGATTTTCCTGAGCAATGAGCCTCTCTTTTGCATGCCTTTATTGCTTAACTTACCAACGGATTAAAAAGTTTGAGGCCGATATTCTGTTAATATTTCCTTTCAATTTGGCGAAAAGAAAATATCACTATAAACCTGTCGTTATAGCCACATGTATTTTCGCTATCATTAGTGCGAAAGAATCCATTCAAACCCTACAGTACTTATATGTACAAAGCAGTATGTTTACAGATCAAAAGCGATTTCTCCTTCTTTATTTTTTCTTTTTATCCCATCTGCTCGTTGCGCAACAGGTTTCGCTTCCAATAGCAACCAACTTAACCAAAGCATACACTACGCAGAGCCGAAGTCTAAGTGGTTCGCCAGGCAAATCCTATTGGCAAAATAAAGCAGATTATCAGATTGAGCTTACCTTTGATCCCCTTACAAGACAACTGGCAGGAGATATGACTATCTCTTATCAAAATAATAGTCCGGATACACTGAAACAACTCGTATTTAAGCTCTTTCCTAATCTATACAAAGCAGGGTCCATGCGAAGTACTTCACTTCAAGCTAACGATATTACAGATGGTGTTGAGATAAAGTCCCTGCTACTGGAAGGACAATCTATCGCCTCCAAAAATCAGGTAATCCGAGGCACAAACATGTATATCAGAGGTACACAGATACATCCGGGACAGCTAACACAGATTAAACTATCTTTTGCGTATGTAGTAAACAAAACTTCTTTTATTCGAACTGGCCAGGTTGATTCAGGTGCATTTGTAATCGCCTATTTTTTTCCACGTATAGCTGTTTATGATGATCTGGACGGATGGGACCAATATCCCTATACCGGAAAAGAAGAGTTTTACAATGACTTCTGTAATTTTCAGGTCACTATTGCCCTGCCCGGAAACTACCAGTGCTGGGCAACAGGTACACTTCGTAATCCGCAGGAAGTCTATCAACCCACCATTCAGCAACGCATTGAGGCTGCTCTCCATAGTGATGGCATTACAGACATTATTACGACAGAGGATCTTACAAAAGAGGCAGTTACTCAAAAAAAATCAGTAAACACCTGGAGGTTTGAAGCCAAAGATGTATCCGATTTTGCCTTTACCGTCAGTAATCACTATGTCTGGAAGGCGTCTGGTGTAACAGTAGATACACTTACACATAGGCGTACTCGTGTGGATGTAGTCTATAATCCCGAGCACAAAGCCTTTGAGCCTGTCATTGACTATGCCCGAAAGACAGTGGAACTTATCAGCTATTTGCTTCCAGGTATTCCATTCCCCTACGCTACACAATGTATATTCGAAGGATTGGATGCCATGGAATACCCAATGATGGTCAATAACCTTCCTTTTGAAGCCGATGAGGCTATTTACTTTACCGTTCATGAAATCTTTCATTCGCTATTTCCCTTTGTGGTAGGGAGTAACGAAACCAAACATTCTTTCATGGATGAAGGCTGGGCAACCTGGTCAGAATTTACACTAGCACCTATGATAAAACCGTCACTGGCCGATACGTACGATATAAGTTCTTTCACCAGCAGTGCGGGTTCGGATCAGGATGTGCCTGTTATGACGCTTACCCCGCAGTTATATGGGAAAGCCAGATTTTCTGATAAAGATCTGAAACCTGCCTTAGGCTTGCATTACGTTCGGGAAATGTTGGGGGATAGCCTTTTTCTAAAGGCTCTTCGCTATTATATCCAGCAGTGGCAGGGGAAACATCCGAGTCCGTATGATTTTTTCTATTGCTTCAATACAGGTTCTGGTAAAAACCTGAACTGGTTCTGGAAAAACTGGTTTTTCGAAAAGTTTACTCCCGATTTAGCTATTGAACAGGTAATCAGAAAACGTAATCAGTACAAGGTAGTCATTGGTAACAAAGGAGGATGCATGCTACCCATTCATCTCACGGTTCTATTTACAGATGGAACTAAGCAGGAGGTAAGTTCTGGTATCGATAGTTGGTCTGACGGAAAGGACAGGCAGACACTTACATTTAAATCTATCAAAGAGATACAGAAATTAGTGCTTGGTAAGCCATATGATGCAGATAGCAATTTGTCGGATAATATATGGGAACCCACCAACCATTGAAATCTATTTTTTCCTATGTTTATTTGTAGAGTCCGAACCCATTTTTCTACCGAATAGCTCCCATGTCATCAGCAAACAGCGAAGAAGAAAACCTAATGAGACTATTATTTTCCGGTCAACTGGAAAGTATAGAGCTTGGATTGGTGATTGCGCAGTCTTTACACATGAACTACGAGGAGTTGACACGGGATATCGAGTTGGTATGTAGTTGGTTTCCAATAAAAACCGTGTTGACGTTAGCGGAAAAATTTCAGTTTGTTTCTTCGCAAAAAAAAATGAGCTTGCAAGATTCTGACTGGAAGGTTATTCCTCCACAGATTAAATATCTGATCAATCTGCAGGAATTAACTATTCACCATAGCCAAGCAACGGAAGTACCTGCGGAGATAGGAATGCTCACCAATCTGATTCATCTGAACTTGTCCGGCAACCAGATCAAGCACTTGCCTGCAGAAATTGGTGACCTTAGTCATCTTTTGACCTTACAACTGAGTTCTAATAAGTTACTATCATTGCCAGCAGAGATTGGCAATCTAAGTAAGCTTACATCCTTAGAATTACGAAGCAATCAATTGCGCTCATTACCACCGGAAATAGGCAATCTGACAGAACTTGTGTCTTTGTACGTGTCTCTAAACCAACTAACTGCATTGCCTGTAGAAATAGGGAAACTGACAGAATTGGTGTCTTTAAATGCAACCAATAACAACCTCACTCTGCTTCCCGCAGAAATAGGAAATCTGACTAAGCTGAAGGAGTTATGGATCAGCTACAATAAACTAACAACTCTTCCTTCGGAAATGGCTAATTTACCCGAACTTGAGTCGTTACATCTAGACAGAAACAAGTTGGTTGTTTTCCCTTCAGCAATAGCTGATTTAACAAATCTAACATACTTAGATCTAAGTCGCACCCATCTGGCCGAATTACCCTCCACAATCAGTAATCTTACCAAACTTACAGGACTATCCCTGGAAAGCAATAAATTAGTTTCCTTACCTGCTGAGATAGGAATGCTGAGTGAACTTACCGGCCTAAATATATCCGATAATCAGTTTAGTTCACTTCCTAAGGAAATAGGAAAGCTGACTAAGCTTACCTACTTAAATATAAGTGTGAACAAACTTAGCGAACTTCTACCAGAAATAGGAAAGCTACGGAAGCTTACCGAGTTACATATAGGTGCGAATCAATTGAGTGAACTTCCGTCTGCAATAGGGAAGTTAACCAGACTTACCGGACTGTATATGAATATAAACCATCTGAGAGCATTGCCTGCAGAGATAAAAAAACTAACTAAACTGACTGATCTGGAAGCAAGAAAGAACCAGTTAACAAGTCTTCCTGCTGAGATCAATAGTCTGGTTAAACTGAAAAAGCTGTTATTACGAAATAATGAACTACTACATATTGGCGAAGAAATTACGGCATTGACCAACTTACAGGAATTGTCATTGGAAAATAATCCGCTTTCAGCAGAGCAAAAAGAGCAGATTAAATCCTGGTTGCCTACCTGTAAGGTCACATTTGACTAAATACAGCTTCTTATAAAGAAACAGCCTAAAGTTACTTTGTGTGAATGCACTCTTCAGCCCACTTTCCTTTATTGGAAACATGTATGCCTCCGGTCTGAATGTTTTTCTTTCTTTAACGGTACTTTCTGATACCAAATGACTGTTTAACCTGACACCCATACAGTGCTGTCTCAGCATATGAAAATTTACATCTGGAAAAGAGGCCTATAAACAAAGAAAAAATCTCTTCCTGTCCTCCTGTAAGGATCTCGTGGCAAGACCGGCGGTCTTGCCGACTGGAGAATATTCTTTCTCTCAAACAACAAACACAGCTCTATTTGTCAAGAGTTCCTTCCAGGAGGACAGAGATGGGGAAAGTGTTTCTGAAGGGATGAAGTGAGTTTTTTAATTGGTACAAAGAAAAACACGATGCCTTCAATCACGGATGTTAGTGTAGGTGCGTAGGGAATCCTTTTCCCGCGAGGTTGGCCCATGGCCTTGCGGGGGGAAGGATCGGGAAAAGGTGTCCTTTTTTGCTTCGTTTTTTGGACAAGCAAAAAATGAAGGAGCAAGTGGAAGAGTGATGTAAGTGACAATAAACCAATTTGGGAAAAGGCAAGCAAAAAATGAAGAGGTTTGTGGAAGAATGATGAAAGGGGCAATAAACAAACTAAACTAGAAATATTGCGTAAAAATAAACCAGCGCCTATGCTTTTCAAAAGCATAGGCGCTGGTTTTGTAAAACAAACTCTCATCCAAAATTCGGAATGACTCATGTTCCTTTCTAGACTGTAGTTTTCAATGACTGTATCAATTCATCGGCTATTTCTAAATGAAACGTCATCAAAATTGGACTTCCGGGAAAGGTTCCTGAAACTTCTGCTTTTAAAAGGCTTTCCGTTTCGTTTTTTTCAAAGCTGACGGGCTTCATGACAGCCTTGTATCGTTCGTTGGCATCGGCAATCCAATGTTCTATTTCTTTTCTTCCTTTGTGCGTTTTTCCCTCATCAGATACTACCGCTGTTTCGGAAAAACAATTGGCATAGGCAACACTATCAAAGGTGTTCTGTGCTGAGACTAAGTCGTCTACTACTTTAGGTAAGGTCATTTTTGTACGCTTTTAAATTAGAATTAGATTGTTGGTACTGTGCCACCGTCAATGACGAAATTTGTTCCCGTTAAGTAGTTGGCTCTGGGTGAAACCAAAAAGCCAACAAATTCGGCTACTTCTTCCGGTTCGGCAGGTCTGCCGTAAGGTATTCCACCCAACGCATCCATGACACTTTGCTGAGCTTCTTCTACAGTACTATTTGCATTTCTTGCAATCTCGCCCAACCAGGCTATCGATGCTGTGGTATTTATCCATCCTGGCGAAACAGTGAGCACGCGGACACCTTTCGGCGTAACTTCATTCGATAAACTTTTACTGTAATTGATCAACCCTGCTTTTGAAGCTGCGTACGGCAAGGTAGAATCGTGTAGCGGCAGTTTGCCTTGAATAGACGCAATGTGGATAATGACACCGTTTTTTCGTTCAATCATTTGCGGTAAAAATCCTCTGTCCAGCCGAACGGGGGCCAACAGGTTCGCTTGCAGGGTTGACTCCCAATCTTTATCCGTTAATGCGGCAAAACCACCAGCGGGTGTTTCGGAAGAACCAAGGTTGTTCACTAGAATATCCAGCCTTCCATAAGTCGATAGCACTTCGCTGACTACTTTTTGTGCTCCTTCTGCCTTACTTAAATCGGCGGCAATAAAATGCAGTTGGCTGTTTTCTTTTTCCGGTGCGTTTCTTGCGGTAATGATAACCGTCGCCCCCGCTTGTAAAAGCCGTTCTGCAATGGCTCTTCCGGCTCCTTTTGTACCCCCTGTTACCAAGGCAATCTTGCCTGATAACTCATTGTTGAAATTAAATTGTTCCATGGTTAAGAATCGTTTATAAGGGCAAAATTGGCGTGTAAAAACAGTTTGCACAAGTACGGAATTACGATTCATATACGGATAAATTAGTCCCCTATTGCACTAATGGAGACATACGTTTAACTTGCAACATGTATGAAAGGAAAACAATACCGAATCTGAATTGTGGACTTGATCTGATAGGTGAAGTCCTTTACGGCAAATGGAAGATACGTTTGCTTTGGTTTATCCATCAGGGTCATAAACGCCCAAGCTAATTGCAACGCCGAATCCCCGATGCAGCAAGGCGTGTGTTGAATATTCAGCTGAAAGAGCTGGAAGACCACGAATTGATTACACGAAAAATTTATCCTGTTGTGCCACCAAAAGTAGAGTATGATTTAACGGAATTAGGTAAAACCTTAATTCCCGTAATTTCTGCATTGGGAAATTGGGGAGATACAAATGAGGAGCACTTACGGTCAGTTATTTTAAAACGGCTGAATTCAGAAAGCAGTAGTTTGATTTCGGAACCTGAGGCCGAAAGTGATAGCCGCTAATGTAGAAGCATTGTAAAGAAACGCAGAAAGAGAGATTTCTTAAAAATTAATTCAAGCCCACACTTATAAAAGGAATAGGCTTGAGTTTTACTCATATCCAATATTCTGCATGACTTATGTTGTCCTGCATTAACTAAAATCTGGACTTTGTCTCCTGTATTCGTCATTGATGTGAGATCTTTCCTTGAAGGGATTGGCAGTTACAAGCGATACCCTCATTTATTCCGATTTGACGTTGATTCCTTCCCCTTTTGAACAGTTAATATCAATAAATTTAAAGCGTCCATTGAACATTTACCTTCTTTTAGGACTAGACACAGCCTCTGTACATAACTCCGACCAACAGCCAAAAGAACTGGATACAAGATACTATCGTCCAGTATAATTCATTCAATATTCAATCATTGACTCTATCGTATTCCTGCAAAATCTTTGCAATCTGCGTAGAAAGCTCATAAAGAACGCCGACAGAATCAGGAGTGCCGGTATTGCTCAGCAGGATAATTGACTGCTGAGCTTCCACTATCCGAACCAGTGAGCTATGGAAGCCTCCTACTTCTCCTCTGCGCTCATGTACGATTACTTTTTTAGTGGCGTCCAGCTGTAGCGGGTAGATCCAGGTGCTGTACCCAACATACCCCAGGTGAAAC
The DNA here is from genome assembly GCF_030068545.1 of Xanthocytophaga flava. Lineage (NCBI taxonomy): Bacteria > Pseudomonadati > Bacteroidota > Cytophagia > Cytophagales > Rhodocytophagaceae > Xanthocytophaga > Xanthocytophaga flava. The sequence continues at coordinate 181,436 of NZ_JASJOR010000017.1, read as the reverse complement.
AATGGCTTATTGGTTTTGTTAAACATCGTATCCAATGATTGCCGGGAAAGCAGGCGGTTGGGTTTGGCATACAACGCCTGATTCCATTTCAACAGATCCTCAACAGTTGAATACATAGAAGCGGCAGCATGCAGATTAGAGATATGTATTTCCGGATCAGGAGAATAGTGGTTTCCCTGTCTGAAGTACCCCTGTGCTTTGTTTGCGAGTATCAGGCCCGGTGCATCCATGCCGGTATGCCTAAGCCCCAGAGGCTTGATAATCTTCTTGTAGAGTACCTGCTCGTAGGTCTGGCCTGTAACTTTTTCGATAATAGCTCCCAGAATAAAGTAGTCCATGTTACTGTAACGAAAGTTACTGCCGGGCATAAAAGCCAGCTTACCTCTCCCAAATTGTCGTATCAGATCATCTACCGCATAGGCTTTTTTCAGTGTGTCAGGTAGGGAACAGTTCGGGCAATCGAATTCCGGAATTCCGGAAGTGTGTGTCAACAGGTGATGAACAGAAACCCGGCTGCCTGCCTCTTTCGGATAATCGGGCAGGTAATCTGTGATTTTTCCATTCAAGTCAATCTTTCGGGCTTCGACCAACTGCATGACCAACACTGCCGTAAACTGTTTGGTCAGGGAAGCAATTCTAAAAATAGTACCTGGAGTAGCAGGGATGTTCCGTTCCCGATTTGCCCAGCCAAAGCCGTTTTTATAGACAACCTTGCCGGCATCGGCTACTAGTATGGCTCCCTCAAACTTGCCTTCCCGGTAGTAAGCTTTTACCAGTGAATCGATTAGGGACGCCTGTGTTTGCCCGTAGCTGTGAATCCCGATACAGGCTAACCATAAAAAGAGAGTAGGTAGCAGAACCACAGGCCTGCGTAAACCCAACGGAGTAGTGTGTGTTTTCATTTTTGCTTTTTTGCCAAAGATGCACACCTGCCGGGCCTGGAACCTCTCAAAAGATGATTTGAGAGAAAGTTTTAAGAGCTTTCGGACAGTTTTTTCAGGTATTCCTTCGGCGTTAGCCCAGTGATCTCCCGGAAGATCCGGTAAAAGGAGGCTTGAGAATTAAACCCCGAGTCTAGTGCTAGTCCAAGCATGGTAAAGCGGTTCTCGGTATTCGATATCAATTTGCTTTTAAAAACTTCTACACGGTATTCATTCACAAAGCTGTTGAAAGATTTACCAAAATGCGCGTTGATGATAAAGGAAACCTGCCTGGGTGGCAGATTGACCTCAGTAGCCAGGTCGGCCAGGGTCAGGGAAGGATTCAGATATAATTTTTTTCCCTCAACCGCTTGTTGAATCCGCATCACGAGTGACGGAGCAATGTCGTGTGACACTTTTTCCGTGTCTGCAGCCTCAGTCGGATCATCCAACGGTGGGACTATAATATCTTTTTGCTGATAACCCATCCATCCCATCCAATAAATACAGACAGGCATAAGCACTTCCAGCAGTCCTACCGGGGTAGTCATACACAGATGTTCGAGTAACCAGGCACTGTATAAAACCAACCACCCCAGCAACAGATTGGTCAACCATTTCAACGTCAGGTTCCGAGTGTTGGAAAAGTAGGTGTCCATTCGTTTTCGGTACGTTTGTAACAAATGAAGGGACAAAAGCAGGTACCATCCTATAGAAACAAAAGACGCATACAATTCTATTTTTTGCGTTACCGGCTGATGGATGTTGAACCAGAAATAAGTTTTATACGAACCTGTACGTACACTAATAGCTGTGTAAAACACAAACTGGAGGAGTCCGGGTACAAAGTGCCACAGAACCGAAAACCTAAATGAAGTACCGGGGACGGTCAGTGTTTTTACATACAGGTAAATCAGAGGGCCAAAGCTTAGTGAAAAATAGATAGGCAAAAAATAATATTCGCTGTGCTGAATGTAAAGACCCGACTTGTTCAAAAAATAATCAATCAGTTGCAATGAAAATCCCAGGACCAGCAACCCAAGTATCCGGTTGGCCCGGCGATTATTACTGGATGAAAAAAGGAATACAGTGGTGATCAACCCATGTACCATACCCACCAGTACAGTTACAACCAGAATAGTAAAATTGATCTTCATCAGTAGTTGAGCTCCTACCAAAGGTAAGACTGGATAAATGATACGAATGGACAGCGGAATCAGTACATTCCGAAGTGAATGCGCCCGGAAGCGGTGTTTAACAAAGATAATAACCTATGAATACTTGAGTTATGGATTCTCTACTTTTTTTAAATCGTATTCTCTGGAGGCTCCATGCTGCATAGTATGTAGAGATGTGAAAGAAGATGGCGTATGGATAGTCAACTTCATTACCCGAGAATATTTTCTGTTTTATACCACAAACTTACTAATCAACCTATTAAACCATTGTATGTGGTTGGAAAGCTTAGCTGATACTATGTTTTACCTATTGGGTAGGGTGGATAGTAACTTATTTTTCCGCAGTACTGGTATGGAATAATTGCTGCTTTATCATCCAAGTATAAAACGTACTAAAAGACCTATAAATCTGATGCGCTGTCTTTGTTTTCTTATTGTTGCTTTTGCCGTGTCCATTGCTTGTTACGGACAAAGTGCCCTTACCCTTTCAGACAACTTCATCGAAACCCTGCCACCGAAATCAGGCAGTGAAGAGTGGTCTGCACTAAACCGTTCCAATGCATTCGGTGTTAAACTCGTTGGTGGTAAGCTTGCCATAAGCAAAGTTGAACAAAGGAACAGTACTGAGTTAAAGATACCTAAAGGAATGCTGGTCGGAGTTGATCATGGAGAATGGGGAGGCAAGTTGATCTTCAAGCCGACCCTTAAAACAAAAGAAAGTGTTGAAATTAAAAGTGGCAACATCCAATTCATCTTTTCCTTTCAGGATAAGATCTATTTTATTGAAGGTCTTGCTCATCTTTCGATAAGTGAAGGATCCCTATATGAACTTAGTATTTCAAATCAAAAGTTTACTTACCGAAAGATCCTTGACTTTGAAGATGCACCTGAGGCTTTCACAATTTATCGGGATAGGTTACTGATCGTGACACATAAAAACTTCTACCTGTTAAAGGACTTCAAAAAGAAACTGATTTTCAAAGATGCCTTCTGGCAGACCTTGTATCCGAACTCAATTGCTGCAATTGACGAACAAACCATTTATATTGGTCTGAGAGGTGGCATTGTCAGACTGGACCTGGTGAAAAAGACAATGAAATTTTACAAGCCCAGAAATTGATACTACCTTACTTTTTTAAGACACCTGTACCTTCTAAGGGCATTAGTCCTGGCAAGGGGTTATTTTGGCATTGTTAGTGATTTCGATGGTTGTGCCCTTCTGTGTCTTCCAGTAGGATTTACACAACTGAAACGGTGAGGAAATAATTAGTGTGTCGTGGGTTGTCTGAAAATGAAAGGTGTTTTCCTTTGTGTACAATGCATCATTGATAAAAAGATCAAAGAGATTGGTCGTATCGGTACCAATAGCAACTTTGAATTCGATCCGGTAATTGTCAATGCCAGTATGAAACGCCGAATACAGAAATGTTTCCTCTCCGATCTGTCCGACCTGTTCGGTTAAGATAAAGTCGTTTTGGCCAACCATCGAACAGCTGGTGGACAAAAGTCCGAGTGTGCAGAGAAAGAAGATGTTTTTTATAGGATACATGTTTTTGGTGAAAGTAATTTTGTTTGCTTTTCCATACACTTTCTATTTAGAATCTTCAAGAAAAGTAAACATTATTTATTTAATTTACTGCCAAGTATCTGGATGAGTTCGTAGATAAACAATTGCTTTCCAAGCATAAAATTGGAAAGGATAATTATTATATAAATACAGCTTTGTTTCATTTACTAAGCAATGTATACCAGATTCAGGTCTGATAATTTAGTATTTTATGTACCCGGAATATCACCTTTAAAGTAGCTGAACGAGCAGATTTTGTAGCCTTTACCAGCTAACCATCTTAAACAATTTCTATCAAACGAACCATTATAGTCTATTCTATGGCTTTAAATAAGCAAAATAAGCCTGCTGCCAATTCCAAATAGGAAAGAGCAGAAGGCTTGTTTAAGAAGGTTTTGACGATTGCGTTATCCCTTATAAAGAGTAACGCAACGTAATGCCATATGTAGCAGGATCACCCAGTACAGCTGCATAATGACCTGCGTTACCGGCAGCAGGAAGTAGTTGTTCGAAATAATTTTTGTTAAGTAAGTTGCGTGACCAGATAAAAACAGATAATCCATCGGTTGCCCGGAACCCTGCTCTGGCATTTAACAAGGAATATCCGTCAATGTTAAGATAACGGGAAGGTGAAGGGCTCGAAGAAAACGAAGAACGAAAATATCCATCTGCTGCAATAAAGAATTTACCTGCCTGGTTAAGGAGGCGTTTTGATCCTGTACTAAGTTCGCCGCCTACAGATCCTGCCCACTTGGAAATACCAGGTAGCTCTCCGCCAGAAATATCCTTAAAGGAAGACGATGCACCTGTTTCTTCCAGAGGTACAGGTGCATTCGGGAAGGAAATGTATTTTCCTATAGTATAAGCAGCCGCACCATACAGAGAGAAATAAGAACTTACCCGAATATTTCCATCCAGCTCAATACCATACACACGCACCTTATCCGCATTAGCCAGATAGCCCCGGTTTACACCCACTTCTGCTGTTTGTACCTGAGTCTGGTAATCACGGATATCCGTGTTATGGAATACGAGATTTAATGACGACTGTGGTGTTGGAGCTGTCTTGATACCGATTTCTACGTGATTTACATATTCCGGTTTGATACGTGCCAGATTAGTTAGTATTTCTCCCTTGTCAGTAGGCAAGCCTCCCAGGTTAACCCCTACCGGTTTGTAGCTGGTTGAGTAAGTCACGAAAGCATTGATACCTTTATTAGGTCTGTAAGCTACTGTCAGTTGACCTGATAGGTTAGACTCATCCACATCTGCCTTAAATGCCTGATCTGTGTATACCAGTCTCTTTAAAGCTATCAGGTCTGGATCGTCGGTCTGTAATCCTCCATAGGTCTGGCGGTTAAAGTCAACCTCTTTCTTATCATAATTATAACGTAAGCCAGGAAGCACATGGATGGTCGGAGTAATAGCCCAATCCAACTGTCCAAATACGGCAGCGCCAAAAGTTTTCAGTCGGGAATAGGTCTTTATACCATACCCATCAAAGAGGCCAGGGGTTTTCCATTTTTCACTGGTAGTGCTTTGAGAGAAACGCCACTGTGCGGCACCGGATTCTTCAATGTGGTAAGGATCTGTTTTCAGGTCTTGTCCAATGACAAAGGCACCAATGACACCACTCAGATTAGACGTCACATTACCTGCATAACGTACCTCCTGTGTCCACTGCTGGTGTTTGGAAGTTGCCTGTGACAATGTCAATACAGGAAGCCCTGTAAAGTCACGGTCGTTGGATGGATCCCAATTCCAGTATCTCCATGCTGTAGTAGAAGTCAGTGTACCTGATCCGATTGAAGCTTCCACATTCAATGCAACACCGCCCAGATCATTGCCAGAACGCCAGGTTGTATTATGGTCTATCTTTCTGTCAAAGGGATTGTGGCTTGGCAGCTGATAGTTCAGATCTGCAATAATCTGATCAAATTGACGATAAGCCGCACGCTGAGTTTGTACTACTCCTGCTACAACCTGTGCATAGCCTTCAGGTCGTTGCCGAGATGCGTCACCAGTCAGTGTAATCTGTACGGTAGAACTTGGGATATAAAGCAATTGTGCCCGGAAACCGAGGTTGTTCAGATCATTTATGTGTTTCTCAGAGACTACATTATAGATTGTACCATCCCGCTGTGTTCCTGAAAACGATAAACGACCAGCAAACTTTTTACCTAGAGGCCCTGTCACCGCACTTTTTGCCTGTATATAGCCGTAATTACCATAGCTTACCTCAAAGCTGGCGCCAGGTGTAAAGCTGGGTTTACGGGTGGTAATATTAAACGCACCGGCTGTTGTGTTTTTTCCAAAGAGCGTTCCTTGTGGGCCACGTAATACTTCAATGCGTTCGATGTCAATAAAGTCCAGTGTAGTGGCTGCCGGACGAGCAAAGTAAACTCCATCTACATAAAAACCTACACCTGGGTCAATACCGTCATTGGTAAGTCCGAAGGTTGAACCCACTCCACGGATGTTAAGGGTCGTATTACGTGGATTGGAAGAATAGAGTTGTACAGTAGGTACCAGTTCCTTTACACGGTTCACATTAAATGCACCCGTTTCTTCCACTACGGCTCCACCTACTACAGAGATAGGAATGGGTACTTCTTGGGCTGTTTCGCTGCGTCTCCGGGCGGTCACGACTACTTCGTTTAGGATATTGTCATCCACAAGGCTTATTTCCAGTGGGGTTGCGGATACTTCAGCTACCTGAACCTCCAGGGAACGATAACCGACAGAACTGATACGAAGTGTAAAAGGAACTTTGCTGGCAGTTATTTTAAAGGCTCCTGTGCTATCAGCGGCTGCATGGGTGTTGGTTCCTTTGATTGTTACATTGGCGCCAGCTACGCCTCCGCCTTTGCTGTTTTTAACAACTCCGGAAATGGTTTCCTGAGCAAATACATTGGCTATCCCTATGAAAACCAGGAAAGTTACCAATAATGATTTTTTCATTGTATTTCTTTTTAGGGTTAAAATTTTGGCTAAGTGTTAAAAAAATACAGTAGCTGATTGTCTGTGCGGCAGCAAGTTAGTAGAAATATTTATAAATCTATAGATTTAGTAGAGATAAGTTTTTTAGAGTAGTTTTTTTGTCTTGGTAGGGGACAGATTAATTATATTTTATGTAAGCTTATGTTCAATATTATCTCAGAATCACAAATCATTCTTCTTCATTTTTTGCTTGTTTGTATTCAATGTTAGTTTAAAATCCAGGACATATCTCTTCTTATCGCCCTGTCACTTTTTTGTTTGCCCAAAAAAGTAACCAAAAAAGGGCACCTTTTCCCGATCCTTCCGCCCGCAAGGCCAAAGGCCAACCTCGCGGGAAAAGGGAGGCAAACGCACCTACACCACCACACACGATTGAAGTGATCATAATTCTCTTTGTAACATGTGCTAGCTGAGTTTATTGTACTAGCTGAGTTTATAAGGAATATCCAATAAATAGTTTAGGATCATCTTTTAGATGATACAAATAGAGCTATGATTCCTTTCAACGCGAACCGTTGTATCTGTGCGTTGGCAATCTTTCTGCCGCGAGGAAAGCCCCTGGCTTTGCGGGGGGGAGGTTCGGCAGAAAGTGCCCTTTTTTGCTTCGTTTTTTGGGCAAGCAAAAAATGAAGAGGCTAGTGGAAGAACAATGAAAGGTACTATAAACAAACGAAGATAGAGACAAGAAAGAAGCCGAAGAAGAATAATTGTGAGTTTGAATAAACGAAGAACAGAGCCTATACAAAACAACATAAACTCTGTTCACATTTATAATTCAGTCTACCAAAAAGTTATTATCGCAACACAGAAACACTACCCTGCGTCTGTTTTCCTTTTCCTTCATCAAACAAGAACCGGTACTGTCCCATTGGTACAGGTATCCCCTGATTCCCTTGCCCGTTCCATTCGCCTGGAAATCCATTATGAATTTCTGCGCGATACACCAATACACCCTCTCTGTTAAAGATGTGTAGGGTACCCTTTGTGTCATTCCCAAACGGAAAGGTCCATACCTGTCCCAAATCAGGAGAAAAGGCATATTCCTCAGGAGTAGCACAATCTTTGGCCTGGATTTCAATGCCATCCTTCAATGTATACTGACATCCACTGGCGTCTTTGATCGTGAGGTAGTACATACCGGGTGAGAGGTAGTCAAACTGACGCGTCTTCCGAAAGGAGGCACCTTTATTGATAGACAGTTGATATGGTGGTGTGCCACCTTTTATCGAGGTCAAGTCACAGATAATTTTCCCCGTAGAGCCATCTGAGCAGCTTTCTTCTGTCTGAACGGCTACCGTAAATTGTATGCCTGCACAATTTACCTCTGTCTCCTTGGACCCTTCTGAAACTATCTTAGCAGGCGTATGACTAACGGCTTCTTTGGTAACAGAATTTTCGCCTGTTTTTGTAGGTTCCTTCACCGGAGCAGGTATAACCGATACTGAAGTAGATACCAATGCTGAATCTTTTGCCTTAGTCGCACCTTTTTTACTAATGCTAACGTTAGGATTTGGTACAGGTTTCTTTTCTGTGTTATCCTGAAGCTCTTTTGGCTTTGATGTGCTTTTGTTCGGAACAGTCACCATGGGCTGTGAGGCAGGTTTCTCCGTTTGATGAATAGGCTGTGTACTTGTCTCTTTTGAGCCAGATGTGGACTGGCTTTTGAAATAAACTATACTTGCTACCAATGCCGAAAGTACCACAATACCTGTAATAAGCCAGATGCTACCTCGTTTTCCTCCTAAGTAGTTCGTTTGCTGATACTGAGGTCGGTATTGAGTGATCATTTTGGCCTTCAGATCAAGCAAGGCATGATCTATAATAACGTCATTCGCCATCCGGTGGAGTTCCACTTCCTCGGCCAGTGTAGGGTCTGTCTGAAGTTGTTGTGTAAAAGCAGCTTTCTGTTCAGGTGACAGGCTATCTGAAAGATAGGCTTCAATCCAGTCAATACGTTCGTTTTCTGTGTTCATCCTCTGAGTATTTCCTGTGTATACGGCGTGTTTTTTACCAATTGAATAAGTCGTTGCTTGCATTTATAATGCTTTGTCTTAGCAACGTCTTCGGAACTAAACTCCATTTTCTGACTAATCTCCTTCATCGATAAACGATGAAAGATAACATACGTTAATAACCGATGGCAGGTCTCTCCCAGTGAAGCAAGTAGTTTGACTACCAGCTCTTCCCGTTCCTTTGTCATAAGCTGATTGAGAATGTTGTCATCCAATTCCAGGGGTATTTCGGAATCTGTTATTTCTATGCTCCGTTTTTTTCTTTTTACCTGATTAATCCACAGGTTGCGACTTATAGTATAGACAAAGCCGGCAATAGAGTAGGTTTCATTAAAGGAGTTCATCTTTACCTGTTTATAGAAGATCAGAATAGCATCCTGAAAAATATCCAGTGCATCATCCTGTCCGCCTCCATTTTGCCTGATCAGGCTCTTTATTTTAGGCAGCAGATTCTTATACAAGGCTGATAAAGCCTTGTCATCCTCTCCGGAACGAATAGCCTGAAGTATTTCTTTGTCTGAATAATTCACCAATTAGCGTAGTTGTATAGAGGTACTACACATACAAAAAGTAAAAGTAACCCATGAATCTAATCTTTTTCAAAAAATGATAGATTGTAGTGCAAATACTACATTTAGCTATTTTTTACTTTTTTTTCTTCAAAAGGGTTACTTTCTATTGTTTTATTTGTAATACCTTCACCCGCAATAGGGTTTAGTCATTTTGTGAACAAAAGATTTTTTTTATGAAGGCAATCTGGGCGTGCATTGTCCTGTTTCTGCTCTGTATACAAACTTATGCCCAAGAGGTAATTGGTGTGCCAATTCCTTTCAACCAATTCACTAACAACTACTTTCTAATCAATCCAGCCAGCATTTCTACTCAATCAGATATGGCTGTCACTATCGGCAGGCAGTTCAATACCAATGCATGGAGTGATATTTATACCCATTATGCCAATGCTACGCTAAAACTTACATCCTCCAATAAACAAGATGAGCATTTTCCGCGCCATGTGGTAGGCTTTAACTTCATTGGGGACAAAGAAGGACAATATCTGAGTCGCAACCGGATGTATGCATTGTATAGCCTGCAGGTTCGCCTTTCCGAAAAACTATTTCTTGCCAGTGGTGCTTCTGTAGGCTTTGCTTCCTATACCGTATCCGGAACCAGTGTGAGTTCTTCCGGATCTGCCACTACACCGGATGCGGGACTGGGTTTGTGGCTATTCGACAAACAGAACGGACATATAGGGGTATCGGTTAACCAGCTGACAGAAGGAAAGCTCAGGCCCATTGAGGAAACTACCCGATTGAAACGATATTACACACTAAGTCTTCGCAAACCTATTCCTCTTAGTTCGCAGGTAAGCTTATATCCGGCTTTGCTAATACGGCATGTGCCTGCCTACCAGACTTTGTGGGAGGGTAATATGGGACTGGTACTAAATGATTTGTTTATGGCAGGCGTATCGATGAAGTATAAAGAGAATTTTAGTTTTCTGGCAGGGCTTGAACGGTTGCCTGTGTTGGGAGGCTATGTCAAGGCAGCTTTTTCTTATACGGCACCTGTACCCAACAGACTGGTGGCCCGCTTTAATTCATACGAGTTTACACTTAGCTTTTATATGTTGAAAAAGAGGAAGATAGAAGAAAAAGAAGAAGAGGAAGAAAAATAAATAAAATACAGGGGTTACTTTCAAAAGAGAAAGGATGTAGTACTAGCATACACTACTACTCAAACTTTTATCAGTCATTCAATGAAAACTAACTACATGAGAGATTTTTACTCTACCAAGAGTGATACGATCCGGTCGCTAAACAGACAGATCTTTGCTGCTTTGTGTGTAATGATTCTGTTTTTGGCCAGTGCTCAAACGGTGTTTGCCCAAACTGTACCCATTCCGGATGCGAACTTCCGTCAATACCTGCGTGACAAATTTCCCCATACCCTAACTTCCAGTGGTGAATTGATTGTCGCCGAAGCTGCTACTATCGATACAATTTTCTGCTACAATCGCCAGATTTCAAATCTAGCAGGCATTCAATACTTCACAGGGCTGAATTTTCTGGGCTGTGGTGGAAATCAGCTTACTTCTTTACCGGATCTTTCTCCACTCACTAATTTAAAAAGCCTTGACTTTTCCCGGAATCAATTTACTGTATTTCCTGCTCTTTCCCAGAATACAGCCTTGATCGAAGTGAATTGCTCTGCCAATCAGATCAGTTCATTGCCAGACTTATCGTCACTTCCCAAGTTGGTTTTTCTAAGATTTGGAAAAAACAAGTTTACCTCTTTTCCTGCATTCTCGTTGCCTGTCAAATCACGTCTGGCATTGATTCAATGCGACAGTAATCAATTAACCGTTCTGCCTGATCTATCCGATTTTAAAAATCTTGTTACATTGGATGTATCCTACAATCAACTGACACAATTGCCTTCTCTTGCTGCTCTTACTCAACTGGACGTGCTACAATGTCATGGCAATCAGCTAACTTCATTACCTGATTTATCGCACAATCTTGTATTATGGGGAATTGACTTTTCACAAAATCAATTCACTGAGTTTCCGGATATTTCAGCCAATACCAAACTTGGCTTTATCTCCTGTGGAAGCAATCAACTGGATTCATTGCCAGATCTGACTAACTATCCCGACATGCAGTATCTGCGTTTGGCCCATAATAAATTTACCTCGCTGCCAGATATCTCTCATCTGAATATGGAACAACTTTTTGTCCAGGGCAACCAGCTAACTTTTGATGACTTACTGACACTGGTACCTACCCGTGAGAAACTGCTGAAAAAAGGAAATGGAAATGGAAACAATCGTTTTTATAGTTATAACCAGGGTGAAATCGGGTCTGCAAAAACGATCAAGTTGAAACAAGGCGATGCATATACTATTGACCTGGATGTAGATAATACCGTTACAACAAGTACCTACCGCTGGTATAAAAATGCAGTACTGGTAGCAACCACACAAACCAACAAGCTGGTATTTTCGTCTCTGACATTGGCAAATGCCGGAGTATACACTGCCAAAGTAACCAACCCTGCTTATCCTAACGATACACTAACCAGTAATCCTGTTACGATTGAGATAGAATCAAACGGTCCCTGGACACCTGTAATTGGCGGAGGGGAAAATCACCTGATTGTGCTGCCTGCCACACTGACTTCTTCTATTGAAGGCAGTCCGCTGAGTGTTGGAGATTATATTGGTGTGTTTTTTACTGACAATGCTGGGAACAAGGTCAATGGAGGAATGGTGAAATGGACAGGAGACAATCAGGTACTGAATGCTTGGGTTACAACTGCTACTCCTAAAAACGGGTTTACAACAGGTGAATCGTTTGTTCTAAAAGTATGGCGTGCTTCAGACCAGAAAGAAATAGAGGTAGTGGCAACCTACACTACAACAAGTCCTTATACGCATGCAGGTAGCTATGCAACCAATGGCCTTAGCAGTATTTCTGCCTTACACACAGTGGCTCCATGTGTTCAGCAGGTCATAGCTTTACACAAGGGCTGGAACCTGATTTCACTGAATGTTCATCCCGCAGATACAACGATGAAAACTATTTTCGGTTCTATTCAGAATATTCTGGTAAAAGATGCCGCAGGCAAGATATTGTATGCTCCACAGAACGGCATCAATACTGGCAGCTGGAATATCCTGGAAGGATACAAAGTACTGGTAGTACAGGAAGAGGTGCTAACGGTTTGTGGTAAAAAGATTGATCCGCAAACACCTATAAGCATCCCTTATACTACCTATCCGTATTTTCTACCTTATTTCGGAAGTAATCCGGTTTCACTTACAGCTGCATTGGGTTCAATTGAGAACAGCGTTACCTTTGTGCAGAGCAACGAATATCCGGCAGGGTCAGCGAATGTAGTCGCCTATAACTACCTGCCTTCTCATATTATAAATCCTCCTATTGATCAGATAGGTACACTGAAACCTGGTTTGGCCTATAAGGTTTCGATGAACAAAGCCATTCCTGACTTTCGCTATCCTTCACTGGCAGGCATGAGAACAGGAGAAAGTGCAGCCAGAGAGAAAAGTACCACTCACTATGATTTGCCTGTAACTACAACAGCTAACAATGCGTTGCTTGTATTGCCAAATGAAATTCTTGGTAAGGTGCTGGTAGCAGGGGATGAGGTAGCTGTCTATACAACAGAAGGAACACTGGCAGGAGCCGGACAGTATACAGGCGAAAACCTGATTGTAACTATCTGGGAAAATGAAAAAATGCAGGCCAATACCCCATTTAATCTGAAAGTATGGAAACAGGATCGTCAGCAGGAAGTAGAAGTGTCCACAACGTATAAAAAAGGGAATGGAACTTATGCCTCTAACTCAATACAGGTTGCCAGCCAGGTTACATTGCATACAGGAGACAAGGTAAACTCACAGTTGCTTACGCTGTATCCCAATCCAACCAGAGAAAGCGTTCAGATACAGACATTGACTGAACAAACTGGCTCGGCTACTATTCGTATCTATACACTAATGGGTACAAAAGTGCTGGAAGTACAGAAAGATTCACTACAAGGAACTACCCTATCAGTAGGCCATCTGGCTCCGGGACAGTATCTATGTGTGATTCAGACAGGTAGTCAGCAGTTGAGAAGTAAATTGATCATTGTAAAATAAGTAAATTGAAGAAACAGGCGCAGTCTTTCAGGCTGCGCCGACTTTCCAAAGTTATATGTATAACAAGATGACAAACAGACATATCTGGGTACTTTTATTCTGGTGCTGGAGCTGTATGCTCACCGCGCAGAATATACCCTGGAAAGTACGTCCTACGGGTGTCAATCATACGATATTTATCAAAAACACCATTCCGCTTACTGTTAACGGAGTAACACTGGAAGCAGGAGATGCCATTGGTGTGTTTTACGATTCTTTGGGTGTAAAAACCTGTGGTGGCTATATCGAGTGGCAAAAACAACCAGCTGCGCTAACGGCGTATGGGGATGATGGCACAAACAAGGGATTTAAGACAGGAGAGGTATTTACATTCAGAGTCTGGAAAAAAAGTACAAACTGCATCAGTGAAAATGTACAGGTAACTTATGCCAGTGGAGGTATTATCAGCCATACCAATCAGTTTGCACCGGATGGGATTAGTGAGTTGAGTACCTTACAGGGCACAGCCAGTACAATTCGATATAACAGTAGTTCGTTTTGTAAAGAGGCTGGTTTGCAGGCTCCAGTTTTTACAGGTTCAGTAAGCCAGGTGACCTATACTTCATCAGAGGGGTTAACTTTGAATGAATCTACGGGTGTAATTGATGTGACTCGTAGTGAGCCAGGTAATTATACAATTATGTTTTTGTCTCCGGTGTGTCTTACACAGCAGCAGATAAGTGTTTCTATTGCTCCTGGTATCAATCTGACACAATTGGTGACTACGTTTACAGATGCTACCTGTGAGAAACAAAAAGGCACTCTGGAAATTGACATATCCACTATTACAGGTGGAACAAAGCCCTATCGTTTGGCTTTACGGGAAACCAGTCGCAATGAAACAATCACTTCTGTTGGCAATCGCTTTGATAATCTGATTCCGGGCAGTTATGAACTGATTGTAACAGATGCACTACAATGTCAGCAAATAGCCAGTACAACTATCAATGTAAGCACTCCAACAGATTGTGTTCCTGTCATTTCTCCCAATGGGGATGGAGTAGCTGATGCCTTTTACATTCCCTCTCAGGGAGTAGTAAAAATATATAACCGTTACGGACAGCTTCTCAAAACCCTCTCTACGCCTTCCGAATGGGACGCTACCGATGAGTCCGGCAACCTGGTTCCTATGGGAAATTATATCCTTGTTGGTAGTAATGCTGCTGATAAAAAAGTAATTACTGTGATTCGGTAATAAACTTTATCTTGAAGCTATTAGTAAGATAGTATATCCAAACTCCTTTCTACCACTTCTTTTGTGATTAACAAAATGGATGGATACTTGAGCTAAAAATGTAAAGTCTTCATTTCTGGTATGTTTATTGTGATTCTCCCATAAACACAGATCTCAGTGTGGTATCTGTTCAAATCCATAGTGTAAGAGAATGCAATGAGCCCATTACGAAGCCTACAGACCTTTCGTTTGGTCTGGCAGTACTACAAAACAATAACGTTTGTTAACCTTCCCTTCTCTGGATTAATAGGCATTCTGTTGAAAAGTATTCCTTTCTTTATTGTGTCATTCAGCATTTTTGGTTTTGTTCTGGCTGTCCTCTTCTTCCATCTCCGGTATGCCAATCAATATTATTTTTATTTTAATCAAGGCATTTCAAAGTCTCTTCTCATAGGTATATCATTCGGTATTAATCTACTACTCTGCTTATGCTTTCTTCTGATCTGGCAAATGATACCTCTCTAAAAAATGTACTGGAGGTAGATAGCATTATGCTTTCTTTTGGTTCCAGAAACATTGTAACAGATTGTTACCTGCAATGCTGCACAGGAGATATAGTGGGTCTTCTGGGGAGAAATGGCTGTGGGAAATCTTCACTGTTAAAGATTATCTTTGGAACCCTGGAAACAGAAAATAAAAGTATCCGGATCAACAGACAGGCATATACGCATCCGTATAAGGAAGGTGATCTGATAGCTTATTTACCACAACACGGTTTTTTGCCTCAAAGCCTGACACTGAAAAAAATCATAGATTTATATATTCACGCCGATTCTGGCAAAACCACTTTGCTGTCAGATGAAAGGGTAAAAAGTCTTTATGCCAAACGGGTTTCTGAATTATCAGGGGGTGAACGGAGGTACTTTGAGGTGCTGTTGTTGATTAGTATGGATGTCAAATTTATCTTGCTGGATGAGCCTTTTTCCTATGTGGAGCCAATATACAGACAAACTATTATGGATTTGATTCGTAGGTACACATCTCATATAGGGTTTATCATCACCGATCATGATTACCGGAATATTATCGAAATCAGTGATCGGATTGTATTACTTACAAATGGCGTCTGTAAGCATATCAAAAACCTGGAGGAACTGGAACGGTGGGGATATCTACCACCAGGTAAACTAGAGCATTGATACAACAGACACATCCGGCAAGTATATATTTCAAGACCACTGAAGCATTCTGGTTTTGCTGTAATTTCACGCCGGGCAAGTAGTAGAATCTATTGGTATAAACCTGAATTACTTTCAGGTGATACAGATTTATACCAATTACATACTCTGTTTATAGGCTCTATTTACCCAACTTTCGCATTAGTTGTAAGTGAACTCCTACCGAATAGGGACGCAATCCAAAAGGAGATTGTTGAGTATAGGTAGAAGCCAACGAATAATTAAATGCAGGCATGATTGTTAATTCATAGTTGCGATTTAGCATGTAATTGTAGCCAATACCTGCCAGAATAGTATAGTTTACCGGCTTTAATACATTCTCTTTTGAAGGAAATGTAGTCGTTTGATCCAATTGGCCATTTACATATTGACGAGTCTGGCCTTTGAGTAACAAATTGACACCACTTCCCATTGTCAGATTAAACCGGTGGCGTCCATTCGCCTTAAAATAATAAGTAGCAGCTATTCTAAGTCCACCGTAAGTATAGTTACTAGCTACCTGTCTTTGTCCGGTTTCATATACGGGTGTTATCGTAACCTGATTTGGAGCAGTCACTGTACGAATAAGTTCCTCAATGTGATCTGTTCTGTAGGAATAGCCTAGCTTCTCACTAAGTTGAGATACCATCAGATGACTTTCCAGAGCTAATCTTTTTGTAATATCTCTGCGAACATTCAGCCCCCATACATACTCCAGACGATCTTTGAGAGAAGAGTTAGCATTATTCATCCGGATGATCACAATATCATCTGAGGTGGATGGTACAAATGTTCGGAAGGTATAACGTGGTGCGACAAACAGACCGACAGACCATCCAGCTCTATTTTCAGAGGGAATAGTGGGTTTAATCGGAGACTCTGCTTGTGGTATACTGTCAGGTTGAAATCTTGGTGTAATAGCAGGTAGTCTAACGGCTCCGGTTTGTTGAAGTGTAATATCCCGGAATGCCAGGGAATGGATAGAAGGCACAAACAGTTCGACAGAATCGTTACCTGTTCCTTTTCTGAAGTCATTATCCTTTTGAATAGGAGTACCCTGTTTTATAGAATGGGTGACGGCTGTACGTACTGGTTCATTCAAAACCTTTGCATCCGGTCTTCGGACTGAACTACCTCGTTTACGATACAATTTCTCTTTGGATGTATTGGCTACTATTGTCAAATCATCTGATGGAGAATCAACAGGTAGTTCTGAAAACTGAGTTCTGGTAACTGTTTTTTGTGTTTTATGGCGATCAGTACCCAGAGTACTTCCTTCTCCGGATGTCTCAGATGGTTTAGTCTTGTTTTTAGATTTGGAAATAGTTACAGTTGTTTTATTAACAGATCGTATAGGTTTTCTGTTTGCTGATGCTACCTTTTCTTGTTGAGTGGATAATATATGTAAAGATGGTGTATCTGCTGATTCTGTATTTTGAGTTTTATTGTTTTTATGAGTTGACTCTGTTACCGGACGATTATTTCCTGCCATTTCAGGAGCAGGTTTGTGTAGTGAGATATGATCTCTATACTTTATCAGCAAAGCAACTGATCCTGTGACCAACAGCAGTACTGCCAGCCAGCCAAACAGACGCCAGCGACGCTTAGGTTGTATCTCTGCCTGAATAGATGCCCAACCTTGCACAGGGGGCTCCTCTTCGAGTTCCATCATTTTGCGACGGATTTCTTCCAGTTCTTTTTCGTTCAGCATTTCTCAGAGATTGAATATTTATGCAAAAGATCCTTTAGATAATTTTTCGCTTTTGCCAGCTGGGACTTGGAAGTTCCTTCGGCAATCTGGAGCATATCGGCAATTTCACGATGGGTAAACCCTTCTACTACATATAAATTAAATACCAGTCGATACCCTTCTGGTAACTGATTGATGAGTGCCAGCAATTCCTGACTGCTGATCTGGCTTACTATATCATCCTCTGCCGGAGAGCTTTCTTCTACCAGACTATAGTCAAGATGATCCTGGTATTTACGGTTTTTGTGGTAATGGTTAATCGCAGTATTTACAAAAATACGTCGTAACCATCCTTCAAAAGAACCTCCATTGTATGTGTGAATATTGGCAAACACCCTGACAAAGGCTTCGTGGAATATATCTTCTGCCTCAAATCTGGACCGTGTATACCGCATACAGACAGCCATCATCTTTCGGGAATAGAGCTGATACAGCTTTTCCTGAAAAGCTGGTTTTTGCTGCTGACATCCCGCAATGATTTCCTGTTCTGAATGCACGTAGTTTAAAGTTAAAAAGGAGTGATGTTGCTATTATAGTTGGTTCGATTCCGCTGGTATTAGTTAACTTTCACCTTTACAATCACCTCCAGATAGGTATTGTAATTCTGGTCCGGATAAACCCGATAGCGAAACGAATCTTCACCAGTAAAATCTTTCGGTGGCTGGTATACATAAATGGTGTTTTTATAACTACCTGCATACTCAATAGTACGAAATGTGCCTAGCTGCGGTGCATAGACAGACCTGCCAGCCATTGGACAGATGATATCATTTTCAAATATCCGGATGCCTTTGGGTGTATTTCGGGTTGTTTGCAGAGAGTCCGCCACCACAACATTCGTACAGTTATTTGGGTCCAGAGGAACTTCTATATGAAGCCGTATTTTTTGTGTTTTACAGGTACTTTCACTACATGCCTCATATGTCAGGCTATCTGTTCCAAAGAATCCATTTTCTGGTTTATAATAGGTATCGCCATCAGGTTCTATACTCAGTGTTCCATGACGAGGCTGACCAAAGGTGACCGTAACCGCCGTTTTCAGGCTATCATTTCCGAGTGGGTCCATCCGTATAATTCCACCTCCACCAAAGGCATAAACATCATCCTCATATAACTCGAAGTTATTAGATGATCCGGGGATTATATCTTCCGGAGTTGTACACCCTCCCAATAAAAACAAGAGTACAAGACTTCCCGTCAGGGCTCCCAGATGGCGCAAAGAGCTTTTCATTATACTTGACAATTTTAGTAAATTCCAGACACGCACAAATACTTTCTGTGAGAGAAGACAGAATCTGTCAATGAACGGTTGCCTGAGAGGATTCTTTTATTTTGAAATTTTTTAAGTATTGCAAAGAGACTGGATCGGGTGCAATGATAACTGCCCACTAAAAGGGTTACAAAGAAGGGTTTCCAGAGGGAGGAGCTATTCAGGAACCAAGGCAAATTAGTGTAATGCTCTTTTCTTCGTCTTTGTCAGTTGCTTAACGTACCAAAGCTAACCGACACGGATCTCATTGTGGTGAGGCAATGGACTTTAGCAGAGTCGGTGGAAGGATTTGTTGTTCGGGCGGTCCAGGTATTGCCAAAGGCGGGATTTTTACCACAAAAGCTCAATTGAACAACAAAAGTTGAACCTTGTGCGAAATCTCCAATCGAAGTGGTTCAGTCCCCCACTTTGGGCAATACCTTGGTATGGGCAATTTTTTATTTCTTCTCTACTGATAAAGTCGTCAGCAACACTGCCAATTCGTTTAGTGTCATAGTGAAACCTCCCTGGAAACCCATTTCAATCATCTGTTCCATTCTTTCAAGAGATTCGTTGTAAATAGTAATGCTAACTTTAGTTATTCCATTTTGCTCACTGAAATTCAAATCCCAATTCGAACCTGGCAAATGAGGATTTTCGTCTTTGTCTGCAAATACACTTACATATTTGAAGTTAGTTTTAGGGCTAATGGACGTATAGTCTTGTATTTGCCAGCTTTCTTGTCCTTCCGGGCTAACCATTGCATAAAACCTTCGTCCACCAACTTTGAATTCCATTGATTTGGTTTTGGAAACCCACGGTTTGGGTGCCCACCATTGGTCAAGGATTTCTTTTTTCGTAAATGCGTCCCAAACAAGTGAAAGCTCGGCATCAAACTCTCTTGTTACGAATACAGATTTGGTTGATTTGTCAACCGTAAAGTCAAATAGTAAATTATTCATTTTTATTGTTTTTTAGTTTTACTAATACATCATCCAGTTGATTATATCGAGTCTCCCAGATTTTTCGGAATTGCTCCATCCACTTGTCTACTTCTTTTAATTTGTCAATTTCAAGTGAGTAGTAGATTTCTCTTCCTTTTTGTTCTTGTTTGACAAGTTCGCATTCTGTTAAAATGCGTAAATGTTTTGACACAGCTTGTCGTGTCGTGTTGAAGTTGTCGGCAATGGCATTGGGTGTCATCGCCTGTAATGCAATTAAGGCTATAATGGCTCTCCTTGTTGGGTCTGCAACGGCTTGAAAAATGTCTCTACGCATAGGCCTGATTGTTTTAGTGAAACCGAATGGTTGCAAATGTATGTGCAACTTTTCGGTTTCGCAATTGTTTTTTAAAATTTAAGTAGGTCAACAAATTTACTTATCCTGATACCGGTATATGCTGACTTATTCGCATAAAAAGTTGCTTCGTAACCTGTAATCTGGTTGTCAATAAATTATTTTATTTTTTTTATTCTCCGGGCAACCATCCTTCTTCGCTTCCTGTCTTACCTCCAAACTCATTATTCACTACACCACACAGTTAACAACTTAACACTACACATTTATGAAAACTATGAAGTTACTATGTATAGCAGCAATTGTATTTTCTGCTATCTCTTTTTCATCCTGCAAGAAAGATTCTATTATTCTGCCTGATACAGAGCACTCGTCAGACAAGCCTGGTGATTCAGAATCTCCACAGGATACGATTCCATCCGATACCATTCCGCAAGACACAATCCCTACTGACAGCGGGGATACGGAACAGCCACAGGGACCAGGCAACCTGTTGAGTCAGATGGGGACAATCAAACTTAGCTATGATGCTACCTATCAACTGACCGGATATGATTCGTATAGCAACATAGGATATACCATTGTATATGAGAATGGCCGTCCTGTTCGTCTCAACTTTACCAAACATCCTTCGTATGCGATTTACACCTATGACGGAGATCTTGTATCCGAGATTGTTACTTACAATGGCTATAATGAGGTATCGTACCGACACCACTTTACCTATGCCAATGGGAAGCTTATCCGTGAAAGCCAGCGTAGCTATATCAGTGGCTTTCTCACTGTGGATGACTATAGCTATGACGCCAATGGCAATCTGACCCGTATTGCGGTTTCCGGAGCTGCCAGTGGGCAGGAGTCGGATCTGAAATTCTCTTACAATGTGCTCTATGGCAATTATGACAGCCAACCTAATCCGATGCCGTTGATCAGTAGTGAGTATTATCTGCCAGGGGTTAAATTGTTTACCAATAATCCAGGTTATCGGGAAACACCTAGTTCTAAAGAATTGTATACCTATGTATATTCTTCTGCTGGTTTGCCTGTGGAACGTGCTACAAAGCTGGAAGGCTATTCGCATGTGCCAGCTGCCATACATAGATATAGCTATTGGTAAATCCAATAGGTTATTAGAATAGGGCTCATTTCAAATGCAAGTAAGAGATATTCTTACTTGCATTGCTTATTTGTGTATAGCATGAGTGACTTTCGATGTGATTCAGAATGAGATAATATGCAACCTCCTTCCTTTCTTTTCTCAAATTTCTGATCTTTATTCTACTTGCAACATGGTACTTTTTTGCTTGTTCAAAAAAGGACACTTTTCACCGATCCTCCCGCCCACAGGCCAAAGGCCAACCTCGCGGAGAAAAGATTCCCAACGCACCTATACGACCATTAGCGATTGAAGGTATCTTGCAGCTTCTTAAAGATGATCCATTATGTATGGAATCAAAGTAAAATTCTTTTCCTCAAAATTCTGGAGGAATCGTGTATGTGTAGAGCACCTTTTGCGGTGAATTCCGATCAAATTCTTTTTTGCCGTGAGTTATGCGCAAAGGAAAAAATGATCGGAGTTCTGGTCAAAATTTAATTTGCGGTAAGTTATGCGCATCAATGAAAGTGATCGGAATAAAATGCAATTTGTTTGGTGACTGATGAGGTTGGGCTGCCCTTACAAAAAAATAGTTTGCATAGAACTATGCTCAATCCCTTTCATGCGATGAACTCTGCACAGAAAACTTTTTGGCGTGAATTCTCATCAAATTACTTTGTGAGACAAACTAAACACCACGTAAACTGATGTGATAAAATCCAGTAGCAGGGATGTGTCATTTTTCATCTCTTTTATTCTTATTTACAGGAAGTTATATATCTTGAGTGTTGATTTATCTGGTGTTTTATTTTTCGATTACATACAATGATGATACTTCCTAAGGAAAAGCAAGAGATACTAGACACTATTGTAAACGACTTAAAAGGTCTTACAAATGTCCAGGCGATTGTATTAGGTGGTTCTTATGCAACAGGAACAGCAACGGAGACTTCTGATCTGGATGTAGGAATCTATTATTACGAAAAAGCTCCTTTTGATATCAGGGAAATACAGGCTATCGCAAAGAAATATGCAAAAGACAGTAGCCCGACAGTTACGGGTTTTTATGAATGGGGTCCATGGGTAAATGGAGGTGCCTGGGTAAAAACGGCGTATGGAAAAGTTGATTTGCTTTACAAGAACATCGAACAGATAACGACGACTATTGAGAATGCGCAGGAAGGCTTATGGGAGAACCATTTTGAACAACAACCTCCTTATGGTTTTTCCTCTATTATCTTTCTGGCAGAAACTCAGGTGTGCATTCCGTTGTATGACCCGGAAGGCATCATTGCCAGGCTAAAATCAGCAGTACAGACATACCCTCCCAAGCTAAAACAGTTGGTGGTACAACAATCTTTATGGTCTGCTGAATTTACCATCTGGCATGGTGATTCTTTTGCTGCCAAACAAGATGTCTATAACACGCTGGGTTGTCTCACGAGAGCAATCAAAAACATAGTGACCGCCTTGTTTGCCCTGAATGAACTCTATCCTATCAGTGATAAAAGAGCTATTCAGGTCTTGGAACAATCAACCATAAAACCTCCACATCTGACAGATAAGATCAATGCTGTTTTATGTGTTGATATGGATACCCTATCTGAGAATGTGACTCTGCTAAAATCACTCTTCAACGAAGTAGCAGATCTTGCTCAGGGGATGTATAAGCCTGCTTACCAGTTGTAGCATAGGTTTCAGAAAGCAGAACTAGCTTTCCAGATCTTCATTGTCAGAAAAAATCTTCTTTCTGTGAGTTTGTCCCCATTTTGCCATTTCCCACAGAATGGGTCTCAATGTTTGGCCATATGATGTGAGCGCATATTCAACCGTGACCGGTCGGGTGTTCATCACTGTTCTACTGACCAAACCATTGATTTCCAGTTCCTGTAGTTCTTTGGAGAGCATTTTGGAACCTATTCCTTCCACCTCGCGCTGCAGATCCATAAAACGTTTATTGCCAAAGCTTAAACAACCGATAATGGTAATTTTCCATTTACCATCTAGCAAATCCATCGTATCATGAATAGCCCTTAGCTGGCTTGGACACTGGAGCGGCTTTTCGTCTATAAAAATCTTTTTTCGCATACAATATTAGAACCTACTTTCCCAGCGGAAACTACTTTCCAATGGGAAACTCATATCTAACGTAAAGGTAGTGATATTAATTTTGCTTCTACAAATCAGAATCACATGAAAACAAAACTAGAAGGAAAAATTGCCGTTGTAACTGGCGCATCCAAAGGAATAGGGGCAGCCATTGCCCAGACTTTAGCAGCACAAGGGGCTGCTGTTGTGGTAAATTATGTAAGTGATCAAACCAATGCAGAACGTATTGTCAGTACAATTACAGCGCAGGGTGGAAAAGCCATTGCGGTACAGGCAGATGTAGCTAAATCTGCTGATGTACAAAAGTTGTTTGCAAAAGTACAGGAAGTGTTTGGACAAGTTGATGTACTTGTAAACAATGCTGCGATAAGCCGATTTGGTCCAGTGGAAAGTATTTCAGAAACTGATTTTCAACAGCAGTACCACACAAATGTATTGGGCCCAATCCTTACTATTCAACAGGCATTGAATTATTTTCCTGCTTCGGGTGGAAGTATTATCAATATCAGCTCTGTGGCAGGTCAGAATCCAGGACCTTATACAAGTTTGT
The DNA here is from genome assembly GCF_030068545.1 of Xanthocytophaga flava. NCBI lineage: Bacteria > Pseudomonadati > Bacteroidota > Cytophagia > Cytophagales > Rhodocytophagaceae > Xanthocytophaga > Xanthocytophaga flava. The sequence goes on along the minus strand of NZ_JASJOR010000017.1, from coordinate 157,613 downwards.
ATGCATCCACCAAAGCTGCTTTAAATGCACTAACTATTTCCCTTTCCAGAGAACTTGCACCACGTAACATTCGGGTCAATACGGTTGCTCCGGGCAATACAGATACGGAAGGTGCCCGAGCACTGGGTCTGACAGGCTCAGCTATTGAACAAGCCTTGCTTGCTGCCACTCCGCTTGGCCGAGTTGGCAAGCCGGAAGAAGTGGCTCCGGTTGTAGCGTTTCTTGCATCCGATGAGGCTGCCTGGATTACGGGAGAAAAAATAGCAGCGTCTGGAGGTATGAGATAAAGAATAACCCAATTCATTCAAAGATGAATAAGTGGAAAATACCATCAAACCTGTTATGTGGACATGCTGAAAACCAAACAAGCCCAACATGGAAGTTTGGGCTTGTTTTTAACAGAAGGCAGGGCTTGAACCTGCAACTATACTAATAAGGGTAGTCGTGCCACTAACCCCCCATTGGGGGTCATCCTTTCAGAACTGTATTGAGTGCGTCTTCCAATTGCGCCACTTCTGCTGTTACACAAAGTTACTCAGAAAATGGTTGCTTTTATGCAATTAGTTATCTGATGGGTTGCAATTGATAGGAAGTATCTTTCCTTTACAAAGGATTCTGCGGGATAAATGTTGTGTTGACAATCTGATGAATCACTTCGTCCAGCTGCATGGACTTTGTTTTTAGATCCGCAATTACATGTTTTTTCTCCGGATCGCTGACATCCTCTTCATCTAGCAGACTGATCAGACCCATAATAGTAGCCACAGGCGCTCTTAGTTCGTGTGAACTTAGGGAGGCGATTTCCCGCAGACGTGCATTTTGTTGTCTGATTTCGTCTTGAGCAGCCAGTTGTTTTGTCACGTCACGAGCTACACAGGCTGTGCCTGTTACCTGGCCTTTTTCATTGTAAATTGGATTAAAGCCCACTTCCTGAATGATCTTAGCCTGTGTAGTGGGATCTGTAAACTCGTTGTAGGCACGAAAGGAATTACCTTTAAATGCCTTGTCATATAACTGTTTGTATTTTTCTATGTACTGTTGCTGTTCGTTACCACTCACCCGTTCATGCAATTGCATACCCGACTGGATCTCAATCTGAAATATTCTGAAAACAAACTCTTTATAGGCTTTGTTGGCAAACAGAATACATCTGTCACAGTCTACAGACCAGATATTATCTTCTGTATTATTGATCAGCGCTTCCAGTGTTTCCTTGGTTCGCTTTATCTCCATCTGAATCAGGTGTTGTTTCGTAACATCCAGTCCAACTCCCTGAATTTCTTTTACCTCTCCAAATTCGTCCTTGACTCCCACAATATCACATTCCAGCCAATGGATCTTTCGGTCTTTGTCCCATCTTCTGTGGGTAATATGGATTACCTAGCCAGGTTTGTTTTTTGCTTCCTGATAAATTTCTTTCACCTTTCCAGCATCATCGGGGTGCCAGAAGTCCGATATTTTCTTTCCAATCAGATCCGACTTTTTTTGTCCGAAATCCCGGGTGTAGGTATCATTCACAAATGTATATTCCTGGTCCGGATTGATACGAAACAATAGTGCGGGACCCGCATTGATGACCGACTCAAGAAAAGTGATCTTTTTTTGCGATTCTCTTCTATGAAATAAGATATCTGTCACATCTCGAATAATATGCATCAGAACTTCATGTTGGGTATCTGGCAGTGTAAATTGCACCATTTTTACCTGTACCCATTTTAAGGTACCGTCTGCACTGATAATACGGTGTGTGAGTTTGACTTCTCCTGATTGTGTCAGTTGTTGTGTACTACGGGCTACTTCATTCAGATCCAGTGGGTCTATGATTTTTTCCCATAAACCGGGCTGCTGCTTCATGTCAGCCTCACTATATCCTGTGATCTTCTCCACGGCCGGACTGATGAAGAGATACTGATTGCTGCTCATATCAAAAGCCATAACGGCATCTTCCAGCGCAGATAATAAGAAATGTAATAACGGCATGAGAAAACCTTGTTTCGCTTACTAAGAGTGTATTCTTAAATCTAGGAAAAATTTTCATTTCAAATTTGAAAATTACCAGAGAATATTGTGCAGACGCATATTATTATTTACAGTAAAAAGCAAAATAAACTTCTGTATTTTGTCGTGTTACTTCAAAGTAGTATGTGTTTTACCTTCTTTATTGGTTTTCGGATTTTAGTTTGTCGTTCTTGGGGATACATTTTTCGTTTCAACCACTTCCAGGTGAGTACTAAGGATGTTCTGATCACAAGTAATCCGCTTTTTCGTTTTTTGACCTCCTGAAAGAATCCCGTGACAAGACCGGCAGCCTATGGATTCTGAACGTATTTTTCTCTCAGAAGCCGAACATGGCTCTATTTGTTACAAGTTTCTTTCAGAAGGACAGTTAGTCAGAAGGAAAGGTAGAGGGAGGATCTTTTTCAGAAGGAGAGAATGTGTATTTTCTATGCGTTCTTTCTAAAGTTCAGGTGACTATTGTTTCCTTACAGGATAAGTTAGATCGTGTATTTTAGACTTAACAAGAAGTTTCGGGTAGGGCCGGGAGAGAACTGATTGGAATAGATCGCATTGGCAAAGTACCTTTTGTTCAATACATTGTTAAGATTCAGCCTTATATTGATTCGTCCCAGGCGATACCCAATAGCCACATCGGTTACTGTATAGGCTGGAAGAGTATACGTGTTGGTACTGTTTGTGAACGTGTCACTCATATAGTTGACTCCTGCTCCCAGATTTAATCCTTTCAGTGCTGTGTATTGCCATTCATAGTTTAGCCACAGATTCAGCATATTGACAGGTGCAAAAGATACCCGTTTTCCTGCCACCGGATTTATCTCACTTCCTTCATATGGAAGGTATTTTGCTTTAGAGAATGTATACCCTGCTGTCACATCCAGTCCTCTGTAAAGACTTCCACTGATTTCTGCTTCAAACCCTTTGGATTCTGCAGAGCCAATCCGTTTGTAGATACCTCCTGCAAGTGCTTCTACCTGATTGTTTTTTCGCATATAATAAAAAGCAAGAATGGCTGTCCAGCCTGAACGCTCCAGACGAGAGCCTATCTCTGCCTGATAACCAGTTTCCGGATCAAACGTTTCTCCATTGGGTGCAATTCGGCGGGAAGGTTTAAAGTAAGTAGAATACGAACTATAAACAGACAAAGGCTCAAAAGGTTGATATACCAGTCCAAACCGATAGGTCAATGCATTTTTAGAAATAGTTGATTTCGGGCCTTTTTCGGTCACATGCCGGGTTGCGTCTACCTGATTGGTATAGTAGCTGCCATTAAAGATGTCATATCGTAATCCTATCAGTGCTTTCAAATACTCTGCAACCTTGATCCAATCCTGTATATATACTCCATGCACATTTTCCATAGTAGCCCTATAATTCTGGTCTGTGAAGGAAATATACCCCTGATTGAGAATCGGATTATGAATAGGAATTGTAGCGTTTTTGGCTGGACCATTGACATCTCCGTTATAGGTCTTCCTGTCCAGTATACTGAGTGCATAACCTACTAATACTTTGTGTACAATAGAACCAGTTAGCCATTCACTACTAAGCTCCAACTGATTTTGAAGAGGTTTGGTCAGGTGGTTGAAATAAAACGGAAAGGATCGGGTAAGTGAATCCAGTGAGGCATTGACAGAAAGTTCTTCTGTTGAAAAATAGTTGATATTGTCATCATAATAGGATACCTGATCTGACAGTTTTACTTTTTCAGAGAACTGGTGTACAAATTTAAGCTGATAGTCGAAACGCGTATGTTTTAAAAAGTCGGCAGGGTCATTGTACCGCGTATCGACATCTAGTCCAGGTATTTTTTTACTACCTTCCAGCATAGGAATGCCTGTGTCCGTATCATAGTTGTCTTTGTTTACACCCACTGTCAGATAAAACAAATCTTTACTGGTAGGTGTATATTCCAGTGCCAGGTAGGCATTGTTTGTAGTAGACCCAGAATATCGATACCCTTCTGTATCGGACATCCCAAAGTCAACCCGATACCGCAACTGGTTACTGATAGAACCGGAGGCTCCCGCTCTCATTCTGCGGGTATTATAACTTCCATAGGTAGCTGAAAATTCCGCTTTAAATTCTTTTGTTGGGCGCTTTCTAACAATATTGATAATCCCTCCCAGCGCTGAATGTCCAAACAAAACCGAAGCGGGACCTTTTAACACTTCTATACTTTCTACATTAGCCAGATTCGTTGTAGGGGCACTGGTGGAGATGTTGTGTCTTTCGTCTCTGACACCATCTACAAGTAGTACAAAGTTACTGAATCCCCTGATAGTAAAATGCTGAAATCCCCCATACGTATTATTCGCTCGCACTCCTGTAGTATTCTTCATTGCCTCACCCAGATCATCTGCTCCACGCTGTTCTATAGTCTTTACAGAAACGGAAGAGGTCGTCAGCGGGATATCCCGTAGGGGAATTGCCTGTTTGGTAATAGCCGTGAAACCGGATTTTCTGTCGGATGTAATCACTATTTCCGACAACTCATTGGTCTTGCTGTTAAGCTGATAATTTAGCGAAATTCTTTGTCCTGCGTTTACCACAATAGTTTGTTTTAATGCCTGATAGCCAATGCCACTAATGGATAATATATATTTTCCGGCAGGTATATTTTTGAGTAGAAAGTGCCCCGTTTCACTGCTGGTAGTACCATATGCCGTTTCATCCAGGCCAATGGTCATATTAGGGAGTGGTTCTTTATTTTCGGATTGTATATATCCGGAAATACTACCCTTTTCAGATTGAGCCAGCATACATAAAGGCAGAAATAATAGACAAAAAAATAGAGGCAACTTTTGTTGTAGGGACTTATTCATAGAGAAATACAAGGTCGAGGTTTGGTAGAGTAATTGATTGATGAACAGACCGAAAGCCGATGAAACAGTCTGGGTTCCAGGTGGAATGTTTTTACCTACCACTTTTGCCTCAAGGACATGATCTTTTACTATCTGATGGGTACTTGTTGACTCATCATCAAAAATACTCTTTCTGTCTGACGGTATATAGACAGTTAATAGGTGGCTCTGGCTATCAGTGTGCGGATAGCAGCCATAAGGTGTTTGCATACTTTTAACTGTGTTAAGATGAATAGTTAAAAGCTCTTACACTCCACAATGTAACAAGGGATAAAATCAAAGACAGGGGAGAGATCTGACTGAAAACAGGCATGCATATGATGAGGTTCATCTACGTGAACCGCCTCAGATCCATAGTTTGTAAAAATTTCAGAACAGAAAACACCACACCTGACCGTGCTTCAAACCGCGAAAGCATTGTCATACTGGAAAAGGCAGGTCTCCTGACTTGTAACACGTATACCATCCTTCCCATATCATTGATACAGTGGACAAACAAGGGTATACGCTTTGAAGGTTACTTACAGTTGCGCGACAGTTCGTGATTTTCACACGATTCCCTATTAATCGGCATTATGCAGAACCTCTTCCAGAGGGTATAAAGTAAAGAACTTACATGAAGGGGGCGAATATACGTGATTTATCTGATTTGGATGTAGGTTTAGATTAATTCCTGTTTTGTCATGGAATTCCATGGATAAGAAGATTGTTTGCTATGCAAGGTATAAACCCTGGTTTTGGTATCCGGTACGGATTATTATTTTAGCAAGAATCAAGATGGATTTATTAATGAAAAGACACTAATTTGAACCTATAATTCTAATCAGTGTCTTTTTTGTTTCAAATGAGATTTAGGACGATGAGAAAGTTTCATCGTTTACTAACAATTACATGCAGAATTAGCTGACCAGCAAGCATCATGGTGCTACTATCAGATGTTCTACAGGTTGGTTCTCCTTTTCCTGAAGTGGTAATTCATACAAGAAGAAAGGATTAGTATAACCCGCATTATGTAATACAGGTTTGGCAACATTGAACACCTTTACACCTTGTTTGGTGGCACCTTCCAGGTGTCCATGATGAGCATGCCCATGAAAGGCAACCGTTACTTCCCTGCGATCCAGCGGTTCTGCTAAGTAAGATGATCCAAGAAAAGGGAAAATCTCCTCAGGCTCGCCAACCACCGTTTCTTTGATAGGAGAGTAATGTAATACAGCCACTTTTAGTATATCAATATCATCTCCCTCCAGGCGATACAATGCCTGATCCAGTTTCAAGGATTCTTCCACTGCCGCCTGCACATACGCTTTATTCATTTCTTCCCCAAAGCGGGGAAGCATAAACCGGTCAAAGCCCCCGCCAAACCCTTTTACACCTGCAAATCCCACTCCATTGATAACCACTGATTCTCCATCCAATACATGAATCTTGTTATTACATAAAACATGTCTGATTTCATCCTGTTGATTATCATGATAATCATGATTACCCAGTACTGCTATCACCGGAATAGAGCAAACACTCAGTTCCTCAAGCAAGATCTCAGCCTCACTGGCTTGTCCGGTATCTGTCAAATCACCACACAGAATCAGCGCAAATGCCTGTTCTGATACAGACTGAAAGCATTCTTTCCATTTGCCACGGTCAGTTGCTTTAATATGAATATCGCCAATAGCAGCGATTTGTTTGCTTTTCAAATTCATATCTATATGCTTTTCATTGTGATTGTTTTATAATTCCATTCCCGTACGTCAATATCATACTGCGTCTGATCAATGAGAGGCCCAAGACACAACGTTTGTTGCGGTGTTGGTAAATCATACTGTTCCTTGGCTTTTGCCAGTAACTCCTCCATTAACCAATGGGGAACCAGATCTCTTTTTGACGGATAACAAAACTGGAAGCTAAGCAGCTGAGCCATAAGCAACTGCCAGTGTATCTCCAGGTGCATCCACACCCGGTTCCAGTTCAAACGGTCTCCATAACGCACAATCAGGTGGTTCAAGTCAGCTCCATCAAACCGCTCCCGGTTTTGTACATAGATTTTACACCAGAATAATTCTTCTGCAGATAAAAACTGAACAGGTACACCACAAAACTCTCCCGCATACGAATTTTCCATCCAGCTATCATCTACTGTACAAATATTATTTACTGTGTTATATATAATATCCATAAAGTAATCATCGTGAAAGTACACCTTAGCCAACCATCGGGAATCGGTAATTTCCGTATGATATCCCATAGAGGAAAAGTGTTTGAGAATCTTAGGATACTCACTGGCTTTACAGAATATATCCAGATCCTTGGTGTCACGATAGATGCCTGTATACTGTTGCAGAGCAAATGCTCCTCCTACGAGATAGGATAATCCAGCTTCATTGAGCATAGTAAGAGCTTCTTTGTAGAATTTTTCTGCTGTTCTTTTTTCTTCCTCAGTAACTTTACACTTAACCATATGAATATATTTAATCTTTGATATTTCTCCCGAAGCTATTCGCATCTAGAAAAGCAAAGCTAAAATTGTGTGCCTCACAGTATTGATTGTCAGTTACTAAGTAAAAACAACTCTTATGCATATTACCATACAAAAGGGCATTACAGATTTGCAAAAAGCAAGTGTCCTGAAACTGTGGAATGAGGAATATCCTCAAAAACTCCAGTATGCGTCCATTGCTGAATTTGATAAATATTTGGATGGACTGGAAGATAAAACCCATTTTCTGCTCAGAGAAGAGGAAGAAATAATAGGCTGGGCTGCGACCTTTAAAAGGGATGAGCAACGCTGGTTTGCGATTCTTATAAGTTTGTTTGTTCAGGGGAAAGGATATGGAAAAAAACTCCTGAATGCACTCAAAGAACACGAAACTCACTTATTAGGCTGGGTTATTGATCATAATAAGGATAGCAAAGCCAATGGAATGCCTTATTGTTCGCCTCTGACATTTTATGAGAAGAACGGTTTTGTGATACAACCCGAGATTCGTTTTGAATCAGAGAAGATGTCGGCTTTACGTATTGAATGGAAAAAGATATCCTCCTTGTAAGTAAACAACTGATCTGTCTGCGCTTACTTCTGTTTTGAATAACCTTCTGTTCCTCATTCATTTAACTCACTACCTTGAGTTCTGGTATTACCTACAAAAAATATATTAACTGCAATTGCGAATTAAATAAATTGATTTATATTTACTGCAATCACGAATAATATTGAACTAATGAAGAAAACAAAACTGGGAGAGTTTGAAGAACTGGTATTGCTTACAGTTGCTGCGCTGCAGGAGGATGCCTATGGTGTAGAGATTAAGCGGGAACTGGAAACACGTTTGAAGGAAAAGCTAAGTGTAGGTTCTATCCAGTCGGCACTGAAACGTATGGAGGAAAAAGGATTCCTTACTTCGGAATTTGGAGAAGCTACTCAGAAGAGAGGAGGCAAACGCAAACGTATCTATGCCACAACCTCCTATGCCCATCAGGTCCTTGCTGAAATGAGAGACATTCGGGCTGGTTTATGGGAAGCCATTCCAAATGTATCGTTGACCTAACTAAATAAACCCAGACAACTATGAAACAACCGAACCACTACGCCCCACCCAAATGGCCTCTCCGGCTTTTGCGCCTGCTTGTAAAAGAAGAATATCTTGAAGAGATTGAAGGAGACATGGAAGAGCTTTTTCAGGACAATCTGGAAACACTCTCTTACCGTCAGGCCCGAAGAATGTATACCTGGGAAATGATACGTCTGATGCGACCGCTTATCATGAAAAAGGTACGTATTACACTATCTCCTAACCCGTATGGTATGTTTAAGAACTACTTCAAAATTTCGTTCAGAAGTTTGATGCGAAACCCGCTGAGTGCATTCATCAATATTATGGGTTTAGCGGTTGCTATTGGTATTTGTATGCTTGTCTATGCTTTTATTGCCTATGACAACAATATTGATCAATTCCATACTCATAAACATTCTGTTTACCTGACTACTTTTTTTGCAGATAGAGAAGGTACACTACAACAATATGGACAAACACCAGGGCCTCTGGGGCAAATGCTGAAGGAAGATTTTGCTCAGATTAAACATGTGTGTCGGATAGAAGACAGAAATCTTGTACTAAAATATGGTGATCAGGTATTTACCGAGCGGGTACGTTATACTGACCCTACCTTTTTAGAGATGCTTACTTTTCCTCTCAAGTGGGGAACAAGCCAATCATTAGCAGATGTAAATAGTGTGATTCTCAGCGAGGAAATGTCTGTTAAGTATTTTGGTGCAACAAATCCCATTGGTGAGAATGTTCATATAAAACTAGGCAATGCTGGAACCAAAACATTTAAAGTGATGGGAGTAGCTGCTCCTTTTCCAAAAGCTCATGCCATTGATTTTGATTTTCTGATCAATTTTGAAAACCTGCGTTTATCCGAATCGGATGGTGCATTACATGACTGGAATACTTTGGTCAATGCCACCTTTGTTCAGGTAGAAGATCCATCTGATTTAAAGATTATTCAACAGGGAATGGATAAGTATAAAGTTCTGCAAAACAAAGAAGTGCAGAAAGACTGGGCAATCTCTTCCTTTGCCTTTGAGCCATTGGCAACATTACATAAAAATTCAGCACAGATACGGGATGATATTTCCGTTGATCCTCCTATCGAAAGTCTGGTTGCACTGCCTGTCATAGGTATGTTTATGCTGGCTCTGGCTTGCTTCAATTATATCAATATCGCACTTGTTTCAACTACGAAAAGACTAAAGGAAATTGGTGTGCGAAAAGTCATTGGAGCCAATAGAGTCCGAATCCTGATACAGTTTTTAGTTGAGAATATCTCTGTAACATTTTTCGCATTGGTACTGGGATTTATTCTGACCATAACTGTTTTTCTTCCCTGGTTTATTCCTGTATCTGGCAGAGAGTTGGAGCTTAATCTGATTGATAGTAACTTTTGGGTGTTTCTGCTGGCTATTTTATTTTTTACAGGTATTGCCTCCGGACTATATCCTGCTTTGTATATCTCCAGATTTGATGCTGTAAAGATATTTACAGGCTCAGTGCAGTTTGGCAAAAAGAACCCATTGACAAAGCTGTTTTTGGGTATTCAGTTGGTCCTGTCATGTATTCTGATCACAGGAGCTGTGGTTTATATGCAAAATACAACCTTTCAGACAATGCGTAGCTGGGGTTACAATCAGCGGGATGTATTGTATGTGAACATTCCGAACCAGGCTGCCTATGAACAATTACAGGATAAAATGCTTCAGAATGCCAATGTGCGTTCACTTGCAGGTTCAAAAGACCATCTTGGGAAAAAGATTTCTACCGCGATAATTCATACACCTGCCAATCGCCAGTACGAAGTGGAGCAGTTAGCCGTTGATGCTCATTATGTTAATACAATGGGTTTGCAACTGTCAGATGGACGGAACTTTAACGATCAGTCTGAAAATGATAAACACACAGTCATTGTCAATGAGCTTTTGGTGAAAAACATGGAGCTATCAAATCCGATTGGACACCAGTTCCGGATAGACAGTACAAAATATCAGATCATTGGAGTGGTAAGGGATTTTCATACCCATAGCTTTTACAATCCGATTCGACCCACTCTTTTTAAGTTAGCAGACAAGAAAGACTATCAGTTTTTGTCTGTGCAAGTGAAAAATGGTTCACAAGAGGAAACCTATCAGGTCTTACAGACTCAGTGGGCTGCTTTATTTCCGGATAGCCCCTTTCAGGGTGGATATCAGGAAGATGTCTGGGGTATATTCTTTAGCCAGTTAGCACGTATGGAAGAGTTCACCAGGACAATTGCTTGTATGGCTGTATTGCTGGCAAGTTTGGGACTGTATGGGCTGGTTTCACTCAATGTGGCGGGGCGGGTCAGAGAGTTTAGCATTCGAAAAGTACTCGGAGCCAGGCTATTGGACTTATCTGTAACCATTGCCAGACAGTATTTGGTTCTGATCATATCTGCGTTGGCAATTGGCGTTCCTGTGAGCTATATGTTAATTCACACACAATTAAATATGATGTTTGCTTATCCAATGCCAATGGACTTTTCAGGTGTTTCGATTGCTGTATTACTATTGGTTTGTGTTTTGCTGGGTGTGATTTCTATTCAGATTAGAAAGGTAGCTAAGTCAAATCTGGTAAAGGGACTGAAAGTAGAATAAGGATAGCAGGCTTCATAAATCAGTATATAAGTAGTGAGTGTTACCAGGTTTTGGTGTGCACAATGAAATTTACTATCTGATAAACAGCATTCCTGTTAAAGTTGATTTATCTTTTATAAATTACCCTTGTTTTATGAGTTAAAGCAAGGGTAATTTATTTTGTACTTCTTCGCACTAATTGTTCACCTGTTATTCTGCTAACTATTTATGCTGAAGCATTATCTGGATTTATCACTGAGGAATATCAAAAAGAATACTATCTACTCCGCTATCAACATTCTGGGATTTTCTATTGGTATTGCAGTTGTCCTATACATTATTCAATATGTAGCGTATGAGTTAAGCTATGATTCCTTTATAAATGAGGCAGAGTATATCTATAGAGTTGACCATACCCAATATACCAGTGAAAAAGAATGGCAGGGCAGTGCAAGAAATTATTTAGGGTTAGGTCCTGCACTAAAGGAAAAACTACCAGATGTAGCTGGCTTTTGTAGAATCTCGAAAAATCTGGATGCAACCAGAGGGGTGCCACTTAAGTATCAGGATAAGATATTTTATGAGCAGAATGTCTATTATGTTGACAGTACTTTTTTGGATTTCTTTTCAGTACAGCTGGTAAGTGGAAATAGTAAAACTGCCTTAATGAATGGCAACTCAGTTGTGATATCAACCTCAATTGCAAAAAAGCTATTTGGAGACAGAGACCCCATCGGATTAGTAATAACTGAACTGGATAATGAAAACTCAAACCGAATAGTTACCGGAGTTTTTGAGGATATTCCTGAAAACTCTCACCTGAAATTTGATATCCTTATTCCCATCTTTGGTGATCCTAATTATAAATTTTTTGTTCAGGACCCATGGTATTCACCTGCATGGTATACCTATGTAAAGATGGGTAGCAAGATAAAAGATCAGAAAGATATTAATCTGGTAGCCACATCAATTGCCCGAACCTACAAGGCAGACTTTATAAAGAATCAATTGCGCATTGTGTTCACACCTGTTACATCCATTTACCTGCAATCTGATTTCAAAGACGAACTAAAAATAAATGGAAGTTTAAATCTTGTATTCTTTCTTATTCTGATGGCATTTTTACTGCTGGCAATCAGTAGTATCAACTACTCAAACCTGAGTATTGTGTTTGCTATGGACAGGTCCAAAGAAGTGGGGTTAAGAAAAACTTTTGGTGCCTCCGCAACCCAGTTGAGAAAACAATTTCTTATTGATTCTTTTGTAACCAATCTGCTTTCGTTGGGGATAGCGATAGTTTTGTATGTGGTATTTTCTCCTTCCTTCAATGATATAATTGGTAAAAATATAAACACCTCTCTGAATTATATAGTTTTTACAGGAGCTGTAATCGGAGTTCTTATCGTATCTACTTTACTGAGTGGGGCGTATCCAGCTATACTTCTTTCTTCCTTTAAACCTGTTGACGTTTTGAAAGGGAAGCTTGTGATGAATAACAGAAGTTTTAGTTTGCGAAAGGCATTAGTCGTGTTCCAGTTTTGTATGGCATTGATACTGATTATCTGGTCTCTTTTCGTATCCGGACAATTGGAATTTATGCGTACCGCGAATATTGGTTTCAATCCGGAGAACCAACTCATCATTCATAATCCTACAGCCTATAGCAGGGTTGATAATGAACATAGATATGATGACTATCTGGTTTTTAAAAAAGAAGTCCTGAACAGCGCTGCTATTGAGAGTATTTCTACGTCTTCTTCCGTTCCAGGTACAGAGATAGGCTTTACCTATGTCAATTCTATAAAGAAGCAGGCAAATGGAATATATGATCCAACACCCTATAAGGTGATGTATGTAGGATACGACTATCTAAGCCAACTGGAACTTCAATTACTGGCAGGGAGAAATTTCTCAGAAGACTTTCCTTCCGATGCTAAGTATGGAAGTATTATTCTAAATGCTGAGGCTATAAAGGTTCTGGGCTATTCTTTCCCTGAAGATGCCCTGAACAAATATATATACTTCCAGCAGTTAGATGAGTGGGAAAAGGTGCAGATTATTGGTGTTGTAAAAAACTATCGGCATGTATCCCTAAAAAGTCCTGTATCACCCACACTTTTTTACCTAAGCCAGGATAAGGGGCAACAGGTATTTTATTCACTGAAATTTGCAAAGAACAGTCCTCAGCATGTGATAAGTAGTGTGAAGGATATATGGAAAAAGGTGTACCCCGATAAACCCTTCAATTACTTCTTTTTGGATGATCATTACGACATTCAGTATGTACATGAGAAACGATTACAACTACTTACCACTTTCTTTTCCAATATTGTGATTTTTATCTGCTGTCTTGGTTTAATAAACCTGAGCTTATTTGAAGGGAAAAAACGTTCCAAAGAAATCGGAATCCGAAAAGTCCTTGGAGCAAGTCGCCGATCCATACTCTTCCTTCTCATGGCTGATTTCCTGAAGCTGGTAATTCTGGCCAATATCATTGCCTGGCCTATTGCTTATCTGATTATAAATAAATGGCTTGAGAGTTATCCTGAAAGGATACACATTAATGGTATACTATTTCTGGTTGCAAGTTTGGTCTCTATCGCCCTGGTGATGCTTTCAGTTTTCCTTTCTACCTATAAAACAACTAATATTAACCCCATCAAAGCTATAAAAAGCGAATAGTCTACTTTTCCTTATACTTCATATATGAAAGATCTTGAATATTGGAAGTGAGTTTAGTTTATTTTCAACACCATCACTTATGCTTTTGAAAAGAGTATAGGTGATGGTTAATTTTGAAAAATATCTCTAGTTTGGTTAGTTTATTGTCCCTTTCATAATTTTTCCACAACCGCTCTCATTTTTTACTTACCCAAAACAGGTTTTTATCTTCAGAGCATCTCTTTTCTTTAGAAACAAAAACCTGATTTAGGTAAGATATTTCGTATACCCCTGACATACAGCTGTCATAGACCCACTCTATGTTTGTGTTACTGTGAAGTTATAAGTAGTATACTCCGCAGCAGTAATAGAAATCTATTTTTTTACTAAACAAACAACAGCTATGTATATCATTCTGGGTGCAACGGGACATATTGGCTCTGTAGTAGCCAAAACCCTTCTGAAACAAAATGAAGTAGTAACAGTTATAACCCGAAATCAGGATAAGGTTCACGAGTGGGAGCAGCTCGGAGCAAAGGTTGCTGTAGTAGATGTGTTTCAAACAGAGGAACTACGTTCTGTTTTTCAGCAAGGTAAACGCCTTTTTTTACTGAATCCACCTGCTCCACCAGATACTGACACAAGCAAACGTGAACTGGATAGCATTCGGTCTATATTGTCAGCCTTAACAGATTCAGGGATTGAGAAAGTTGTTGCTCAGTCTACTTATGGGGCTCAGCCAGGTGATCAAATCGGAGATTTGGGTGTATTGTATGAAATGGAACAGCACCTGTCCAAAATAGGCATTCCAGCTACAATTATTCGGGGAGCTTATTATATGAGCAACTGGGATATGTCTCTGGTTTCTGTTCGCGAAGAAGGTAAGTTATATACTTTTTTTCCTGCCGACTTTTCCTTACCTATGGTAGCTCCGGAAGATTTAGGGCATGTGGCAGCACAACTAATAACCTCCGATTCCCATATGGGTATATATCATGTAGAAAGTCCGGAACAGTATTCGGTTGCAGATGTAGCCACTGCATTTAGTGTGGCTTTGAAAAGGCCAGTTGAAGTAGTGACCACTCCTCGTAGCCAATGGGAATCTGTTATGATGGAGGTAGGGTTTTCGAAAGAAGCCGCACAATCATTTGCAGGTATGACAGATGTTACTTTACAAAAAGGTCCTGAAATAGCTAATTCTCCTATTCGGGGAGCTATTACTCTTCAGACCTACATTCGACAACTAGTTGAGCGACAATGATTGGAATAACCTATTGATTGCTTACCAGTTTTATGAGTTTGAGAGTAAAAGCAGAAATACTGGTTTGAACATCCATGCTGACATAAATTGATAAGAGTGTCCGTTGCATTGGTTGGTAGAGCTTTGTTTGAGGAATCACAAACCTGAGTAATGCTCTTTCATTACAAACGCAACGGACGCTGCTTTCAATGTAGACCTATGCCAGTGATTCTTTATTTATAAACCTCATGGTTTGGTCCAGCCATCCGGCCAGTCCATCAGGGTATTCATGCTTTGATAGTCTACATATTGTACTTGACCTCCTTCACAGGGTGCTCCCCATACAGACATACAAAAATCAGTGGTTTGAAAGAAGCGCCATTCATCAAAGTCAAAAAAGAAATGTGTATAATAAGTGCCTTCAATTGTCAGAACTGCATCTATTTTCTTCCATGCTTCTGATAAAGTAGGAATGCCATCTACGAGGTCTGTCATCGGTACTGGTTTATTGCCTGGAGTAGTTACATTTGTGCAAAATCCTTCTCTAAAGTAAAATATAACATCTTTGGGTTTAGAGACATTTCCATTTACATACCAAAACATCGCTTTACCTTGTGGCGTTTTACCAGCCATGTTGCCTGCATACAAAGCGGCATTGTTCAGATAGTTGTACGTAAGGATACTGTTTGGAAATTTGTAGGTAGAATCATAGTGGTAGATAAAACGTCCGTCGCTGGAAATAGAATTTACCCGCATTAGCATCTGGGCATTTACTACCATACTACTGGTGTAGCCATAGCTGACCGACTTGACCTCCGCAGGCCAGTTAGTGGCCAGGCTATCAATCGGGAGAGGGCCTCGTTTTACTACAAATTTATATTCGCCTGATATATACTTAATGTCAAAGACCATAAATTTTTTATCCTTGTTCTGATCATGGTTAAGGTCAAGAATCATATAGCCATTTCTTTTCCAGTAACCATCATATTCATAATTGTCAAGTATACAAAGGGAAGAGTTCGTAGCTGTTTGTGGTCCTTTTGTGTTTTTATCCTTACACGAAATCCAGACAAAGGGAGACAACAGGATACAGGAAAGCTGAAAGAGATAATTTTTCATAGAGGCAGTAGTGATACGTGAAAGAAAGTAAGAGAATTTATAATTTTTGATACACCAGTGTGCCTTGACCATCTGTGCCAACCCAAGTCATCTTGTTGCCTGAAATGCTAATAGTGTAGCTTTGACCTACTACGAAGTTAGTCGCAGAGGTAGTAAATTTGTTACCTTCCAGTCGCCAATAGGTTTTGCTATACAGTTTCTCCTGTATATTTCTATACTTCTCATCACACCCGCTTTGAGCTGCATTCAACCGAAAGGTGCCATCCGCATTGATTTCGTAGACTATTTTTGCAGCACAGGGTCTTTGAGAGATCAGTGCAGCATGGCTGTCCATCTTTGTGCCCTCATAGAAAAACGTATGGGAGAGTAACTTCCATTTGCCAACAGGATTTTGGGCATAAGAAGTAAGCATTACCAGCCCGATTATTGAACTGAGAATTATCGTTTTCATAGATGTTAATTTTATAAGTAGCGGTTTTAGTCTCTGTTAAAAAGTAACACGTTTGGCTTTAAATCGATCACTGTCTTTTCCAATCTCATCTTTCTTAAACTCAAAATACATGGGCAGAGCATCATTATTGATAAAAAAGTAAGAGCCATTCTCCGGTGTGTATGTACTTGCTCCATATCCGGAAAGATAGATCCGAGACTGTTTTTCTACTGACTTGATTTGCCAGCCATTTTTATAGGAATCAAGATACCAGCGTTGATTGTCCTGATTAACCCAATCAAATTGAATGATTTTGGCACCTCGTTCCGTTTTGCCTTCTGTGCTCAGGTATTTGCCACTATGAACAGGCTGAATAAGATAATAGACCCCAAGCCGCATATCACTCATCCGACGAACAGTAAATTGCTGATTGGGTTTACTTGTAAAATCCCACTGAACGAGCCGAGCCTGATTATCCTGACTCATATTATCAATGCTCAGGTATTTTCCTGTCGCATTGACTTTAATGTAATACTGTCCGGTTTCCAATTGCTGACTTACAGCCTGTAGAGAGCAAATCAAAAGTAGTAGAAGGGCTAAAGGTTGGCTTTTCATGTTGTGTGTAGTTTATAGGAAGTAGTTTAGATTGTTATTTGCCTGCCTGATAAATGGCATATAAAAGGCCTTTAGAGATTTGTGTAGCTGCCGCCTCGCATAGATGACCTGCCCCATCGCCATCAACGCCTTGTCCTTTGCTGGGGCAACTGGTTGTAGATCGGTTAGCTTGACAAATACGCCAGATATCGTTTTGCTGGCAGCGACTACCATCCGTCTGGCTTTCTATATCCTGAAAGTCAAATACGATGTCTTGCTTAAAGGTTTGTAGCATCCATGTCCGCATTTTCATCTTGGCACTGTTTTCACTGATAGCATAAACCAGAGGAGGAGTGATATGCACTACCCGAATACCCGCTGCTTTTATCTGATCTACAACTTTCACGTATTCATTTTCAACCTCTGTGAGATCTTCTTCACGTATGTCCGCATAGCCAAATTTCATACTAGCTATGCGTAGGGATGCTTTATGTTTAAGTACATTATTCTTGAATACCTGTAGCTTTTCAAGAGGGTTTCCGTTAGATAAGCCAGGAGAGACATCTACAAATATACCGCCGCTCAATCCCGTTGACAATTGCTGATCAGGACCATAATAGGCAAATTTGTATCCATTGGCTTCACTGCCATCTTCGAGGTCTGTGCCTACAGACTGGTGTAAAAACAAGGTGTTCCATGATGTTACACGAGCTTTTTCTGACTCAGAAAGTGCATCCCATGCAGCTACCCCTGCTATAGTTACCACCCCAGGAGTACTAGGTGTAGTGGGTCCGGGCGGGGTTACTGTATCATCGTTTTTCTGACATGCCAGTAACAGGATCAGGGTGGTAATAGTAAAAGGAATGTAAGTTTTCATAGGTCGTTTTGTAGTCTTTATGATAGCAACAAACCTACTAAAGCAACCTGCTGATTGCCACTGCTAATCGACTAACAACAGAATTAATCGCCCAATGGCAGTTTGATTTTCTGAAAAAGAGCTTTAAAGAGAAAAAAGCATGTTTCCCCAACCGAATAAATCCGGACTAATACTAAACGAAGCCATACTTTCTGAAATTTCTAGTAAAGAAGATCAATAGTACAACCTATGCATACTACTTATACCTGTATTATTGTAGATGATAATGAAGTGGATCGGCTCACTGCAGTAGCCTTTGTACGTAAATATCCCTTTCTGAAAATTATCGGAGTATGTACTTCTGCTGATGAAGCACTGTCTCTAGCCCATAGTCAACTGCCAGATGTGCTGTTGCTTGATATTGATATGCCTGGACTTAGCGGCTTGGAATTACGGAAACAGCTATATGAGATTCCAGCATGTATTTTCATCACCGCTTTTCCGGATTATGCAGTGGAAAGTTTCGAGAAGCAGGCGTTGGATTTCCTGGTGAAACCTTTACGTACCGAACGATTTGCTCAAACCATGGAGCGGCTCGAGTACTACCTGACTATACGGAAAAAAGCCTGTTTGCTGGATAATGCTTTAGGTGCTGATACTATCTTTATCAAAGATGGTTATAAACAGGTGAAAATTAACCTTCATGAGATAGTATATCTGGAGGCATTGAAAGACTATACAAACCTTGTAACACAGAACCGTAAATATTGTGTACTATCGTCATTGAGTGCCTTGCTGAAAGAGAAAAACTTTCAATCATTTCTGCGCATTCACCGGAGTTATGCTGTTCAGCAACATTACATCAGCAAGGTGACGAGTTCGATTGTAGAGATTAATCAGATACAACTCCCTATTGGCAGAAGGTATAAGGATTCGTTAACCCATTTATACAAATAAAATGGCAAAAGTACTGGCTTGTTTCCTTTTTCTGTGGGTAGTAACACTTGGCATGACACAGGTAGCTATTCAATCAGAAACAGATTCCTTGATTAGTCTTCTCTCAAAACCGCTGGATGATACACTCAAAGCCCGAACCTACAAGAAAATAGCCGAGCAGTACAGTGTGTCTGACCTTACGAAAGCAATGGCGTATGCTCATCAAGGATTGGATCATGTAACAAGGATGAAGTGGAAGAAAGGGATTGCTGTATTTTACACTATCCTTGGCGGGTTGCACAATGAAAAAGGAGAGTATACGGAGGCACTGACCTATTTGCAGAAAGCCTATACAATTCATAATGCCAACCAGGATCAGTATAACAAAGCAGCTACATTAAATAGCATTGGGTCTACGTATCAACGAAGCTCCCGTTTTCAGCAAGCTATTGATTCTTATATCAAAGCCTTACAGATTGCAGAGCAATTAAAAGACAATTATTTGATATCCCTGTGCCTTGATAATATCGCCATTGTTTACAATAACCAGAATCACTTTGATAAAGCACTGACGTATCATCTTAAATCCCTTCAGTTTATCAGTCCACAAGATACTGCCCGGTTCGCAACCGGATATGCAAGCATTGCCACTACCTATGTAAACAAAAAAGATACTACCAAAGCACACGATTATTATGAAAAAGCACTGACATTATATAAAGAGACAGGGGATAGTATAGGAATTGCCACAGTATATACAAACTTCTCAGTTATTGAAAGTGATTATTATCAGCGAATGAAGTACAAACTCCAGGCTCAGAGAATCTGGAATAAACAAAGTCCGGCGAATACTCTCTCACTCAGCAACATTGGTAACATTGCCATTGAATATCTCCATCTGGCTCAGTCAGATACACTTGCCAGAGTAAAGGCTTCATGTGAAGTGCCTGCTAATCGGGCTGCATTATTACAAAAGGCAGCCCAATACCTTGAATTAGGGATTACCTTAA
Source organism: Xanthocytophaga flava (assembly GCF_030068545.1). Lineage (NCBI taxonomy): Bacteria > Pseudomonadati > Bacteroidota > Cytophagia > Cytophagales > Rhodocytophagaceae > Xanthocytophaga > Xanthocytophaga flava. The sequence goes on along the minus strand of NZ_JASJOR010000017.1, from coordinate 137,736 downwards.
GCCAGGATGCCAATGATCAGGGAAATCTGGCATTTCTAAGAGGACTACGTGCAGAACTAGCTGCTGAAAAAGGCGATTTCCGCAAAGCGTATACGGATATGCAGTTTTACCACACTATTAATGATAGCCTGTTCTCACAGGAAACGAAGAACCAGATCGCTGAAACAGAAAGTAAATATGAATTAGGAAAGAAAAATGCCGAAATTGCTATCCAACAACTAACTATTGCCAATCAGCAGAAAATACGTCTGGGACTACTGATTGGTATAGGCTTACTGGCAGTAATTGGAGGACTGCTTTACTGGTAAAGCCGTTCCCGTCAGAAAACCAACAAGCTACTACGTAAACTCAATACCGAACTTGATGAGGCTAATAAGATAAAAGCTCGCTTCTTTGCTATTATCAGCCATGATCTGCGTAGCCCTATTGCCAGTCTGATTAACTTTCTGAATCTACAGCAGGAAGCTCCTGACCTGTTATCGCCCGAACAAGCTACACAACACCAGCAGAAAATTACTGAGTCAGCAGAAACACTACTGGAAACAATGGAAACACTGCTACTGTGGAGTAAAGAACAAATGGCAATATTCAAACCTAACATCCAAACAACACGTATAGCTTCTTTATTTGACTACATACAAAAATCGTTTGGGGACACTTTATCTGTACAAGTTACATTCTCCAATCCCGAAAATCTAACTTTGCTGACCGATGAAAATTACCTGCAAACCATTATGTATAATCTGACTTCTAACGCTATCAAGGCGCTTAAGTTAACATCTAATGCAAGCCTGGAATGGAAAGCTTTTCAGGAAAATAACCACACAATCCTTTCGATTACTGACAATGGTCCCGGTATACAAGAAGCCGCTATACAAATACTAACTCAGGAAAGTCCAGTCTTCAATACCAGACAGGGATTAGGCTTACATTTGGTACGAGATTTAGCTAAAGCTATTCAGTGTCCACTGATTGTACAAACAAAACCTATGGTTGGTACCACTATCTATTTATATCGCACTTAAAAAAGATAGTAGTAATCAACAAAATTAATTTGACACTATACGTCTGTGTTCATTTGACAATAAAAATGAGCAGGACGTATTTTCTTTTTACATACTGTACCCCTTCTTTATGGTCCTTCTTTATGAATAATAATACTACTGTATTTGGATGTTAACTATCTGAAAATGTTGTATCTGTACAAATTATCATATCCGGCTATGGATCATAAACTAGTATCAGGATGGTTTGATAAGGTTAAGATTTTCATAAAAAGAAGGATTATTGGTTGGATTTATTTCACAAAAATGCAAATAGAGTGTTCAGTGTTCTATAGGAAAATTTATATATTTGACAGGCAGAAGCTAAGCTATAAGTTCTTTCTCTTTCCGTTTTTTGTGCATATCCTATAGAATGAGTGATAAACAAGATACCTTTATTGAGCATATTCTTGCAGAAAATGAGCGGCTACAAGCTGCTCTTCGTTTTGCCCAGATTGGCACTTGGGAGCTAGATATAGTAAACAAACAGGTACACTGGGATGAACGCTGTAAGCAACTCTACGGTTTTTCCAAAGAAGATACCGTGACATATGAAGAGGTGCTTACCTACATACATCCCTTGGATGCAGAACGTGTTCGTGAGGCTGTGCAATCAGCGCTTAATCCACAAAGCGATGGGGCGTACGATATACAATTTCGTACAATAGGAGCAGAAGATGGGCAGCTGCGCTGGATTCATTGTAAAGGGCAGACATATTTCAACAAGACAGGCGAAGCGTATCGTTTTACCGGAATTGCACAAAATATAACAGAGCTGATAGAATCCCGGGAACAAGCAGAAACGTCAGATCATTTGGCTGCATTGGCATTGGAGGGAGCCAATGCAGGACGGTTTACAGTTCGGCTTGAAGATAATCATGTGGACCATTCTACTATACTGGCGCATATTCTCACTGGTAATGAACGAATTGTCAATCGGGCAACTTTGGTGGAGCATGTACATCAGGATGATCGTGGTATAAGAGATGAGGCGTATCAACAGGCAGAGAAGACGGGAAAGCTTCGGTATCAGGCTCGTTTTGTCTGGGATGATGGTTCTATACACTGGGTGAGAGTGATAGGACAATATCAGTATGACGCGAATGGAAAACCTTATCAATTTTCGGGAATAGCTCAGAATATAGACCAGGAAGTAGAAGCACGGCTGAAACTGGAAGAAAGTGAGTTGTTTGTACGAAGTGTTATGCAGAATTCTCCAGTAGCTAAGTTGGTGGTTGTTGGTGAGCAGATGACTATCAGTATTGTCAATGACACTATGTTTCAACTTCTTGGTAGAAATGATTCTATCATAGGAAAAACTTTACCAGAGGCATTGCCGGAATTTATTTCCACTCCCTTTATTGATCGGCTCAAGCAAACATTCAAATCAGGAGAAATATTTTATAAGCCGGAAGAGCGGATAGAATTGGTAAGACATGGCGTTCCCTATACCGGCTATTACAATTATATTTATAAACCTCTTCGAAATACAACAGGCGTTATATACGGCGTTCTGGTTACGGCTACAGAGGTGACACAGCAGGTCGTATCCCGCCAGCAGGTTGAAGAAGCTGAATCACTTATGCGTGGAGCGGTAGAACTTGCTCAATTAGGTACCTGGATAGTAGATCCACTAACCGGACAGGTCTTGCATTCCGAACGTATGGCTGAGTGGCTGGGAATCGAAAGTGGAGTAACTCATCTGGATAATGTTTATCCACTTGTTTTTACTCAGGATCAGGAGCGGGTACGGGCAGCCCTTGAGTTAGCATGGAAGCCTGAATCCGGTGGTATATTTGATCTGGAGTACATGATTGTTAATCGTCTAACTTCCAGAAAATACATTATTCATGCCCAGGCTCGTACCACTTTTACTGAAAAAGGAGTACCTATAAAAATGACAGGTACAGCACAGGATGTAACAGCAGATCGTTCATTGCAACTAGCCTTGCAACAACAGGTGCAGCAGAGTACAGAAGAATTGGCTGCCTCTAACGAAGAGCTAGCAGCTGCCAATGAGGAATTGGCCGCTACAAATGAAGAGTTGGCAACAACTAACGAAGAGCTTACCGAGTCGAACGAACTGCTGGCCCGTTCAAATGATAACCTGGAGAAGTTTGCCTACATCGCCAGTCATGATTTACAGGAGCCATTGCGAAAGATTCAATCGTTTGGAGACTTGTTAAAAAAAGAGCATGGAAGTGTTCTGGGCAATGGCTTGCATATATTGGAACGGATGCAATCTGCTGCGAATCGCATGTCAATACTGATAAAAGACTTGCTCACTTTTTCACGTATTGTTCCCAACAAAGAGGTTTTAACTACAGTTTCGTTGAATGAATTATTTACTTCGGTTCTTGCTGAACTTGAATTGCGTATTGAGGAAACCCGTGCTCAAATACAGATAGATCCTCTGCCAGAGATATCCGGAGATGTATCTCAATTAAGTCAACTCTTCCAGAATCTGTTGAGTAATGCACTTAAGTTTCATAAGCAAGGGATTCCGCCTGTCATTCAGGTACATTACAAACAAATTGATTTTTCTGATTTGCCTTTAATTGCTAAAGTATCCCGACAAAGTACAGATTACCACCAGATCGATGTCATAGATAATGGTATTGGCTTTGAACAGGAATATGCAAGTCGCATCTTTCAAATATTTCAACGGTTACATAGTCGGATAGAATATGCGGGTACAGGTATAGGATTGGCAATCTGTGAAAAAGTTGTCATGAATCATGGAGGAGCCATTATAGCTACCAGCGAACCTGGTAAGGGGGCCACTTTTACTGTGTTTCTACCACAAGCTTAGTGAATATATTTTGCTCAAGGTTTTTCAATAAGTTCAGTTCAACAATATTCTGCGTTTCTGCAAATGTATAGAGCAGCGATAGAATGTATATCGCTGCTCACCTAAGGCTGTCTCTCTAGTCTAGATATAGGAAACTAAACAATTTGAGAAACAGCATTTTTAGATGCCTCCCTTTTACTCATCCCAAATAAAAATCTAAGAATATCTATTCGTCTGATTAGCTCATACAAGACAAAGCATCCGACAAAAGTAAACAGTAAAACCAGGATGAACTGAACAGGTGCTGGTATATTCAGTGGGAAGATAAGCAGAGATCCTGTATACAAAACAGCCATGTGCACAATATACACCGGATAGGCAGCCTGGCTTAAATAGCTTAACGTTTTACTTGGATGATTCAGATAGCTGTAGGCAAATCCAAAAACAGAAAATATCCAACAATCTGACTCAAGTACTAACAGATAGCCAGGTACGGTAAATTGTCTGATTCGTATGATAAATAATAAAGTGGCTATAGTCAGAAAAAGTATTTTCCATTTACCCATCATTTGCCAGAAGGAGGAGCCACTGAGAGCAAAGCAAAAACCGAAAAAAAAGGCCCCGAATCCCAAAAAGAATCCATGCCATGTCATAGCATATAACTCGTAAGGCCTGGGATCTACCAGTATAACCTCAGCAATGAATACAGCTATAATAGGGAATAGACCTAATGGTGTACTAAACAATTTTCTCATGCCCTGAACTACTTTGCCATCCTGATTTAGTTGAAGATAAAAGAAGACAGGTGAAAGAATGAACACATACACAAAGATATTACCTAAAAACCACAAATGACCAGGGCTGGGAGAGTAGCTTGACTCCATATGGTAGTAATATTGCCATACATACATATGTAGCGGAACAATCAGGAAAGTACCAACAATAAAGGGGATAAGTATTCGTTTACCCCGTTCTGCCATTAACTCACTCCAGTTTCTGTTACGGAGCGAAAAATATACACCCATGCCAGACACAAAAAATAATAGTGGTATTCTCCATACATTCAGCATTGCCATGGGAATCCATAGTGATTCCCATGTTTTTTCTGTTGTGATAAATCCAATCATCATACCCCAGGATTGAAACCCTATCGCCACATGATACAGTAAAAGCAGTCCTATCGCAATTACCCGTATCCAGTCAATATCATATCTTCTTTCTGCTAGTGTCATAGTTTTAGTAATCAAAAATCTGGTGAATGATCTATTTCAACATGGCGGCAATTTCAGGCCGAGTCTTTTCAATATAGGCATAGTCCAGTTTTAACCCCATGGGCGCCAGCGCCTTACCCATCATATCATAGATTCCTTTTGCATCTTTGAATGGGGTGGCCACCGATTCATAAGCTGTAGCATTAAAGTTGTTTCGGATGGTTTTGTCTGCTCCTTTGTCTAATAGCATCTTCACAATTTCAGGTCGGCAAAAGAAGGCAGCTGTATGAAGAGGAGTAGAGCCATCTTTATTTTTAAAATTCAGATCTGCTCCGGCATCAATCAGCATCTTCGCAGCTTCTGTCTTGCCAAACACTGCAGCTGTAATCAGGGGACTGGATCCTCCAAAAGGATCCTTTTCATTCAGATCTGTACCTGCCTCAATGTGTTGCTGAAGTGCTTTGATATCGTCTTTTACAATAGCTGTATGGATATCAACTTCAGGTGCCTTGGCTCCATTTTTTGAAGCCGCAGATGATTCTTCTTTCTGCTTACAGGCAACCAATACCAATAAAATACATAAGAAAGCGATTTTACTGACTATCTGTAAAGAGTCTGTGGATTGTGTTTTCATTGTTTGAGTGTGTTAAGTATTAGAGATAGGTAATGATACAAAGGTAAGGTGTCGCTACCGGCAGCACTAAATACCTATGCTGACAAAACCATTAAATTTGAAGAATGCTATATAAATTATGACGCATCCATATAAATTATGATGCAACTGATCAATTCAATAGGTAAATTGCTTTCAAAAAAGCTTGTTTCCGTACTTAACTGGGCTTATCGAAGTGCTGTCAGGTATTTGGAGACTTTCTGTCTTTTTACGCTTACAAACCTTCTAGTTATCCGACTATTATGCTGGAAAGCCGATCCATTGACAATGATTTTTTACATCAGATTACTGCTGTTGTAGAAGAGAATATTTCCAATGAGCAGTTTGGAGTAACCGAGCTGGCAGAAGCTATGAATATGAGTCGGTCTAACTTGTTGCGTAAGGTAAAGAAGCTGACTAATCTGTCCGTTAGTCAGTTTATTAGCCAGGTACGCCTCAGACGTGGTATGGAACTATTGCGAAGTTCTTCTTTTAATGTATCTGAAATATCGCATCAGGTAGGGTTTAACAGTACATCCTATTTTATTAAATGCTTTCGTGAATATTATGGCTATCCTCCCGGAGAAGTTGGCAAAAGAGAAGTAGGAGATATGCTGGCCGATCTGGCAGAAGAATTCCAGCCAGTTGAGCAAAATTCCACTAGTTTAAGTCAGTCCAACTGGAAACGAAATGCTTTTATTTTGGGTGGAGCCATACTTGTGATTGTAGTAATTATTGGAGTCGCCAAACGGTATCTTGGGGCTTTTCCCAGATTCGCACAATTGGAAAAATCAATTGCCGTACTGCCTTTTAAAAATGACAGCAATGATTCTACGAATGTCTATTTAATTAATGGACTAATGGAATCAACGCTTACTAACCTTCAAAAGATAAAAGAGCTCCGGGTCATTAGCCGGACCTCCACTGAAAAATACCGTAATAATGCTCGTTCCATTCCTGAAATGGCAAAAGAACTGAACGTAAGCTATTTTATTGAAGGCAGTGGACAGAAGATTGGAGATCAGATTGTATTAAATATCCAGTTAATAGAAGCGGGCAGTGATAAACATTTGTGGGCACGCCAATATAAGAGGGAGACGAAAGACATCTTTGCTTTGCAGCAAGAGATAGCTCAGAATATTGCAGAAGAGATTGAGGCGATCATTACACCTGAAGAGAAAAAACAAATCGAAAAAGTACCTACTGAAGATCTGGAAGCCTATGACTTTTATCTGAAGGCAAAGGATATGCTCTCCCAGGGAACACGGGAAAGTTTGTTGAAGGCCATTCCTTCTTTTAATGAAGCCATCCGCCGTGATCCAAAATTTGCCTTAGCCTATGCTGATGCCGCTATGACCTATTATTATCTGGATCTTTATCAAACGGAAAAGAAGTATGGGGCTGAAATGGGTAGTTATGCAGATAAAGCTTGGCTGTATGACTCAAAGTTAGCTGAAAGTCTGGTTGCGAAAGCCTTATTTTATATGCATAAAGGAGAATATAGGCAGGCTGTACCTTATCTGGAGAAAGCATTGGAGTATAATCCAAACTCAGATCTTGCCATTCATTTCCTGTCAGAGTTATACAATAACTATATTCCTGATACAAACAAATACCTGGAGTATGCGTTGAGAGGAGTTAGGCAAAATGTTCCGTCTCAGGATTCTATTAATACCAGTTACACGTATATGCATCTGAGCAATGCTTTTCTACAGGCTGGTTTTATAGATGAGTCACTTCTGTATATCCGGAAGTCGTTAGACTATTATCCAAAGAATCCATTTGCAAACTGGATTAAGATTGGAGCTATTTTTGCCAAAAATAAGGATATTGTACAGGCTAAACAGCTTTTTAAAAAGGAGTTTGCTCGGGATACCAGTCGATTTTACATCTCCCAAGAACTGGGAAAGGTCAGCTTTCTCATGCGCGATTACAAAGAATCTTACTTATACTACCAGAAATTTCTCGCAACCAAAGATGCGCAACAGTTAGATATTTTTAAAAACGAAAGTATGCGAATAGGAATTGTTTGGGGAAAAATGGGTAAAAAGAAAGAATCAGAAGTTTTTATTAAACAGTTTAAAGAATTTGTAGATGGTAATGAATCGATTTATAAAAATCTGAATCTGGTTGAATATTATGCCTATCAGGGCAATACTACTAAAGCAATTGAGCATCTGAAGCTATTCTCAAAAGAAGAAAATTTTCAGTATTGGGTTCTTTTATTGCCAGATAATCCAGAAGTTGATTCTATTAAAAAACATCCGGAATTCTGGAACATTATGCATGAAATTGAAAATCGTTTCTGGAATAACCATAAAAAGTTGAAAGCTTCACTCGAAGAAAAAGATTTGCTTTAAAAAGATTTTATACTGTAATGATACAAGATAAAATCTTTTTATACTGGCAGATATACACAAAAAATAGCTCCTTGTCCCGGCATACCGTCGGCGGTAATAGTACCTCCATGGTTTTCGACAACACGCTTGCAAATAGATAATCCCACGCCTGTGCCTACAAACTCTTGTTTTCCATGTAGTCGTTGAAATACCTGAAATATCAGATCCTTGTATTGATTGTCAAATCCGATACCCTGGTCATGTACACATATCTGATAAAAGTGCAGCGCATTACCTGTTGGCTTTACCTGAGGATCTAATTGAGATCGTTCAATACGTTGAGAAGTAACCCGAATTACAGGAATCTGGTTTGAAATAGTATACTTTATCGCATTAGACAGTAGATTTTGGAATAACTGAGTTAACTGCAGTTCGTCTCCTTTCAGCTTTGGCAACTCCTCCAGCTCAATCTGTGCCTTGGTTTCCGAAATTTTTTGTTCGAGCGTGGTTAACACATTGTTCATAACAGACTGAAGTGAAACTATTCCAAACGACGGCTGACGAGTCGATACTTGCGAATAGGCCAATAGATCACTAACCAGCTTAGACATACGCTCTCCTGCAGATGACATACGTTCTAGAAGATCCAGACCACTTTCTTCCAACTTATCTACATATTGTTGTTGCAGTAGAGAACTGAATGTCTGAATTTTACGAAGGGGCTCCTGTAAATCGTGTGACGCAACATAGGCAAATTGTTGTAAGCTATCATTGGAACGTTGGAGATCCTGATTGGCCATCAATAATTCCTGTGTACGTTGTTGTACCCGTTCTTCCAGTATGGCTTCCATCTTTTTGAGATCCGTAATATCCCTGGCAATTGCCAGTACCCCCTGTACAGAACCATCAGCTCCAAACTCTGGAACCAAACGTGAATAGTAATGCATGTTACCTTTCACTGACGGAAAATGATTGTAATGGTCGGCTGGTTGTCCGCTATCCAGTACTCGTTGCAAACTTTCCATATAAGGCTCTGCTATATCAGTAGGTTGGCCCATTTCCAGGTTGGTTTTGCCCAATAATGTACTATTCGAAACGCCTGTTTTGGTTTCAAAGGCTTTATTGGCAAAGATCAATCTTCGTTGCTGATCCCAACGTGTAATCACATCTGGTGTGTTTTCAACCAGACTTCTGAACAGTATTTCGCTTTGCTCAACCAATTGCTTCTTTTCTTCTATCTGCTGACGGATTAGCATCTGATCTGTCACTTCTACACTCACATTAATAATACCATAGATCTCACCTGCGGGATCGTAGAGAGGTTTATAGATAAAATCAAAGTATCTGGTTGTAAGAATTCCATCTGTGAGGAGTATGGCAGGTGTTTCATGGCGGAATACAGGATTCCCGGTAAGATATACCTTTTCCAGCAAATCAAAGAATTCCTGACCTTCCAGTTCGGGCATAGCCTCTCGAAAGGGTTTGCCTATAATTGAAGCATCCTTACTGATAATCTGAAGCATCGGATTGTTAATCGTTTCAACAATCTGAGACCTTCCACGAAATATCATGGTTGCAACAGGTGTATCCTGTACCAAACTCCGAAAATACTGCTCACTATCCCAACGGATCTGTCGGGTAGTTACTTGCTCCGTAATATCCTGTGCTATTCCGGAAATTCTATAAGCTATCACTTGCTCATCCGCTTGTGACTTGGTAAAATAAGCTTGCCCCTGACAATGCAACCAGTGTAATTGTCCGTTGGAAGAATCTGTGATACGAAATTCAATGCTGTATTTTCCATCTGTATCTGTGTTCATTGCTTTAGTAAAAGCCTCTCGTACCTGTGACCAATCCTGGGGATGTACATGTTGCCACAATCTTTCATAGTCTACTTTGTCTTCTTGAGAGAATCCATACAATTCTTTGCATCTGTCATCCAGATAGATTTTTTTCTGTATCAAGTCTATATCCCAAGTGCCAATTCCTGCTGCTTGCAAAGAGAATCTTAGTCGTTTATATTCTGTAGAGTCATCTTCAGAAAACTGGTATGCATTCATCGAATAAAAGTATAATTTCCAGGGTATACAGCTGAATTCGCCTGTATAGCGTTATTGCTTAGTGTCTATAAAAGTTAAGTATAAAAGATAATGCCCTTCTGTATGATAGTATGTAATTGATTGTGAGTTCTATAGGAAGAATAGTGCGATTGGAAAATAAAGAATAGATATTTTACTAAAAAGCTTAAAAACGGGCCGTGCTTTTTATCTGGACCAGTTCTTTACTACTAGACCGAAGTAGAAAAGAGTAAAGAGTTGGGCAAGAATATGGACAAATAATATGATTTTATCGAATGGTCTTACTCAAAAACCGGATGCTGACAATAGTACCAGTAACCCAGAATGTAGTAAAGTTGCTGTTTTAGCTCATTATAATTGCAGCTTTTCTGAAAAAATCCCTGAATGGTTGTTTCTGTATAAGCCTGATGGACAAGTGTGTCGCTGATAGAGGTGGACCAAAAAATAAAAGGAGTGCATTTGGCTTTTAGCACTGGATCCTGATCAATCTGTTTTTTGAATTCAATGCCGTTAATCATAGGCATATTAATGTCACAGATAAGGATAAAAGGGTGGACAGTTGCCTGTTGCAGATAATCTAACGCTTCTATCGGGGTAGAAAAATAGATAACTTTATCTGCAAGATTCAATTCTTTAAGAATTCTGGTTAAAATAAGTTGATCATCTTCATCATCTTCAATGATAAGAATAGGTCCTGATAGATTAATCTGAGTATATAACATACAGGTAAGTGGGTAAAAATTATACACTGAAAAAGTTATTCCTAATGTTATATTATAAATACCTGTAAATAGTTCTTGTGTTTGTTCTTAAATTGGAAAAACTATTTTCTTGTTTCTCTCCAACTTTTGCGGGTCTAAAGATAGATTGTGTTGTATACTAAGTGAAAAATATCCGCAAATTTTAGTTCTCTGTCAATTCTCATAAATATAGATAATGTCTAGACTTTGACAAATAATGTGTTTGAAAATCAATACTATTTGTTTAGAAAAGTAAAACAGTCTTCTTTGGAAGTTGAATCTTTGAAAAGTTTATCCATATATTCTCTAGGTCACTCATCGGGTGAGTAGTGGAGTTTGTCTGCTTTTTTAAGAAATTAGAAGAATAAATTCCTGGTCAGACTTACCAATTAGCTCGTAGATGAATATACACAAAAGAGTAGTAGAGTATGATGTTTCTTCCTGGCCGGTCAGACCGGAAACTGTTTGTGGCTTTATTGGCATTGTGGATTTGTTTTTTGCCTGGGTATGCGCAGATGTCTGTTCTACATACGGATTCTTTGGTCATACAAACTCATATTCCTGCTGTCACAGTACAGAATCAGAATCCTATTATTTCTAGCGGTGCCAGTACCTATGGAATTCCTACACATCAGCAATATTTTCAGACTATTGCAGTCACTTTTGGTTTAATTTCATGTATGCTGTTGGCGGCCTTTCTGGGGTTATTCTGGTATAGAAGAGATTATCAGCCGCCATTATACTTTGCCTTCGTTTGTTTGCTTTCTGTAGGAGAAATTATAACTAATAATGAAGAATTTATTCTTTTATTTGTTTCTATAAGTCTTCAAAATGTAGTACGCCTCAATTATTTGTTTTTTGCATTAATTGTTTTTGCTTTTGCATCACACATTCGTTCCGCTTTTCCTCGTTTACTTCCCCAATGGTTTTACCTGACTATTGGTCTGGTGTGTTCACCTGTAGCTGTTTTGGCATTAGTTAGCCCACTAGAATTACTATATGGAATTTTTCAAGGCTTTAGTTTATTTACATTAATTGTTACTATATACAGCTGGGGTCTACTAGTTGGAGCATGGAGACAAAAGGTAACAGATAGTCGGGAGTACTTGCTGGGTTTTAGTGCAGTCCTCTTGGCTTTTGTGAATGACTGGGGAAGAGAATTAGGACTTCTACACATAGGGCCTTTTTTGCCACTAGGACTTTTTATTTTTGTGGCACTCATGGCTTTTGCATTATCCCGTGGTACTGTTCGTACATTGCATCGACTCAAAATGATCAGTCAGTTACGTTATGAACAAAATCATCAGCTCAAACATCTCAATCAGGAGTTGGATCGGTTTGTGTATCAGACCTCTCATGATCTTCGGGCACCTATTGCTTCATTGATGAGCTTACTAGAGTTAATTCGACAGGAATCTGAAGAGAGTCAACTAAATAATGAACAGCTTCACCTCTATATGGACTTGGGACAAAAAGTGCTGAAGAAGCAGGATAAAGTCATTGCCGAAATTTTGAAATATTCACTGAATCGGCGTTTGCAGCTACAAACGCAGACAATTGACTGGGAACAACAAATTGCTGATGTTGTTTCTGGTATGAAAAAAATACATCCTATTAACGATACTATTATTATACAGACTAACTATCAGATATCCGGCCACTTTGTTACAGATCCGGATCGGGTAGAATTGATTTTATCACATCTGATAGATAATGCGATCCGTTACCGGAATTATAGCCAGGAAAGGTCCATTGTGGATATTAAGGTTATCAGTAGCTCATTCGAAACATTGATTGAAATTCGGGATAATGGGATCGGAATTGCAAAGCAATACCAGACTCGTGTCTTTGATATGTTTTTCCGGGCTTCCGAACGATCCGAAGGGGCTGGTTTGGGATTATACCTGGCTGCTCAGGCTGTAGATAAACTGAAAGGGACTATTGGGCTGGAGTCACTGGAAAATCAAGGTAGTTGTTTTCGGGTCCGGTTACCCAATCTGGAACGACATTGATTACTATTACTATCAAGTTTCTTACTACTTTGTCAGAAGCTTGATAGTAATAGGATGGTTGTCTAATGCAAATTCAACAGGATTTATCCCATAGAAGGCTTTACCTTGGAGACATGACCATTACTTAGTGGTGTACTTTGTCGGTTCAAAGCATCCGAGGCCTGCTCAATCCATTGATTTACTTTCTCCGTACCAATCACTGAAGCTAAAGCAGCTCCTACGCCTACAGCACCCAAAATAGATAAAAGTGCTTTGTTATTTTTTGCGAAGGGCTTAATGCTTTTCCATAAAGAATTTTTATTCTTCTTCTTTTTTTTCTTTGCCATTGTTTTATATCAGATAATAGTAACGAATTGTTAAGTGTTTATCTGAAATAGGCAAAAAACCCATGCCTAAGGATTACTGTGTAACTAAGGGTGTGATTTCTGTCTAGTATAGGATAATGATTAACTCTCCACAGGTTGTGCAGGATAATGGATTTTGGCAGCAGCTACACAGGCATCAATAAGTTCATCCATCTTCTCATAATCAAAAGGCAGATGATGGATGGCTCCTGCATCAAATAATAAATTACCAATTGCTAGTTTAATCTGATACTCAATAGAATTATTGGCCTGCCACTCCTTTACCAGTATGTCATAAGAGAAGATGTGAGAGCGGATAATAGCATCTATTTCCAGCGATAACTCGATAGTTAGCTTTATCTTGTTGCTTTTCTGACTGAACGCTGACTGCCAGTGTTGAGTTAGCAGTTCATAGAAAACACTGGCAGCTGGATTTCCGTCAACACTGTCGGAATCAAAACTGATAAACATATTTTTATAATAGTAAAAGCCATTTTTTTAGAAGAGACTATTGGGAGAGGTTTGTTTGCTCATACAAGATAGTGATAATTTTCTGGATTATCAGGTACAAGAAAATAGGGCAGTACTGCTATCTGTAAGATTTGGAGGTGTGAGAGAAAATGTATCAGGTTAACAGCTAAAAACAGTGAAATTTCTGTTTTTGTTTAGATGCCTTAGACTTGAAAAGATAGAGGTATATATTTATTCGGGTAATATGTGTTTTTAAGCCTGTGCTGTTAGAATAGGGCTATCTTTAGTATAGAAAGGTTCTTTTTGCCCCATTATGGGTGTTTTAAAAAGATCTGAGGTAGTTGAAGTTTTCAATAATCATACAAATTGCCGGATAGTGAACTTTAAGTATAGCAACTTGTATGGCAACGTGGAAAAAGAACAATAGAAAATAGAAAAAAATGAAAGATGTAGTAAAACCAGAAATAAAAGTAGCTATACCTAAATACATAATCATATTCGGACGAAAAGCCGATAAAGTAGAACCAATAAAAAACTGAAAAGAGAGTGTTTAAGATACTGTTACCTTTTTGATTGATTTTTCAGGTAAGAGGATACTGATTTGGGTACCCTGGTTTGGCTGGGAATGTACATTCACAGTGCCGCTCAGTAACACAACTCTATTTTGAATACTAGATAAGCCAATCCCCTTTCCGTTTGCCATTTCTCGTTCTACTTCAAACCCAATTCCATTGTCTTTCACTTGAATAAAGATGTCAGTACCGTTTCGGGTGATTTTCACCAGAGCCATACGGGCTCTGGAATGTTTGAGAATATTATTGATCAGTTCCTGGACGATTCGAAAGATAGCCATTTCCAGGTTTTGTTCAAGTCGTTGATTGAATCCTCTGTAGTCTAGCGTAACTGTCAGATCAGGCGAAGATACTTTGCTACATACTGCATTGAGAGCATATTCCAGACCAAAGTCTTTAATCACTGTAGGAACCAGATCATGAGAGATACTTCGGGTGAGCTCTATGCCTTCTACCAGAAAGTTGTCCACTGTATTCAATGCTTTGGCTACTTCTTTTTGTTTTGAAGTATCCAGCAATGAATGTAATACTTGCAAATTGAGCTTAGCCGCATACAATACCTGAGCCAGTCCGTTGTGTAAGGATTCTCCAATGCGGATTCTTTCCTGCTCCTGTGCATTGAGAATAGCATTCATAAGTTCCTGTTGCTGGGTGAGTTTTAACTGCATGGTTTCTCGCTCCATACTTTTTCGTTCTGTAAGATCTATCACCCCCAGCAAGCATTGTACTGTATTGTTTGTGTCTTTGATCTGCCATCCCTCCAACCGTACTTCTGAGACTTTTCCTGTTTTGTGTGTTAAACCTACTTCACAGAATTGTTTCTCCGTGGTTTCAAATACCTGTTGGATAAAAGTATAAAAGGTCTTGCCTGAATCAAAAGTAAGCAGACTCCGAAAAGGCTTTTTTATAAGAGACGATAAACGACGCCCACTTAGGAGAGAGCCCATATGGTTTGCCTTTAAAATGATTCCATATTGATCCAATGTAAAATACCCAATGGGTGCCGATTCATAGAGTAAGGCATATTCATTTCTGGATTGTTCTGCTTCCATGCGTGAACGCATTAACTCTTCGTTTTGAATCTCCAGTTCTATCTGATGCACATGTAATTCATGAATCAACTGTTTGATATGCTCATTATCAGGTTGTTTCGCTATGAAGTTATCTTGTTCATGCAACATCTTTTCTGCCAGCATACGCAATTGTGCAAATTTTGATTCTTCATCTGACTCTCTCATACAAGATCTCCTCACATATAGTTATGGCTCAAGAAAGCCAAAAGTATTTTTGTATAGAACTAAATATAGAATGTTTGTTATGAATATTTTAATATTGAACCGCCTCTTCAATAGAAATTACAATTAATTCAGCAGATGTTTCCTCTTGTACAATCCGATGACTGTTAATTACAATATTTTTAGTACCTACTCCATCGAAAGTGTAATTCAACACCTGATTGTTAAACTGCGTTTCGTGACGGGGCAATTCTTCCAATAATTCCCGCAATTCCGGAATACTTAGCACACCATTACCTATAGTAAATATCACCTGTCCGGAAACTTGTGGCTCGGAAAGCGAAAACAACTGCAAAAAACTATAATTCACTGAGACAATCCGGAAGCTGCTATCCAATACTACCATCGGGTGTCGAATGGTTTGCACAATATTTTCAGCCAGACCGATTGCTGCCTTTTCCAGTTGTTTCAGTGTCGAAATATCAATAAAAGAAATAACTACGCCACCAATGAAATTATCCAACGTGCGGTATGGATTGATTCGCATGGCATACCATTGTCCATTTTTAGCCTCAACCTGTAATTCTTTGGGTTGCAACAGATCCAGTACCTCTTTGGCATCACGGGTGATATGGTTGTAATTAAGATTAGTACTAATGTGAGTTACCGGACGGCCAATGTCCGATTGTATCAGATTGACTATCTTGGTTGCTCGGTTTGTGAACCGCTTGATTTCCAGCTTTTGATTGAGAAAGATAGTGGCAATGTCAGAGCTGTTAAGCAGATTGGCCATATCATTGTTAATCTCAGTCAATTCATCTGTCTTGGCTCTAAACTCCATATTGACGGTAAGCAGTTCTTCATTCAGAGCCTGTGTTTCTTCTTTCGCTGTATTGGCTTCTTCATTGGTAGACTTAAGTTCTTCTACGGAAGTTTCCATTTCTTCAATGGTATGCTGCAAATGTTCTTTGGTAAACCGAAGCTCTTTTTCCAGTTCCGCTATAAGGCGATCTTTCTCTGTATCAGTAGAACCATTCCTGTTTATTGTCCGGGTCTTTTTTACCTGAGGCAAATCCTCAAAAACGACCAGTAGCAGACCCTTCATTTCCAGAGGTTGTTCAATGGGGTCTACCTTTAACCGAATTAAACTAAAGCTGCCATTGGTTTTTACACGTACTTCATTGATAACCACAGGTTCTTGCTGGGTATAAGCACGAAGCACTGCATTACGCAATTCAAAACCAAGTCCTTCACGCGCCATGTCAAACACATTCATAGCCATCTGTCCCGGATATAATTCCAGGTATTTGCCGGTACGGCCATTGACATAGAGGATAGTACCATTTTCATCAATCAATACTGCCGGAGGCGTATGTTTTTCCAGCAGCAGTTTACGGGTCAGATCAGTCAGGAAACTAGGTTGCCGACTAGGCTGTTTCTTCTGTGCAGGCAATGTGATAGGGAGTTTGGGTAGAATAGTAGTATTGGGAAACTCTGCTATTTTATTGATAGAGGAAGTATTATCCCGTCGTCTGTATAGCTTCCATTTTACGTCAACAGAGACAAACAGATCTTCATGCCCACTGATTGTTTCCGAAGGGCCCAGAAATAAAACGCCTCCCGGATTGAGCGTATAATGAAACATCGGTAATAGCTTTTTCTGAAGCTCCTGTGTAAAATAGATTAGCACATTGCGGCAGCAAAGTAGATCAAGCTTTGTAAAGGATGCATCCTTGAGGAGATTATGTTCAGCAAAGATGACCATTTCCCGAATTTCCTGAACAATCTGGTATTGATCATCTTTTTTTATAAACCATCTGTCGAGCCTGTCGGAAGACATGTCATTGCTGATGTTAGCCATATACAATCCGCTTCGAGCTTTTTTAATGGCATCTGCATCCAGATCTGTGGCATAGATCTGTACTTTAAAGTTAGGCCTGATTTTGAGTTTGTTGATACATTCACGTATTAGAATTGCTATGGAATAAGCCTCTTCCCCGGTGGAGCAGCCTACAATCCATACTCGAAATGCATCATTCTTCCCTTTCTTTTTAAGCAACTCTGGTAAAATGCGTTCTTCCAGTGCCATAAAGCCAGGTGCATCACGAAAAAATTTTGTTACCCCGATGAGCAATTCTTTAAAAAGATTTTCGGTTTCAGTAGTGTGTTCCTGCAAAAAACGGACGTATTCTTCCAAATCAAAGATTTGATTGGTTTGCATACGACGCTCCATTCGGCGCATGATGGTGTTGCGTTTGTACAAAGAAAAATCATGGCCAGTCTGAGAACGCAACAATATAAAGACCTTCTGCAGGGCAACAGCCATTTTTTTGTCTGTGCTCTGGTGTTTTTTCTCTAGCTTTTTCGAAGGATATTTGATGTAATCTATGAGTTTTCCTGCCATTTCTGCAGGTGAAACGATATAATCAGGTGTTCCTGTTTGGATTATACTTCGGGGCATACTATCATACGTGGCAGTGGCTGGATCCTGCACAATGACCAGTCCAATGCTTTCTTTTATAAAACGAGCTCCCAGTTCGCCATCTGAACCCATTCCAGAAAAAATGATACAAGCAGCTTTCTCACCCCAGTCCTCGGCCAGACTTTGTAAAAAGTTATCGATAGGCATACGGAACCCCCGTGGTTTGGAAGGTTTAAGAAGCAATAGCTGGCCATTCATTATAGCCAGATCTTTATTCTCCGGGATTACATATACATGATTGGGATGTACTTCCATACCGTCTTCAATGTTCCTTACAGGCATTAGTGTGCAACGTTGAAGTAGATCTGGTAACAAACTTTCGTGATTAGGGTCAAGGTGTTTGACAAGCACAAAAGCAATACCACTGTCAGGAGGAACGTTTTGAAGAAACTCTTCGATGGCTTCCAGTGACCCTGCCGAACCACCCATACCTACAATAGTAAACCGCCTGTTTTTGGTTAATGGACCTATTGACGTATCCTCTGGTAGTTCTTTAGTGTCGGAACTTATTGTATCAGTATTTTCTTTCTGGGTTTGCTTCTTGACATTCTCTTTCATCAATATAAAAAAAACTATTGTGTATATGCTAAGGAAGTTATCTTACAGATTAAACAAGCAATAAGGCATTATTTTTTATGTATATGTTAATTACTTTAGAAAGATATACTATTCTGACAAGGTAAAAATACCACGTCAAAAACTCTGTCATAATGATATACTGTATAGCAATTACTATAAATAGAGGTAATGCATTAGACAGCATTTCATTTTTAGAAATTACACTGTATTTCAGAAACTTATTTTGACTATAACAGGCATTTTATGAAAAAACGACAGCTAATTCGTGCAGAGTTAACAAATATTGCCTAAAAACAGAAACAATTGCACCAAAAAATCCTAATACCTGAGTCAGTTGTACTTCTTATATAAAGAAGACACTTTTGAAACAACAGACACTTCGTTTTTTACTATTTTTTTCACTACTGACTAGTATCACATTATGAACAGACATGATATTGTTGTTATTGGGACATCAGCAGGCGGTCTGGAAACTCTCATCACACTAATTACTCCATTAGAAAAGAACCTACCTGCTGCCATCTTTATTGTGCTGCATTTATCTGCTGCCTCTTCTGCAGAAAGTATTGTATCTACCCTTCAAAAGTACACCATACTCCCATGCAAGGTTGCTGAGGCAGATGAATCTATAACCTATGGAACTATTTATCTGGCACCAGCAGATTGTCATCTGATACTAACAGACAATCACATTCGTCTGACCAAAGGACCACGTGAAAACGGATTTCGTCCCTCCATTGATACATTGTTCCGTTCCGCAGCAGCTTATCATGGTTCCAGAACGATTGGAGTTATTCTAACCGGAATGTTATATGATGGTATTGTAGGAATGGATGCTATACGACGTAGCAAAGGGATCACGATTGTTCAGGACCCTTCTGAGGCTACCTATCGGGACATGCCTGGAAATGTTTTGCTTCAGATGGAAGTGAACTATAATGTACCTGCAGTGGAGATAGGTATTTTAGTTAACGAACTTGTATATCGGCAGGTAGAAAAACATCCAATTCCGGATGATATAAAAGCTGAGGCCGCCATTGTAGAAAGAATTACAACTTCCACTGAAAATGTAGAAGAGCTTGGCGAACGGTCTGCATTTATCTGTCCGGATTGTGGAGGTCCATTGTCGCAGATGAAACATGGCAATGTAGTTCGCTTTCGTTGCCATTCAGGTCATGCCTATGTTGCGCAAACTCTTCTGGAGGACAAAGACAGACAACTGGAAGAGACTTTATGGATGGCGATGCGAATTCTGGAGGAGCGGAAAAATATGCTTATTTCTATGGTCAATCAGATCGAGGTCAGTACTGCTGTACAAGCCATTTACGAAGAAAAGATTGAGGAAGTAGATGAGTATGTAAATCGTATCAAGAGGGTAATTATGCAGGATATAAGTACACATGAAGTATTGCGGAAACAAACAGAAGAATAGTTATTTTCTTTAGTGTGCTTATACTTTTCATTTTTAAGGAAAAGATCTTGGCTCGATAGCGAAGGCCTGTTCGAGCCGAGATTTGAAATGCTCTGCATCAGTAAAGAGAAATATTTTTTGAGGAAGATACTAGATGCTATCTATTCCTCTTTGTTACGTTAAATACCTGTTTTGGTAATTGCGTATTTATCCTCTTTTATACATAAATCCCAAGTATGAACTTTGTAGAGTCCTTACTAAGAGTAGGTAAGGAAACAGTACTGGTTTATAATCTACTACACAGATATGTAAAATGGGCAGAAAGAGAGATAAATGGCCAGATACACAAACATTTCATAAAGGACATAAGGTTTATGTATATATCAGCATAAATGGGTTTACGAAAAAGCCTCTCTGATTCAGAGGGGCTTTTTTATCTGTTTCTGATTACAGGGAGAGTAATTGTATACTTCCTATATCCCGAATAAAAACGTAAACACACTTACATAGAATAAGAAATGAAATTATTCAGATGGCAGATAAAAATCCAGAGTGTTTATATTTTGATAACAGCCTTATGGCCATTAATAGATATAGAAACTTTTATGATGATAACCGGATATAAAACAGATATCTGGCTGGTAAAAACAGTAGGCGCTCTGCTTATACCTGTTTCGTTAACACTGGGAAGCTTTTTGTTTGTCCATACAGATGCCAGGCCTGCATTCCTGCTTGGGGCATTGACAGCCCTGGCATTTATTTCTGTGGACTTCTATTATTCCCTTACAGATGTAATCTCCAATATCTATATGCTAGATGGTGCAATAGAGATTCTCTTTTTGCTGATCTGGATATATCTGAGTACACAGACTAACAAAAGTAGGTAACTTAGTTTCTCAAGGAGAAAGCATACATTTGAATCAACTTACAACCAGTGAGTCTTTTTCTTCTTTCTTGTTAGCCCATATAGTAAGCCGGCTGCAACTGTTGCAACTAAGACGCCTGTAACAACTTTTTGAATAGCACCCTTTTTGTTGTATTTAAGTTCAGCATTCCATCCTCGTTCTGCAAATATATTCGGAATATGGCCATGTAGCAGATCCGAGGCAATACCTTCCCACACATTGATACGATCTGCCAGTATCAGTGATAGCCAGTGACCCCAGTTGCCCTCACTATATGTAAAGGCATGCCGACGAATAAGGCCACTCAAACCTGATGGAGGAGATGATGTACCAAAAACAGAAGTCAGACCAGGACGTTCATTGGAATGTAGTATCTCCACTTTGCTTGGCTGCTGTGGCGGTTTGGCATACGAAAGGCGTTGGTGGTCATCACCTGTATACTTCTTAATTGGATAGGTTGGTTCATTTTCCGGATCAGCATCTATTCCCCATCCCTTGATATGAGAATAGTCTTCAGGTTTTTTTTTCATGATAGCTCAGGTTTATGGTTCGTGTTAGGCTCTTGCGGAAGGAGGTATAAGTATTGTCTTGATACAGTTGTCAAGCTTGCGGGAAAAAATATGATAGGCATCCGATACTTCTTCCAATGGTACACGATGGGTGATAATTTCTTTCGGATTGAGTCGTCCGGCACGTATATGTTCTATAAGCTTTGGTAACAGCCGTTTCACAGAGGCTTGATTGGCCCGGATGGTAATCCCTTTGTTGACCACATTGCCAATCGGAATCAAATTACCTGTAGGACCATATACACCCACAATGGACACAATACCGCCTTTTTTGACAGAGTTAATGGCCCAGTGCAGAGCTGTTGCAGAACCTGCCTGGAGCAATGTTTTTCTACCTGTTATGGTTTGGAGTGTACTACCTGCTGCTTCACAGCCTACCGCATCAATGCATACATCCGCACCAAAATAATCCGTTGTCTTTTTCAAAAATAGTACTGGATCAGATAATGAACGGAAGTTATAGGCTTCACATTGAGCAAATCTTTGGGCAAATTCCAATCGATACTCCAGCTGATCAATGATAATCACCCGACCTGCTCCGAAAAGCCATGCACATTTTGCTGCCATAATGCCAACAGGTCCGGCTCCAAAGACTACCACTGTATCCCCCTCTTTAATACCACCCATCTCTGCAGCCTGATAACCAGTTGGAACTACATCTGTAAGCAGAACAGCATCATCCAGGTCCAGATCCGGAGGAATTACCATTGGACCTACATCCGCAAATGGAACACGTACATATTCTGCCTGTCCGCCATCAAAGCCACCAGCTGTATGAGAATACCCAAAAATACCACCTACTGCAGTAGCTTCCGGATTGGACTCATGGCAGTTTCCATATAATTCCTGTTTACAGAAAGGACATACACCACAGGCAATATTAAAGGGTACCAATACATGATCTCCGACCTTCAGGTTTTTAATGGAGGAACCGACTTCGACGACTTCTCCTGTAAATTCATGGCCAAAGGTTGTTCCTACACGGGTATCTGGCACAAGACCATGGTATAAATGCAGATCAGAACCGCATATACACGACCGGGTAACCCGAACGATTGCATCTTCAGGATGCTCAATGACGGGATCAGGTTTGTTGCGGTCAGCACGGACCCGAAAAGGGCCCCGAAAATTCATAGCAATCATAGGAAGTAACTAGTTGAGGTATATAATTGAATAAACTACAGTATTACAGCCTGTAAACGAATTGGTTATAAGCTTTTAGGCTGCTTTAACTTTCGCATAAAGGCGATAAAAAATGTACCTTTATCGGATGATTTTTTGAAAAGTTCTCCTTTGCCTCAATTAGAAAGGCTTTAACAAATCAGAAAATAGCTTGTATTCTGTTTTCGTTAGGTTTAATAATTACTTCTACACGTAGAGAAAGGCGGTATAGGATGATCTAGGTGATATATGCTCTTGTTATAGCCGAAATGGAGTCTATACGCTCAAGTTTTCTATTCAGTGATGAGATGTGTCAAATACTCAATTTTAAAAACACGTATTTCTATCAGAAAGCTACGTATTAATTCTAGACCTGGAATTTGTAAAGATGGGGAACAGGTGGGAGGTTTATCTACAGAAGAAGGTCCTGAAGTATAAAATCTGGTATATAAAAAAGAGGATCTTGCGAAAGAGCGGCAATTCATAGAGATAGAATTGCAGTTTTATGAAAGCTGATTTTCCAAAAATACCAGATAATTTTGTGTGTAGATGAGTTCAAGCTTACCAGCATAAGTATTCAAATAAAGACCACCATTAATTTTCATATCTTTATAGAGTTCCAAGCGTTGAGAAATGTCTGCAAGGGTTCTTCTCAGATACGCACTTCTGATAGTATCGAGTCTATCAGATAGTTGCTGTTCAATATGATGGATCTTATGGTGTATTTTTTCCTCCAAAACTACCTTATCAGACAGACCAAAACCTTTCATATCTTTTACAATAATCTCAAACATATCAAGAAGATTTTCGTCATAAAGTGAATCTTCTTGATAGGTAGTAAACCATACCAGATTGTCCTTGAACCGAAGGTTGGGAAATGGCGTAGAATACATTATTTTCTGTTCAGAAAAGCTGGTAGACGAGAATATAATTCCATCGTATTGGTGCATACGCAGAGCTTCTGTAAATAACTGGGGAATGACATATTCTTCACAGAAGGCACTACCATTCTCACGTCTGGGAAACGTACAGACATGGGATAAGATCAGTTTGCGAAAACAACCAGCCAAATCAGTAATCAGTGTCTTTTTCTGTTTCAGAGGTGGTTTTGGGTTTGGATCTGTAAGAGAGGCAATCTGCTCATTGACTTCATTAAAAAGTAAATTGGTAATATTAAATAATTTGGGTTGTCTGGAATGGATTTGATTTAAATCCATTGGATGGAAGGCAAAGGATGCTACATAGGGTTCATGTGTGTTTAGGTCTGACTGATTAAACTCAAAATAGATGTCTGCAATACTGGCTCCCAGATACAAGAAAGGAATTCCGGAAAAGCTAAAACGCTGATTCTTTACTTTGTGTCGTGTGTTGTAAGGTATATGATAAAACTTTTTCTTACCTATACCTTTTAGGTCAGTACCTCGGAAAAACAAGCTTAGATTCAATATATCTTCTTCAAATAACAAATTGTATCGTTCCAGAAGGTCCTGATATTTGAGAGTCGATAGAAAATGCTTTCCCCGTAAAAATAGGAAATAACCGTCAATGACTTCCTCAAAAATCTGTTTTGCCACTGGCTCTTCTTTCTGGATGGTTTCACACACCAGTGTAAGCCACTCATTCACAGATTTGTTTTTTCGCAGAGAGCTGGGCAGATAATGAGTAGGAGAGTCAGGTTTACATTTTCGTAAGTATTGAAAAAATTGTGTCTTATATTCCTTTATAACATGCTCAAACCGATCATTGCCTTTTCGGGCTTTTTGTTTTAGCTGGTAGTGAAATTCATCAGTGATAAAATCATATACATGCATAGCAGGACCTTTAAAAACGATATAGGCAGAAACCTTAATCAGCTATATAAGCTGTCTGCAGGTTAAGTTTTTCAATGGACAGTTTCAAAAAATACTCGCATAAGAGTGAGATATAGCAAACTGATAAAAACTGATTCTCGAAGTATATTTGTTCTGTCTATCAGCTTTTGACTACGTTAAATACTCAATTTTAAAAACAGGTATTTATACTGGCTAGAGTGGAATGCATGGGTTTGTGTATAGTGAGGAAAATTTTGTAGAATTGTAGAATAACCGCCTAAAAGACTTAGATTCTGATAGAGCCATATTGAATGCTGTAAAAGGTCTGAAAGCCCTAAACTTCGGGACCGATGTTGGCAAATAGGGAGAATTTACAAAAAGATATCCCGACCTGGCTATATATTCCACAGCAGTACATTGTCTCTTATCCTACTATAACACCTCAGTCATTGAGCAGACTATGAAAGATACGAGACTCTTGAATATAAGGCAGGTTACAATAAGCATATGGATTCTGATGACTGGAAAATCAGATAAAAAAAGCAGTCAGTATAGAAAAAACTCATTTCAAGGCTTTATCATTTGATAGTGACTTTCTACTTTTAAGGCCTTTGAAGTGATCAGTGACTTCTATTGGGTGATTAGTTAACATTGATTCTTTCGAGTGCCTTCCAGATACGTTTTGCAGTTTCTTCCAGCAAGGATATTTCTTCCGATGAAAAGACATGTGCTTGTTGATAATGAACAAAGAACACAGAAATTAAACGCTGGTCTTTCACCTGAGGAATACCTATGGTTGCACCTACCTGTGATACTTCATATGCCTTTTTCTCTGACTCTGTCAAATAAGGATCATTGGCAACATCATTTCGTATTACAATACGTCCTTCATGAAAAGCTCTTAGTAACTCTGTCCCGTAATCATTGTATTGGTGGATTCCCTCAATACCTGATACCCCCTGAATATAATTACAAGTAATGACAGAGGTAGCGTTATCACCACGGTCTTCGGCATAACCTACCCGATTGGCTCCCAGATATTCTCCTACCAGCCGTGCTGCCTGATAGTATATTTCCTTCGGATCATCTAACGTTCGTAGCAGATCAGTGACCCGAAGTAAGAAGGCTTGTTTCTCCTGGCTTTGGTGCAATAGTTGTTCTGTTTGTTTGCGTTGAGTAATATTCCGAAACAACACAGCTACTTTATTACTTTCATTCATTGCAAAGGCATTTACTTCATACCAACCACCGATAAGTGCCTGCGCCTGCTCTTCAAACTGAACGGGGTTTCGGGTTTTGGCAACTTCTCCATAAATCTGAAACCAATGTGATTCATGATTAGGCTCAATCTCTTTCATGGTTTTGCCTACCGCATCTTTGATCCCTGTATGTTTCTCGAAGGCAGGATTCACTTCCAGAAAACGATAGTCGACAGGCTCACCAGCTTCGTTCCAGATCATTTCAATGATACAGAAACCATCACTGATAGAATTAAAAAGGGAATAGTATTTATCCTGCATTTGTTGAGTCTGAGCTTCAAGGATTTGGCTTAGCTTCAGCTCCGATTTCTTGCGTTCTGTAATGTCTTCCGAACTAGTTACAAGTCCATCACCCAGTTTTACAGTTACCAGCCTGAACCAACATTCAAAACCCTGATAGGTATAGTATACTTCAAAATCATCAGATATATCTTGTTCTATTACCTTAATATATCTGTCAAAGATACCTGCTTCTTTAATCCCAGGATATTCCTCTGCATACCGTTTACCTGTTAATTCTCGATTTCCTGCATATTCTTTCGCTTTTTTATTCGCATAACTCCATTCAAAGTCAATAATCTCTCCCAGTTCATCTCGGATTGTTTTAAAAACAGAAATACCTGACAGAGAAACATTAAATATAGACTCTAGTAATTCCTGACTTTCAGTAATCTGGCTTTCAGACTGCTTCTCTTCAGTGATATTCTGTATCAAGTTAATATATTGCAAGGGCGCTCCCGATTCACTTCTTTTAAATACCTTAGCCCTGATTCTGCGCCATTCAAGAGTGCCATCTTTGTGCTGGACTCTGTAATCCACCCTCCGGACCACATCCGTAAGGGTAGCCGGCATCTCATCCAGTAGTTGCCAGAGTAAACGCCGATCTTCCGGATGGACAATCTTCGTAATCCAGCGCCAGTCAGTCATCTCGTTCAGCTCCTGATCGGAATAGCCAAAACGGGTAAATTGTTTCCGGTTTATGTATACAATTTGTTCTTGTTCCAGATCATAAATACTAATGGTACCTGGTATAGCTTCTGTTATCTGCCGGATAAAATTAGCCTGTTTATCTATTTCGGCCTGGGCATTTTTTTGTTCAGTTACATCCTGCGCCATTCCCAAAATTTTAATCGGATTGCCTTTGTCGTCACAGATTACCTTACCCCGGCTAAAAATATAATGCATTTCTCCGGTAGGCCAGTAAACTCGTCGCAGATATTGATAAGGCTGTTTGGTTTCTATTGCCTTTGTAATAATCTGAAGGACCTCAATCGCATCTTCTGGATTCGAAATAGAATCAATAAAGTCCAATGTCGGGGTAAATCCATGTGGTTCATAGCCAAGCAATCGAAACATTCCATCTGAAAAGTGAAAAGATTGTAAAGGGAGTTCACCTTCATAACTTCCCAGCCCTGCAGCCTGTTCGGCTTGTTTCATCAGAGAGTCACTGGCTTTTTGCTTTTCTTCTATTTGTTTCTGTTCAGTAATATCCTGTACTACACCATACATACGATCAATAACTCCTTTTGAATCTATCAGAAACTCCATTCGTCGGCTCACAATTCGCACTTGCCCATCTGTTCGAATGATACGATTCGTGATTTCGAAGGAGGTCTTCTGAAGGAGGGCGTCTTGTACGGTTTGATAAAATATTTCCTGATCGTCAGGATGTATGAAAGCAACTACTTTATCCAGTGTAATGATTTCACTTTGTGGCTCCAGACCATGAATACGATAAAGTTCATCACTCCAATATAATTTTTCTTCACCCAAATGCCGCTCAAAATAACCCATCTTCCCGATTTTCTGAGCAGACTTAAGGCGACGTTGTTCTTCTTTGAGTTGAAGCTGTATATGTTTCGTTTCTTCAATTTCTGTAGCAAGGACAATTACTCCCGATTGACTAGGTATGGTAGACAATCGTATCCATGTATTCGTAATGGCTGATATATACTCAGAGGTAGAGATTTCCTGTTGCTTTATAGCTTTGGTAATAGCTATGAAGCAATGGGCTTGAATTGTTTCCGGGAATTCTTCCCAGATACTTTTACCTAACATTGTATTCTTCGAGCGGGCAAAAAGGATCTCAGCATGTTGATTTATATAGGTAAAACAACTGTTTTGGTCAAGTTCAAAACAGGCAACAGGTATCTTATTGAGAATTCGTTCCGCTTGCCACAAACGGGGTAAATCTGAGTCGTTATCAGATGAAAGTGTGTCTGCTCGCATAGACAAGAGAAGGAAAGAGGGTTCTTCACAAATTTCAACACTGGAAATAACAAATTGAGACAATCGGCATTGTATGGAATGTATAGATAATGTATTATCCGTACCAAGAAAGAACTGTCAGCTATACACAATGTAAGCATATATTTTCGCAAAATTGTGCCAAATCAGAAAAACTTATTTCACTAGTATTCTCATATGTGATAAATACTTGTTTTGACAAATGCGTATTTACCCTCTTTTATAGAATTATACTAATCTCCAACTTTGCAGTGTGTTGATTATTAGGATATAATTCTATTTACTACAATAGAGACTATATAAAAATAGAATGCGACGTTGAATACAAAATGCTTTATACATACAGAATGGTTTAGTGCAATCATCAGTTGAAATGTTATCAACTGGTTAGTTTAAATAGATTGTGATAAATGGAAAAAATTTCAGGGGTAAACGATTCGTACCCTAAGGATGACTTAGCTGTAACTACCACTTATAACCTGTTTATCCCTGAAACATCTTACTTAGCTGTCAGAAGTATCTTGAAATAGAAGATATCAGCATATAATATAGGTAATTACTGATTATGCAGCCGAAGTTGAGAAAAGCCTTCCTGATTCAGAAAGGTTTTTTTCTGTTCGGTACTGAGAATCGTACAAAGTTGGATGCAATATATCCAGCATACATAGTTTCCCGAATTAATGAATTGCTTATACACAAATCAGTCAATAAATTTATCAGATCGCTAATCGCGGGAAAGCGTAAATAAACAGGCCCACAGATACAGTTTATCTGCCAATTGATAAAGCTTCAGAAATTTAATCGTACTATTACAGGAAAACCAATACAAAAATCCCGACAAACTTGATTTCTCCTACTGGAAGGATAATGAAAGGGACAATAAACCAACATAGGAAGAGAAATTTATCTAAAAATAAGTATCGCCTATGCTCTTAGTTTATACTCTTTTGAAAGCACCTACGTCAGTTTTGTAAAATTATCTCCCATTCAAAGCTTGGGAATATCTCGGCTTAGATATCACTACTCGAAGATACCTACCAAATAGTCTGTTAAGGGACTGGTATAACTGAAAGAGCAACTAGCCACTCTCTGCTATTAGTGTGACGAGTAAAGCCGCCAACCTCTTTACAACTTCTTTTACCCTAGGCAGAGGAAGTTGTGGCTGGATACACAATGGTGGAATGACTTTCATCATTTGCTGCATACATTGGCTATAGGTGAAAAAGTTTACTATTGATTGACTCTGCTAATACTCCCATATCAGAATGTACAGAGACGAAGACAGACCCCACTTCATGACGCGGACCTTTGTAGTTAGAATAAGCAGGCGAACAGGAATAGTTTTTTACATAATCTATGTCTGATCAGGAGTAAATGTTTTTGGTTAAGTGAGTTATCCTGAAAGAATCTTCCCGACACAAATGTACAGGTGTGACAAATAACGAAGTGCTGGTTGATTGGTTAAACGATTTTATAATCAAGGAGTGACTGACTTGTAATAGAATCCTTTAGGAAATCATAAAATCAGATAAAATACATGAGTAATAGAACAAAGGGAAAAATATCCTGGAATGCCAGCATGCTAGATTGACCTGCTGGGACGAAATAACAGCTATATAGTAAGGCACCATGAAAAAAGAAGACATTCATTTAGGAGATTGGCAACGAATTTTGTTAGGGGATGCTCCTGCTATTTTTCTATTAGAGGTATTTCTGCGAACAATCTTTATTTTTTTGTTTTTGCTGGTAATAACCCGTCTTCTTGGAAAAAGAATGAATGCACAGTTGAGTCTCACCGAAATGTCTGTGATGATTACACTCGGTGCTATTGTTTCAGCTCCAATGCAAGATCCGATACGTGGTCTCCTACCAGGTGTTGTGATTCTTATCTGTGTGCTTGTTGTACTAAGGGGGCTTAACCTGCTTTCGTATAAATACCGAAAGATAGAGTTACTTGTACAAGGAGATGTACGCCTATTAGTGAAAGATGGCATCTTACAACTTGACCAGATCCGTCAGGAAGGTTTTGAGCGCGAGCAGATCTTTGCTCATCTCCGTTCAGAAAATATTATACATTTAGGTCAGATAGCACGAGTATATCTGGAAGCATGTGGTACGTTGAGTATCTATAAAAGTGTATCTCCTAAACCTGGGTTATCCGTTTTGCCCTCCAACGATCGAATCTTAGTAAACCGACAGGCAAAGACACATTCACATCTGGCTTGCGCCAGTTGTGGTTATGTGGTAACGTCAGCTGTACACAGTGTCAAGGCATTGTGCCCTAATTGCCAGTCGGTTGTCTGGACAGAAGCCTTTATTAAAGACACAACAATTCAGAATAAAAATCCTCATTCTGGCCCAACAGATCCAGAACTGACAAAAGATGATCAGAAGAATATTTCTTCCTATACACATTAATAGACTAGAAGCAAAGGGACTGTGGTAAATACCTGTTTTGACAAATGCGTATTTACCCTCTTTTTTCACTGAAACTTTTCTGCGAACTTCGTTTCGCCCTATTGAGAAAGGAATTATAAAGGTGAGATTTGAAATATGTGTGCTTACTAGCAAAATCAAGCAAGAAATAGGAGGTATTATTGTTAGAAGTTGACATATAGGATACTAGAAGATAAATCTTAGGGGTAAACAGTGATTTTTTGTAAGATAAAGATTAATATATATAAACCACTTACCCTGGTTTATCCCTAAGGTTTATTTTAAAAAGCATTTTTACGTTAGTTATAAGATTTCTTTTACTTATCCTCGTTATCTTATTTTATAGGCTACAAAGTTATCTCTGTGTCAGAGAGCTTCTTGTAGCCTATACTTTTACACAATAACTAATCAGTCCAGTAAATGATGGGAGGAGGCAAAATGAATCAGCATAGCGGTATTGTTGCAGCCGGTTTTAGCAAGCAGGCTTTGACGATGATTCTCAATGGTTCTTTTGCTGGTGAAGAGCAGATCTGCGATTTTGGCATTTGTATAACCTTTAGCTACCAATTGAAGAATCTCCATTTCCCTCTTGGATAATCCTATTCCTTCCGGCTGCCCGGTATGTGATGCTTCTGCTCTGGGACCTAGTTTTTCTGATTTGGTAATAGCTTCTATAGATGTAACAGGCGAGGATACTGAATCTGCATAAGTAATTGGTATTTCACTATGAGAAAGTTTGCCCAACAATGACAATGTAATCTGTGCTGTTACATAACGACTTCCTTTATGAACAATTTCGATAGCATGGATTAGTTCTTCGCGTCCTGCTGATTTAAGAAGATAACCTTGTGCACCGGCTTGAAACACTTTCGCAATCAGATGCTCATTTTCTACCATAGAAAGAATTAGCACTTTAGTTTCGGGGTAGTTTCTGGCTATATAGGTAGTTGTTTCCAGACCATCCATTTCTGGCATATTCATATCCAGCAGCACTACATCTATTTTTTCTCTCTCTAGTTGTTCCAAAACTTCCTTTCCATTAGAAGCTTCCGCCACCACTTGAATTGAAGCATCTGAGAATGTGAGCACCGCTTTTAGGCCATCACGGATGATTTTATGGTCGTCGGCTAATAGTAGGTTAATCATAACTTCTTTTGATTGAGTAAGTGTGGCAAATAAACTACAATCCTGTTGCCAATCAGAGATAATTTTGAGCTTTTCTACTCATTTTTAACCTTTCTAAGAAGGAGTTGATAGCACAAACTAATATATAAAAAATTATGCCTGTCACTTTTATAAATTTGTGAAATTTCCTCCAAGAGGCAAAAGAAAAAAATAATTGATTTTGGCTTCTTTTTCAGTCTGTTAGTTGTTAGTATCATTTATCAAAAAGAGTGATAATAGCGTAAAGTTAATTTTCTTCTGCAAAGCAGATATACTCAACCTACCCAAAGTTCGGCACAAACTTTGTGCGAAAGGATTAATAAGCTAAACCATACATTTTCTGCTAAATCTGCTAACAGGAGGGTACTCAATCTTCCTGACAGGTAGTGCATTACTTTTTAAGTGAGTCCTCTCTATCTCCCTTGTAACTGCTTTATTAATTTTTATTTGTATGAAAAGAAAATATTACATTTTACTCTTCATGATAGAATTTACGGTCTTATCCAGATGTATGCCAGAGCTGTCTGCTCAGACTGATCAGAAATTTGTGGTAGAGCTAGGTCAGATTCCTATCCGGGTAATCCCGTTTACAGAGCAATATACGTTTAGAGATTTTAGACAAGGTACTATCAGCTTTCACAATGGACAGATAGTGGGAGCTTTACTGAATTACAACCGATTATTTGGAGAAATTCAATTTATACATTTAAAGGGAGATACGTTGTCGTTTGCTCAGGAAAAGCTTATACAACAGATTAAGATAGATGATGAACTATTTTACTTTGATCAGGAGAACGGGTATGTACATGTCGTTACATTGTATCCATCTACCCAACTTGCCGAAAAACAACTCATTGAACTAGAAGAATCAAAAGGTAGTAATGGAAGATTTTCTGGATATTTTGGTCCCACTATCTATGGTAATCGTGGCCATAGACTTGAAACTTCAGAGGGTGGAATTATCGAATCAAATAAGTTATTCAGGCGGAAAACTAACCAAACTTTAACTTTTCATAAAAAAATATATTATTATTTCATTGATCACAATAATCGTATTCATAAAGCCAGTGCCTATGCTGTACGAAAGATATTTTCCCGATATCGAAAGGAGCTTAACCAATATCTGATTGATAACCCTATCAACTTCAAAGACCCTCACGATTTACACAAGTTGCTCACATTTTGTACCCATTTGTCAGACCCAAAATAATGGCAACACATGAAAGAACTTTGTGATAAGTAAGCCGTACATAATCCATAAACATATACATAAATAAAGGTTCCTTCATTTATGTGGAAACCATCCGGATTAATAAAAGCAAAGAAACATTCTCATACAAAACCTTGTCTAACTATTTGATAAAGAATAGGTAATTCTGTTGAAAGCTTATTTTTGCGTTAAATACATGTTTTGCAAAATAGGTATTTACGCTCTTTCTATATCAATAGATATTGTACAAATTTGCTTCTGTTAGTATATATTTATTCCCTTTAACGCTTATGATATCTATTCCAACACAGCAGATTCTACTAATAGAAGACAATGCTGACTACCGATGGGAGTTGGCTTGTTGTCTGGAGACATCTTTGAGCAATTGTCAGATTGTTACCCTTTCTGAAAATGAAGAGGCATTAGCCTGGCTTAGTTATGCACCTCTACAACCTGATCTGATTTTGTGGAGTGTAGATATGATGCTGAAAGATAATTTTCAACAGATTATAGCTATCCAGAATAATGACGTGTGTAAATATGTACCCATTGTAGCCCTAGCAGATTATTGCAATGAAGAATGGATACTACGTTGCTATAGAATGGGAGTGAAAGCCTATGTAGTAAAACCTTACTCAAAAGGAGAATGTCTGGCACTCGAGCGAATTATTGAGTCGTTTCAGCCTATCACTACCTAACCAACTTATGTGTGAGAGTTACTTTCTGATTAAATCAAAAACGGATTATAATTAATCCTGGAAGGTGGCCATTTAGTAATTAGTGTATCAGACTTGCGTTAAATACTTATTTTACAAAATGCGTATTTAATACCTTTTATTCTCTGCAAAGCTTACTAATATTTGTAGTTCCCTACCACTCAATTTTGGTAAACAGGAGATTAGATGGAAACGTATTCTATTTGTTAATCACTACTAAAACTTTAAAGCTATGGATAGATATTCGCATATTATTCGTGAAAAGATTTATCAGTTACAATGTGTCCTATCCTGGCAGGAAGAGCAAATCCGGACGATGGTTGCATCACAAAATAAAAACCGTATAGAATTACAACGAATGCTTGAACTTGAGCGGTTACAAATGCAGGGAGAATCTATTGACTGGATGTCTTCTTTGGATGCACCTGTTATGAAGTCGGAATAACTCTATTACTGATTCAGAAGAGCAATAGTGTACTTTGTGTGTAACCTCAATATAAATAGTATCTTAAAGTAAGTTCCTTGTAATCATCTTGCTTATTGTCTATAGATTATGATTAAAAAGAAGTAAGCCTTTGGCTGCTTCTTTTTTTGTTCATAGGTAGTGCTTTCATATTATCCTTTCTTATAGTATAGCTGATTTATATATTGTTTTGCATGTCTGCTGTCCAGAAGTCTGGTCATACAGGTTGGTGACTGCAACTATGGTCAGCCAATAGGTTGACTTGGTATTCGAATCGTTGTCACATATGAACTGAGTTCCAGCCACTCTGAAAAGTGACCATTCTTCTGGTCATTCTCAAAAATGAACAGAGTTCGAATATTTCTGAAAAGCGACCAGAACTCCAGTCAAAATAAAAAGTGAACAGAGTTCTGGTCATTTTCAAAAGTGATTCGATTTCTGTTCACTTTCCTTGTTGAACAGTTGCTCGATCACTTATCCTTCGACATTATTTTGAACAGAGTTCGGATATTTCTTCAGAATCACTGGAGTTACGGTCATTATACTCATTGACTGTAACTCCAGTGATCTTTTAGAGGTTGTTTACAATTATTTTTAAAGGGTATAAAGGCAAATAATAGTAAAGTTCTTGAAGAACTAAAAAGCCTTTGCTATACCATTTTACATTTTTCGACTTATAGTATAGGGAATTGCATAGTCTGGGTTGATATTC
This sequence comes from Xanthocytophaga flava, assembly GCF_030068545.1. Taxonomy (NCBI): domain Bacteria; kingdom Pseudomonadati; phylum Bacteroidota; class Cytophagia; order Cytophagales; family Rhodocytophagaceae; genus Xanthocytophaga; species Xanthocytophaga flava. The sequence continues at coordinate 103,123 of NZ_JASJOR010000017.1, read as the reverse complement.
AGCTTGTTAATGTATAAATACTTATTTTTCAAATTGCGTATTTACGCTCTTTCAGAAATGCATTCTAATTGTCATCTTTGAAAGGTAGTTCACTCATACTATGAACAAAAAAAGTGTATATATACAAAATAAGATTGTTCATTTAAAGACATTGATTGCTGCAAAGTCTGCCAGCATTCGTAAACTTAATAAGGAACAAAACGAAGTACGCATAGAACTTCAGCGCACGCTTGAGGACAAAACTGAAGATCAGATAAAAGATCAAAATGAGGTTCAGGGAGAGAGAACCGCATATTTCCAAGAGTAACTTTGCCTATAACTACCACTTGCAACCTGTTTCTCCCCGAATCTCATATATAAACAGGCAAGTAAAGTGAATAGAGTTCTGAACACTTCTAGAGTGATTCGAACTCTATTCATTTGCTTACTGAGTATTCTACCAGTCCTCTATCATCCATTTGATCATAACTCGAATAGTCGTCAGGGACCAGACTCCCTACAATCCTTAAGGGCATTTTAATTGTATGAGCCCTGAACACACATATACCCTTCCTCATGTGAAGTAAACTTCTCTTTGTGTGTTTCTTTATGTCCATCTTTTTCTCAAAAATCTGGAAAGACAAGAAAAAATATAAAAAGACACTTAGCTGCACTCAGGTTCTGACCTCTTTTCATAATATCAGACAAACAAATTTAATTTTTTGGTAACAGACAAAATTACCTTCAAAAATATCGTTGCTCTATCTTTGAGATCAGTTCCGTATAAAATAGATAGTATAACAAATGAAATGATTTAAAAACAATCCTGCAGAATGCCTTACTATTCTGTCATTTTTAGGGATACCAAGACAATCAATTGTACAAACTATACTTTGTACAATTGATTTTATCTTAAGTTTTCAACTACAGACTATTTACTCTTCCGTCACCAGACTGCTTTTCGAAAGCGCCAATTTTCAGTGGCAACATTCAGTTAACCATACCAAAACTTTTTTCTATCTGTATTTCAAACCCTATGACACCTGTAGATACTGACCAGCTATTAGTGGATATGTTTAAGGAGGGAAATGAAAAGGCACTGGAACTGATATTCGTCAAATATTATGCAACGTTGTGCAATTATACTGCCTTTATAGTCAAAAACGATAGCATAGCAGAGGAGATTGTTTCAGATGTATTTGTGAATCTATGGCACAAACGCAAAGAACTTCTTATTTCAATCAGTCTGAAGGCTTATCTGTACGCTTCTGCCCGAAATGCAGCTTTGAATGCTATTCGAAAGAAGAAGATCAAATTTACTGCTTTAAGTAAAAGCCTACAGGCAAGCCACTCTACTCAGGTTACACCCTATGAACAAATCAAAGAACAGGAACTTGCAGAAGGTCTGCACCAAATCATTGAACGGCTACCCAAACAACGCCGACGCATCTTTCTACTGAACTGGAAAGAAGGTTTACATATATCCCAGATTGCAATAGAATTAAATGTATCAGAAAGTACTGTGAAAAACCAGTTACAAAGTGCTTATCGTTTTGTGAAAGCACAACTTCCTTATCTGTTTAGCCTAAGCACATTGGGATTGGGGTATCTGGGTCAGCTAAGTTATCTGTATGAGAGGTTTTTATATGATTTGTTAACAATAACTTAACCTGTCAGAATAGTCTTTTCTTCCGCAAATCGTGTCTCTGATCATACCAAACAGCACCAGGTTTTTATCAAAGACAGTTTTATGAAGGAAGAATTAATGATCAGGGTTTTACTGGGGAAGGCTTCTGAAGAGGAGGCACGGCAAGTGGCAGAATGGCTGGCAACTGATCCGGCTTATCAGGCTATTTTTGATCAGCTTAGCAGAAGTCTGCAACAAGCTTCTGCCCAAAAATACGATACTGCAACCGGACTGGAAAAACTGAAGAACAGGCTGCAACAGGAAAAATCTGCAGAATCGGATAGTAGCTTTATCTACTACAGGCCAACCTATAAGCAAATTTTCCGACTGGCAGCTTCTGTGCTGGTTTTGTTGGGAGTAGGCTGGCTGGGATTTGTCTGGTACTGGGCCTATGCTTCCCATAAACCTTCTGTGGCTATGATGGAAATTAAAACCATGCGTGGCCAACGAAAACAGGTTACTCTTCCGGATGGATCTCAACTCTGGCTTAGTGCAGCAAGCAAAATACGTTTTCCCCGATCTTTTCAGGGAAACAAGCGGGAAGTATTTATGGATGGAGAAATCTTCTTTAAGGTAAGCCATAACAAGGAAAAACCTTTTATCATTCATACAGATACACTTCAGGTACAGGTTCTAGGGACTTCCTTTGTTGTGCGTTCGTATCTGAACCATCCCAAAACTACGGTTACGGTCGCCACTGGAAAGGTGGCGGTGAGTCTGGCAGGTGCCTCTCACAAAATGGCAACATTAACAGCCAGTCAGTCCCTGGTATTTCATAAAAATACACAACAGGCTAGTGTCACATCAGAGCTAAATGTAGTGGAAAGCAGATGGAAAGAAGGTAGCTTAGTCTTTGATAAGCTGACCTTTGCAGAGATCGCCACTGAACTGGAGCGGTATTACGATGTAAAAATTGTATTTGCAACTCCCAAACTGGCTCAGTGTGTATTTAAGGCAACTTTCAAGCCTATGCACCTTGAGCAGATTTTACAGGTGCTACAGCAGACAAAATCTTTTCACTATGAATATAATAGGCAAAATAAAAAAGTAATCCTATCAGGCAAAGGATGCTAACTGATCAACAACTAAAAACCAATCACCTATGAGAAACTGTAATAGGACAGATACAAAACTCTAGTGGGCATTCCAGGTGGTCATGCCTCAGAAATACCGGGAATGTTGACGCATTCCCGGGCGAAGCTGAAATGTGACTATTACCCTTCCCTTACCGTTTGGCAACGTTACTGAAATGGACAAAAAAGCACATACAACAGGTGCTTAAAGGAAGCTTTTTGCTTTCCAAAAGCCACTAAAAATAGAAAAAGTGAAGCACAATTAAAAATCAAAAGCTCTTATGTCAACTTTATTTATCTGTCATAGAGCTCACTTACAAGCTAAATACCTTTTACAATCTATTTATACTTTATGAGATCTATTTACTTTAGTACACTTAGCTTCTTTCTTTTTCTGACCAGTTACTTTTTCACCACTCCCTGGGTATACGCTCAGACAGGCTCAACTCTTTTATCCAGCAAAATATCCATTCGTCTGTCGGCTGTTTCACTAGCTGAGGCACTTGATCAGGTCCAGCGAGTCAGTGGCATAGATATCACCTATAATGTACAACAGCTGGATAGTAAACGAAAAGTGAGTATTCAGGTTAGTAATCAATCCCTACAACAGGTACTGAATACTCTTCTCTCCGGAACAGATCTAACCTTTAAGCAAGTTAGAACTAACATTGTCATTGTATCCAAACCTGTCCCTGTTAAGATCTCCTATGGAAGTATCGAAGGAGTAGTACAGGATTATCAGACGAAAGAAAGTTTGCCAGGTTGTTCGGTTGTGATACAGAACTCAACCAAAGGAGCTTCTACGGATGCTGCGGGTAGGTTTCGGTTGGACGGAGTGGCAGAAGGGGTCTATTCTTTGATTTTCTCCTATGTAGGATACAAACAGGTAATAGCCGAGCAGATACAGGTAAAAGCCAATGCTGTAACCCGTGTCAATCAGAATCTGGTTGCAGATAATGTATTGGGTGAAGTAGTAGTAAAAGCAACCGTACAACTGGAAAATTCCACCGAGATTTCTGTTATCAATGAGATAAAAGGAGCTAACAATATAGTAACAGGTATATCCAATGAACAGATTGCCCGTAACCTGGATCGGGATGGCGCAGAAGTGGTACGTCGTGCCACAGGAGTTACGTTGGTACAAGACCGTTTTGTTGTGTTACGTGGTCTGGACCCCCGCTACACACTGACTATGCTCAACGACATCCCCACACCCAGTGCTGAAAGCGATCGTCGTGCCTTTTCGTTTGACATGCTCAACAGTTCTATCCTGGATCGGGTAATGGTGTATAAGACAGCTTCACCGGAGTATCCGTCTGACTTTGCAGGAGGGGTTGTAAAAGTATACACTAAAAATTCTGCTAATGCCCGTCAACTTCAGATTCAGCTTTCTACTCAGTATCGCCAGGGCTCAAGCTTTACAGACTATTATACGTATAAAGGAGGTAAAACAGACTGGTTAGGCTTTGATGATGGCACCCGCAATATGCCCAATTATGTACCATCTAGTAAAGAGTTTCCTGTGGTGGGAATTTCAGATAAGAGCAATGCAGAAAATGCCCGTTTCGCACGATCCTTTTCCAACAACTGGAACCTGATGAATGCTCGTAGTAATCTGGATAAAAGAGCTGTTATCAACTACTATACATCCTGGAACATGCCAAGAATGGGATATGTAAACAGCCTAAGTTCGGTTACCTATACATCTACAACTAACCTAAATGAAATAAAACGGTTTTTTGGATACCCTAAATATAATGCTGAAGGGGTTTCTACTACAATTTATCAAGACAAACCTATCGACTTATATAATTCCCAGAATAACGAACAAAGTCATATTCAGAGTGTACGTCTGACTGCAATGCAGAATTTCAAATGGGTATTTAATGACAGGCATTCTATTGACTTTAAGAATTTCTTCAATCAGTTAAATCGTGATCGTGTCATTACACAGGATTACAGAACCTCAACCAGTACACTGGATAATTATGTAAACTATCTGGATAAGACCTTGTACTACAATTTCCGTAGCCGGAGTCTTTATACAGGCACTCTTTCCGGCGAGCATACGCTCAGTAAACCATGGCTTACGTCCGTTAACTGGCGATTCGGATATGGGCATACCAGCGATAAGCAACCTGACTTGCGTTCTATCTCTTTCCGCAGAAGAGACGTATTGGTTGGCTTTGAAGGAGAAAGCGATCCAATAGGAGCCTATCAGTTTAATATACCAAGTGCCACTATTAAGGTCACTGATTTAAATACACATCAGTATGATGATCTGGCAGAGGATACCTATACTGGAGCTATCGACCTGGAAAAAAAGTTTGCATCAGAAGCTTCCATTAAAGCCGGTATCTTTATGGAATACCGTACACGCCGCTATACAACACGCCGCTTTGCTTATAATGGTAATGTAGGAGTAGATACATTGCTAACAGCTACCATCAAAGATTTGCCTTTTATGGCAAATCAACTTTTTGACCGTCGTTTTTTTCGGAACGATGGTACAGGATTGCAGATTCATGATAATACAGGTTTTACGTTGGCTGAAGGCATTGACGGAAATGATGGATACGAGGCCAATAATAATCAGCGTGCCGGCTATGTGGCATTTAATCTGCCTTTATTCAATAAGCATTTGACAGTGTATGGTGGGGTCCGGGCTGAATGGAATCATTTCAGCTTTCCAGGAACCTTCAGCGTCTTAGAAGATAATTCAATTGTTCAAATAAGTGTTGATCAGAAAAAACTTTATTGGTTACCCAGTCTGAATGTATCATATGTCTTTACTCCTAAGATGCAGGTACGGGCAGCCTATGGAATGACGCTTAACCGTCCTGAATTTAGAGAGGTAGTACCTATTCAGGCGCGTGACCTCGACCGGAATATGGATTTTGTTGGAAACTACAAACTCACTAATGCTGAAATAGATAATTATGACCTTCGCTGGGAGTTTTATCCGGAAGCTGATGAACTCATTTCTATAGGTGCTTACTATAAGACTTTTCGAAATGCAATTGAGTTATATTCTATTGCGGCTGTGAACTTTGAAAGAGACTTCTTCAATTTTGCCAATACAAAACAGGCGAAAGGATATGGACTTGAATTAGAAGTACGAAAACGCCTCTCCTTTATTCCGCTGCCATTGTTTGAATATATGGCAGTTAATGCGAATCTGACCTTATTAAAAACTGAGATAGACATTTCAGACCAGATTGAACAAGGAGGACAGTATAATGATTTGCGTCGTTCGATTCGTCCTTTGCAAGGTTCATCACCCTACTCAATCAATGTAAATTTATATTATGACAATACTCCATCTGGAACGCAGGTATCAGCTTTATATAATGTGATTGGGCAACGATTAACTACAGTTGGTAATTCCTTTACTTCTGAATTGTACGAATTACCTCGTCATGTAATTGATCTGACAGTGACCCAACGAATCAATCGCTATCTGAGAATACGTGCAGGTGTACAGGATATCCTGAATCAGGCCTTTCGTATTTATCGTGACAGAGATCGTTCCAGAACATATAATCCAAATCACTTAAGTCTGTATGATCCGGAGGCTAAGACCTATATCCGGGATTATATGGAAGAAAAATACCGGCCCGGAAGTTACTTCTCTCTGGGACTCATATTAGCCTTCTAAAGTGCCTTTGCCTTTGCCCTTCCAATCTATTCATAAAGTACAGTGCTATTTAAACCTTAACCGATTACAACATTTATGAAAAACAGACTTCAATTGCTCGCGTTTTCAGCTGTAACCAGTGTAGTACTGGCGGCTACTTTCTCTTCCTGTAAAAAAGAAGAAATTGTTCAGGATGGATCTATCCATGCTGCTGCTGTTGTAACAGTTGGTACTTGTAGTGCCAATACACTGATTTCATCCAACACTACCTGGTCTTCCGCAAATACCTATGTATTACGTGGTAAAGTACGTGTCCAACCAGGTGCTACACTGACTATTCAGGCAGGTACTCGCATTCAGGGTGAGTGTGATGGTACATTGATTGTAGAGCGTGACGCAGATATTGTTGCTATAGGTACTTCTACTGCTCCTATTGTATTTACTTCTAACAAAGCTACTGCGAAAGCTCCTGGTGACTGGGGTGGAATTATCATTTTAGGACGTGCGCAAAACAATCAAGGTGCTAACGTAGCCATTGAAGGTATCACAGTAGGTACTGCCGGCAACAATGCTCCAGGCTATCATGGCCCAGGTGGTGCATTGAATAATGCGGATAACTCTGGACGCCTTAGCTATGTACGTATTGAGTATGCTGGACAGGCTCTTTCTGCAAACAATGAAATCAACGCTCTTACATTGGGTTCTGTAGGTACAGGTACTACACTTGATCATATCCAGGTTCTGTATGGTAACGATGACTCATTTGAGTGGTTTGGCGGTACAGTAAATGCTTCTTATCTGTATTCGTATGGTACTGTAGATGATGATTTTGATACTGACTTCGGTTATTCTGGCCGTGTTCAGTTCGCTGCGGCTGTGCGTGTACCTTCTCAGTTTGACGTAGTTTCTGCTTCTAACAACTCTAACGGTTTTGAATCAGATAACGATGCTGCTGGTAGCTCATTAACACCATTAACTTCTGCTATTTTTGCTAACGTAACTGTAGTAGGACCTACTGGAGCAGATGGTGTATACTTTGGATCAGGTGCTTTATTACGTCGTAATACTGCTCAGAAAATCTATAACTCTGTTGTCTTCGGATACGGAAAAACAGGTACTGCTGCTGTAAATGCATCAGGTGCTAATGCTTCCGCACAAGTAATTTCTTCTACTTTACAGAACTATGCTCCAGGTGCAACTACTATCCCAACAGGATGGTCTGGCCTGGTAAGCAGTTATACATCAGCTGTAGTTGCTTCTGAGCCTGCAACGGGTACAACTAGCTTTACTGTTAATAGCTTAGTACCTCCAACATTTGCAGTAGATGCAACTGACTTGACTACTACTACAGCTCTTCCAAGTGGTTTCTTCGTTTCAGCTCCTTACCGTGGTGCTTTCAGCGCTACTACAGCTAACAATGCTGGGTGGAACTTAGCTGGAACCTGGTTAAGATTCCCTACTGTAGGAAACTAAAAATCAAAGCAGAGGAGGTATGCCAGAATAACATTCACTCCTCTGTTTTATAAAACAATATAGATGGAAGGGACTTTTGAGTGGGGCATAGTTCGCAGCTATGCTCCATTTTAAAAAAGCATCTATATCATAGATCAGATCTTAAAAAGCGAAGTTATTTATTTTCTTACCACTTGCCAACTAAGTATGAAAAAATCATACCCGTCCTTTTTGCAAATACACTATTTGATTATACTCTTTTTAGTAAGTGTGACTCTTTTTTCGACTTCCTGCAAAAAAGAGAAAGAAGTCACATTGCCTGTCATTACGGCAATTAGTCCAGACAGTGCCTACATTGGAGATACGGTTGTGGTCTCCGGAAAGTTCTTTGAGTCTTATGCAGAAGATAACTTTGCTCTTTTTAATGGAAAGGCTGCCAGGTTAATAGATGGAAATGAAAGCCAAATGCGGATCATAGTTCCCTATGGTGCTGAATCGGGTCCTGTTGTGATTGATGCCAATCACAGAATCAGTGCCGAATTTCCATTTAAAGTTAGAAGCCGTGGCACTGTCATTACCTCTATTTCTCCCACTAATTCAGAAGAAGCACCGCTTGGAAGTGGAGTAGTGGAAATCAAGGGGAAAAACTTCAGAACAAATGACTTTTTAGAAGGAAAAGCGTATGTGAATTTTACCAATAGTGAGAGAAATACTGTTTTCTATGCGACAGATACTTTGTTAATGGTTAGTGTACCTCAGGCTGCCCGAACCGGATCCGTATCATTAGTTCAGGAAGGCCTTACCTTTACAGGGCCTGTTTTTACCGTCAAAGAACCTTCTCTCATTTCGGTTTCTCCCGCAGAGGCAACCGAAGGTATGACCATTACTTTACAGGGTGATGCATTGTTTTCTGTCAACGGTTTCAGCATAAACGGAAAGGCTATCAATAGCTATTCAATTTTGAGCAATACTGAAGCTCAGCTAACATTACCTGCTGGTTTGGGTACAGGCGACTTCCCGATTAGTATGGTTTTTGGAGATACACCCATAACAAGTGAGACAAAAATCACACTTAAACCTTTGACCAATATTATATTAACCATTTACTATACAGACGGAAATTCAACGTATCGCAGAAGTATAGATGGTGGTGGGATTGAATACAATGCTTTGTTACCTATCAGTACGTCGAATCGATGTATGACGGTAGACCGTTCAGCAGGCAAAATTTATTATGGTGGTTTTAATGCTCTGGCATCTGCCAATCTGGATGGAACAGACTTTAAAGTACTCTTTCAGACAGATCCTACAGGACCTGGCATTGTTACAGATTTAGAAGCCATAAATGGCAAGCTTTACTGGACTGACTCCAACAATAATCAGATTAAGTCTGCTAATGTAGATGGTAGTGGAACCATACAAATCTTATATGGAGATTCACCTTCTGATCAAATAACTGGAGTTTTTGGTATCGCCGTAGTAGGAACCGACATTTTCTGGACTGATCAGAACAGTCAAAAGATTGGCAAAGGAAGCATTGATGGATCAGGTACTCCTTCTTTTATGACTGTTTCAGGGACAGCCCCTCTTTTTCCTTTAGATATAGATGCTATAGCTATTAGTGGCACAATACGTATCTATATAGTGGATCAGGTTTCTAATATAAACTGGGGTGAGCCAGATCGTATTCTCTGGAGTAATGTAAACGGAACATCTGTTTCATTGAGTTCATTAAATGCTTTATCTCCAGGGGCCGGTGGAATTTCAAGTACCCAATTCCTTACACTCGAGCCTACAAAGCAAAAAGTACAATGGGCAGACAATTCTGGCTATAGTCTTATGGAGAGTAATCTGGATGGCGGTGGTATTATCACAAAATCTACACTCTCGACTAGCTATGTAAATTTCTTCATAGTGGAATGAGATGAGGATACCTGGGCTAGGATCACATGTTCGAATGTGATTTTTAGACTGATGGTAGAGTGTTTCACAGGTTGGTCATGGCAGGAAAAATAATGATATCTCAAAAGCCTGCTAATGCTTTATTGTACTTAATGGTGCTAATCATTAAAGTTTATTCTGATGAAATAGTGCTTTTAGGATACCAGGCAAAATATAATTTCAATCAGGAAATAATTCATCAACAGACATATTTCTGGTTTTACTACTTATTAATCAATCACTTCAATCACACTTACTATGTCGTATTCTTACTTTTCTTACGTGCTGCATAAACCTGCATGTTGGTTTGCCTTAGTACTTTGTTTGCTATCAGTTTGGAGTGTCCAGGCTCAGGGAGGCATATCTGCCAGTCAGTATCAGGCGTTAGTGTCTCTTTATAATTCTACTGGAGGACCAAACTGGTATGTAAAGGATAACTGGTTAAGCGCTGAACCAGTTAACACATGGTATGGAGTTAGTGTAGATAGTACCGGCAAGGTAGTTGTATTGAATCTGTCTTACAATAACCTGACTGGCAACTTACCTGCGTCTCTCAGTAATCTGCCTTTAATAGACTTACAGATAAGTGGCAACCAACTGGTGCGGATCACAACATTGCCCGCCAGTCTGGTTTCACTGAATGCAGATAACAATATGATTTCTGCTTTACCATCTCTGCCTTCCAAACTGGAAATTTTGCGTATTAACTCTAATCAGATTAAAAGCCTTCCTGCGCTTCCTGTAGCATTGACAGTGTTAGATGCTAGCTCAAACTTGTTGTCTTCATTGCCATCCTTACCTGCTAGACTAACTAATTTATCAGTTTCTACTAACCGGATCAGTTCTCTACCAACTTTGCCTGTTGCATTGACTAGTTTAAATATCAGTTCTAATCGTATCAGTACTTTACCAGCTTTACCTGCAAATCTAGGTAGCTTGATTGTCAGTTCTAATCGTATCAGTTCGTTGCCAACTTTACCTTCAACCCTTAGCTATTTAAACGTAAGTGGAAATCGTCTGTCGGTACTGCCAACTTTGCCTGCTGGATTAAGTATCAGCATTGTGAATGAGAATCGTCTGACTTTCGAAGATCTGGAACCTATTATAAACCGTTTTTTTGATCCTGGTTTCTATGCTCCTCAGGCTGATATTGGCAATGAAGGCATTGTAGTTACTGCTGCCGGATGTTCTATCCAACTTTCTGCGAATTATGCTGGTAATAGTGCAAATAATCAGTACATATGGTTTAAAGACAGTGTGGCTATTGATACACTGACTACACCTTATCTAATACTTAATTCTATTAATACTGACGATGCCGGTACCTATACCTGCCAGGTGAGTAATATCCTTGTGCCAGGCTTGGTATTAAACCGTAAACCTATTTATGTGTATGTATATGGAGGCTCTTCATCAACTTCTGCACGAGTAAGTTCACCGGAAAATCAGATGGAAGAAAGCAGTCTGACCATAGGACCTAATCCTTTTGTAGATGCACTTTATGTATTTGGCGCTCATACCTCAGAACAGAAAGCCCGTATTACGATAACCGATGTGCAAGGCCGATTGGTATATGAATCTTCAGCTCATTCCCTAACCCAACCTATACAATTAGATAAAGGTCTACCCAGTGCACTCTATGTGATACGAGTGAGTATAGGGACTAAGACACAAACATTCTCTATTGTAAAGCAATAATGCATACTATAATTATAAACTGTTTTCAGATCAGCACATAACAATGTGCTGGTCTACTTTTCCAGCTTAATCAATCAGGCACTCAGTAATATTGATCGTTCCTGCTAATGGGTATATAGGTTACAGATTTGTTATTTATGAATTATTTCTTTTATGAAAACACAGGTTGCTCAACCCGAAATAGCTCATACTCATACTACCGATCTGGTTACCTGGATTCATCTGGGATATGTGCTTGTATTTACTTTTTTTGCCTACTCACCAGCTTTAAGTGCTGCTTTTCTTAACTGGGATGATGTTCCCTATGTAGTGGAGAATCCAGTGATACGACAATGGTCTTTGTTGAATATAAAACGAATCTTTACAGAATATACTTTTGGTAATTATCATCCGCTTACTATTCTCTCACTTTCTGTAGACTATGCGTTGGGTAAACTTAACCCACAGGTATATCATTGTACAAATATTCTGCTTCATCTGGGTAATACAGCTCTGGTCTTTCTTCTGGTTCGAAAACTGAATCCCTTTTCTCTGACTGCTCTTATCTGTGCGATACTTTTTGGCCTACATCCCATCCATGTCGAATCCGTTGCCTGGGTAGCTGAACGCAAAGATGTTCTGTATACGTTTTTCTATTTCTGGGCATTATTTTGTTATGTTCGGTATACGAGAGAACAAAAAACTTCTCTGTATGTATATACTCTGGTCTTATTTCTATTATCTATTCTGTCTAAGGCGATGGCAGTTTCATTACCTTTGATTTTGCTGGCCATTGATTACTTGCTGAAGCGAAAGATTTTTAGTCGTACCGTTCTGCTTGAGAAAGTGCCATTTTTTCTGATGGCTTTGTTTTTTGGGTTGGTTGCGATCTGGGCACAAAAAGCTTCTCAATCAATTGTTGAGAATGATCCCTGGAACTTTGCGGAGCGTATTGTTTTGGCCAGTTATGCCTTTGTGCAATACCTGATGAAACTACTATGTCCACTTCAATTGTCTGCTATCTACCCTTATCCCGAAAAATCAGGGCAGTGGATACCTCTTATCTATGTGACATATGTGCTAGCTGTCCTCTTAGTAGGAGGACTGGTATTGTATTCTGTAAAGTTTACTAGGACTTATCTGTTTGGCTTTCTATTTTTTACGGCCTCCGTTTGCATGGTTTTACAGCTTTTACCTGTGGGACGTTTTATTATGGCAGACCGGTATACATATATTCCTTCTCTGGGTGTATTCTGGATTATGGCTGTCTGCTTCCAGAAAATAGTATCTGGATTTTCGTCCCATCGGAAGTTTATTATCGGTTTGGGTTTTGTGTATCTGGCTTTGCTCGCAGCAGGTACCTATCGTCAATCTACCTTATGGAAGGACGATTTGTCTTTGTGGAATGATGCTGTTCAACAATATCCTGATTTTTCAGAAGCATATAACCTCCGGGCGCATGCACGAATCAAACATAACGATACAGTAGGAGCGTATGCTGACTTTGATAAATGTATAGTTCTCGATGGAGCTAATAAAGCCGGGTATTATGGTAGCCGAGCAGGGGTTAAAGCAAGCGTAAAGGATTATGTCGGAGCACTAAAAGATTATTCACTAGCCATTTCGTTTGCCGACTCAACTAAAATGTATGCATCCTCTCTCTATATCAACCGAGGGGCTGTCTATGCTGAACTTAAAAATTTTTCTGCAGCATTTACTGATTTCGAAAGAGCAGCACATCTTCCTATAGTTGATCCTGACTTTTTCCTGAATCGCGGAATCCTTTTTCTGGAATCTGAAAAGTATACAGAAGCTATCGCCGATCTGAACCAGGCGATTTTTCGAGAACCCAATTCAAAAGAGGCTTACTATCATAGAGCTGAAGTATATTATCTTCAGGAAAAAGTGCATTTGGCCCTAATGGATTGTAACCAAGCCATCAAGATTGATGCTGCCTATGCAAAGGCATACAATTTAAGAGGATTACTAGAGGCTAAGATAGAGCAATTTCAAAAAGCTCTTAGTACCTTTAGCGATGCTATTGAGGCAGATCCACTATTGGCAGAGGCTTACTATAACCGGGCCTATCTCAATCAGAGTCTTGGTTTAACAGAGACTGTGTGTGAAGATATGAAACAAGCTTATAAACTCGGTTATCGTTCGGAAGCTGCCTATATGCAACAAATCTGCCCGAATTAAGGTATTGTATATAGTTACTTTTATCATTCTATGAAACCTGTTTCTTTTTTTATTCAGCGTAACTCTCTTTTTGTTGCTATCCTTTGTTTTGCATGGTATGTAATGAGTTGTAAGAAAAAAGAAGAATTGAATATTGATCCGAGTATTGTTCCTGTTGCCTGTTTTTCTGATCATTCTCCCAATAATGGAAGAGTAATTGAAGGCATATATATTATTAACTATCGTTCAGAGACTGTAAATCCTGCCCTTCGGACACCCGAAAAGCTTTCTGTGTTTGCTAAAACCATTCTTGGCAGAAATGCTATTCCGGATCAGACACTACGATCAATCTATAAGCATAGCTTTATCTGCAGGTTGAGTGCTTCGCAGGCAACACGTCTGCAAAATGATCCGGCTATTGAGTCTATCGAACCAGACCGGGTGGTTTCCATCGCTTCGGCTTGTCTTGGTGTGCTGGATAGTAACACGCTAACATGGGGAGTAAAACGGGTTGGTTATGGAGATGGAGCCAGCACTGGACGCACTGTTTGGATCATTGACAGTGGCATCGATACTCAACATCCTGACTTGAATATTGATATTGTCCGCAGTCGTTGTTTTATTGAGGGTCAGAGCTCTGTCGAGGATGAACATGGACATGGTACCCATGTGGCCGGTATTGTTGGAGCTAAAAACAATAGTATTGGAGTAGTTGGAGTTGCGGCTGGTGCAAATTTGGTTGCTTTAAAAGTACTAAACCAGCTTGGCGAAGGAAGGGGTTCATCAGTAGTAGCTGCACTGGAATATATTGACCAGCATGCCTCCAGGGGAGATGTAGTCAATATGAGTCTGGTAGTAGATACTATCTCACCAAGTATTGATAAGCAGGTGACGGCCATTGCTAATAAAGGTATACTGTTTGCAGTTGCTGCAGGTAACACCAGCCAATCTGCTGCATTGATTTCTCCATCCCACATCAACCATCCGAATGTATTCACTGTTGCTGCCATGGACGATACCGATACATGGGCAAGTTTTTCTAATTATGGGAGTGATATTATCGATGTGGCAGCACCAGGAGTTGGTATTCTGTCTACTTATCGAAATCAGCAATATGCCACTATGAGTGGTACTTCTTCCGCTGCTCCACATTTGGCCGGATTGCTGTTGCTCGATGGTAGAAAATTTGCCTTATCAGGCTATGTAAAAAATGATCCGGATACTCCACCAGCACCTATTCCTCACAAATTATAGACTTTTTTACCCTGGCTGTCTCCTTCTAATCTACAGCTATTCAATGGGTTTTCTTTTCAATGTTAAGAAATTGTTAAAATAATATTAATTAAATATTGCTTAATGAAAAAGATGTCCTAATTTTGAATTCAATAGAAAGGCTATATCTTAAAACACATTTCTTATGAGTAAATCTAAAAAACAATCTATCAAACCATCTAAAGAACCATCGTTAAAAAAACAGTTAGCCACTCAGTTAACTGCAACCATTTTTGAGTTTCTGGAAAAGGCATTAAACAAAGCTGCTGATAAAAAGAAAGGCATAGTAAAATCAGGGAAGCTGAAGAAGCTTACCCGAAAAGCAAGTAAGAAAGCTGTTAAGCAATTACGGAAAGCACAGGAATCTCAAAAAAAGGTATTGGGAAAAGTAAGTGCAGAAAAAATAAAACAAGTAGCAGATAAAGTTGTTCCGGTGGCAAAGGAAGCTACAAAAGCTTCTTCAACAAAGGATTCAACCAAAACTACACAAACAAAGCCACTTAGTGACAAAACGGTTTCTCAACCAGTTCAGTAAAAGAAAAAAGAAAACTGATCCGAAAAATACCATGATTGAGAGGAGCAAAGGCAAGAGGGCTGTTACCGGATCAGTTTCTCAGAGTACAAGGTTTGCAGATTATCTCTGATCTTTAGTAATTATAAGCTAAGCTGACTGGACGGGCAAAATTCAGTGTTACCCATTATGAAGGGTTCTGATAGGGTAATCTATTGATAGAACATACCCTTAAGGATATGAGTAAATGGGTTATCTAAGCCTAAAACTGAATTCTACAAAGTAAGCACCCGATGAAATACATTATGTATTCCACCGGATACTTGCGTTTTGTATACTTTATGTATAGAAACAATTCATCGTAGATGAGTCTGGGTTTACTACTTTTATTCTTTTATTGAGATAAAAGTTTCTACCTCAGACTGGTCGCCATTGTTATATTTTTTCCCGTGGACTGTAAAATCAGCTTTATAAGCCCGGTTCAGGTTTGTATTTTGCCATATTTCTACCCAGGTATTCACAATTGCTTCAGGCATTTTACCTTTTGAAACAAATTTTTGGTAGGCTTCTTTTTCAATTGTGATTCCTGTAAAACCTTCAGGAATATTTTCCAATGAACTTACGGATGATCCAATAATGACACTGTAAGGACCAGTGAAGTCGGTTTCATAATCGGTGTAAACGGCGTAAATATCATCATTGACTTTGTTGGGAATTTGATTTTGAATTTGTTCGCCCCAAAATTTGCCCCACACTGTCTCAATGTCTCTGGCAGATTGTCCGTTTTGATTCGTTGTTCGGATAGAAATACCTATCACATAAAATTTCTGGATAATTTGATTGTGCATTGTTTTGGATTTTTGGTTGATATTGGTGAGTGGGCTCCCACTGAGAATAACTTACCTGTCTAGGTATTTGGTGGTAGCGTTTTTCGTAACTAGTACCATTTTTTATGCTACAAATTTCAAATACACTATTGACAACCCTATGTCAACAGGGATAAGTATTTTTTATGCTCGCTTCAAAATACTCCTCAGTGTGGTGTAAATATTGAATTGAGGCTTCCATAAAAGGAGGAATACCAATGAGGCAGTGCCGTAGCCAATCACACAGATATCAGAAATCTTCGGAATAAATTTTTTGGGTAGATTTGAATTGTCATCGATTAAGCACATTTTCTGCTTCTCAGCTTTTTTCGTCTAATTCTCTCTACGATTCTTTATCAATTTTGCTTTTGAATGTACTTTATAGTAGCAGTGCTTGCACTCCGACAATTGGCATGTTTAAACAATGCAAAGTTGCACTTTGAGTCATCTTCCTCACACCAGGTTTGAGAAAACCTTCCTGCTGTCTGACGGAAATGGTTTCAGATTCTCATCATAGAAGAATAAATGTATTGCAAATGCTAAAAAATGTCATTGGAGTTTTATGGGGTAGAATAAATTTGTAGATTCAGTGCCATTGATCTGCCAAAGACTAAATCGCATCCTATTGATTTTCAGAAAGCACATACCGACCTATCCATTATCGCAATACATAGAGCACATTATTTATGCCAATGGTCCACAGCACTTTCCCTATCTGATGGAATTGCCTGATGGAAGAATAAACCTAGTTATTGAACTCCGGGATCATACCACCAATACCCTATTTACAGAAGCCAGTTTTACAAAGGGTGATACCGCCGAGCCCGGTTTTACCGGTGAGCATACCATGAAGCATGGTTGGATTTCAGGAGCCAATGCCAAAGCTATTGTCTATAAAAATAACAAGGATTCTGCCATTCTAAGTATTCGCTTTGCTGTTGGTGGTTTTTACGCGCTTACAAAGATTCCCATGTCTGAGATTATTCATCCCGGTCTGGAAATCGAACTCCTCCTTGGTAGTTCTTTTAGCAGGCTCTACCAGCGACTGGTGAACGAAACCGATATTGATAAGAATTTCTGTCACATTGAATCCTATTTTCAAAACTATATTCAGAACAATAGCTTTGAAACATCGGTTGTTAAATTTATCCATACAAATATCCATCAACCTATCGACTGGCTGGTGAGCAGATCAGGGTATTCGCAAAAACACCTGATCCATATGGTAAAAAAAGAAACAGGATTTTCGCCAAAATATCTACAGCGTCTGCAACGGTTCCAAAATGTGCTGGGCTCTTTGCGGCAAGCCAGCGGGCAGGTAAACTGGGCATCAATCGCCAATGAGCATGCGTATTTTGACCAATCTCATTTCATTAAGGAATTTATTCACTTTACCGGGCTTAGTCCGCTGGAATACTTCAATCGTAGTTTAGCATCGGAACATAACAAACTGTTGACTGATATCCAGCTTTTTTAGGGAAGTAGTGAGAATAGGATTCTATAGGTAAATTTTTTACAATGCCTTGCTTATCAGGGTTTGTACCTTTGGTGTATAATCCTAATAAGATTACCAATCCTAAAAAACAGTAACCATGGCTACAATCAACGATCTGCGTATCTCTGACTTCCGCATCTCTGTTCCACAAACTGAACTGGACGACCTTTTGTCCAGGCTGAAAAACACCCGCTGGATAGCCCAGCCAGAGGGCTCAGGCTGGGGGTATGGCACTAATGCTGAGTATCTGAAAGAACTGGCTGATTACTGGGTAGGTATCTACAACTGGCGTACACATGAGGAAGCCCTAAACCAATTGCCGCAGTACACCACCGTTATCGATGGCATTTCCATCCATTTTATTCATATCAAAGGCAAGGGTTCTGCGAAAAAGCCGTTATTGCTGATTCACGGCTGGCCGGATTCATTCTATCGTTTTCATAAGATCATTCCCTTGCTTGCCGCTTCCGATCCTTCCTATGACCTGATTATTCCTTCCATACCGGGGTTTGGGTTTTCAAGTCCTCAGGCTGTGAATGGCGATGTGTCTGCTATCCTGTTTCACCGGCTGATGACAGAAGTACTGTCGTATACGCAATACTTTGTGGCTGGTGGGGATATGGGTACACTTATCGGGAAATCCATGGCGGTGCAGTTTCCTGAACAGGTAAAAGCCTTACACCTTACCGATGTGGGCTATCCCGACGGCCAGGAAGACTGGAGCACGATGTCGCCGGCCGAACAGGCGTTTGGGCAGATGATTCAGGGCTGGTTTTTCAGTGAAGGGG
Organism: Xanthocytophaga flava; assembly: GCF_030068545.1. Lineage (NCBI taxonomy): Bacteria > Pseudomonadati > Bacteroidota > Cytophagia > Cytophagales > Rhodocytophagaceae > Xanthocytophaga > Xanthocytophaga flava. The sequence continues at coordinate 84,567 of NZ_JASJOR010000017.1, read as the reverse complement.
CTTTCAATATGATTCAGTCTACCAAACCACAGACGCTCGGTTACGGACTCAACGATTCTCCGGTAGGCCTGGCGGGATGGTTACTGGAAAAATTCAATGCTTGGAGCGATAACAAAGGGCATATCGAAAATAGTTTTACAAAAGATGTGCTGATCACAAACATCATGATCTACTGGATAAGCCAGTCGATCAACAGTTCCATCCGGACGTATGCCGAGAATGCAAGAGCCGCTTACACCGGCGGACTGAAATCCTCTCAGAAAGTCAGTGTACCCACCGCCGTATCCTTGTTTCCGGGAGAAGCTCAGTTTCCACAGGAATGGGCCGAAAGAAAGGTCAATCTGGTAAGCTTTACCAAACCAGAAAAAGGAGGGCATTTTGCGGCACTGGAAGTACCCCAGATATATGCAGCTGAATTAAATGACTTTTTTGGAAAGCTGAAGCTGGATTGACCGGTTAAGATTTATTCCGGATAGGTTTTTGGTTTTAAAGTGACTTACCACTTCCAAAGGCATGTAGGGATTCCTGCCTGCTTTTAACCCTGGAAGCGATTGTTGCCTGTCTGTTAAGCTGATGAGTAAACACCAGATCGAGACCACTGACAGACAGGATATTTACCATCTATTCCATTATACGCAATCTGACACTGCCCCATTATCTGCCAGTTGACTCTTTCAACAAAGCATACATACTCTCATCCAATTCCGGTTGTTTGCCTGGTTAATCTAAATATAGTACCTTGCTCTTAGGAATGAAAAGAAACAGGCTTGAGTCCGAATGAACTATCGTAGAAAAGCACAAATAAAAACCTGATTTATCGACGATAATAGCTGAAGTAGTACATGCGAAACAGTGAAAAAGAGGGCGCGTTGCTCATCTGTTGTAATCGGGTAAACATGTCAAGCTGTATTTAGCAATTGCTTTCTACCCGTAGACCTGCTTTTCGGATGTCAATTTGTTGAAAATTAAATGAAATTTGAAGTTTGTTATGAAAAAAGCATTGCTCCTCCTTTGTGTCTTTACCGTACTTGTTTTACATGTTGGACTAGCCCAGTCTACCCAAAGTACTACTGTCGGTAAAAGTACTTTTACCAATCCGCTGTCTGTACAATTGGGTGATCCATACATATTGTATACAAATGGAATGTATTACCTGTATGGAACCGGTGGAGCAGATAAGGGATTTGCCGCTTATTCCTCAAAAGATCTGGTAAATTGGAAACCGGAAGGGCAGATTTATTTTCATAATAATAAAAACGGCTGGAGTGACCCAAATGCCAGTTGGGGAGGAGCTTACTGGGCTCCTGAAGTATATGAGATGAAAGGAAAATTTTACCTGTTTTATAGTGCGCAATGGAAAGTAAATCCTACTAAGGAAGTGGAAAATTTCCGGATTGGCGTAGCCGTAGCCGACAAGCCTACCGGACCTTTTATTGACCTTTCCAGCAAACCTGTTTTTGATCCTGGGTATCCAGTCATCGATGCCAATGTCTTTTTTGATACAAATGGCAAAATCTATTTGTATTATTCCCGTTGCTGCTACAAACATCCGGTGAAAAGCGAAGTGGCAGCATTGGCGAAAGAAAAGGGATGGTTTGAGGAAATTGAAGAAAGCTGGGTTTACGGCATTGAACTCAAACCTGACTTTTCAGGCGTGATTGGAGAACCTGTCTTAGTGTTGCGGCCACCGATTCAAATGAGCGATACACAGGCAGAATGGGAAAGCCGCTCGGTTACTGAGCGTGAAGTAAACCGTCGCTGGACAGAAGGGTCAGTTACCTTTAAAAAAGACAACCTGTATTACATAATGTATTCGGCTAATCATTTCGGTGGAGCACATTATGCAATCGGATATGCAACCTCCCACTCCCCACTGGGTCCATATAAAAAAGCCGATAACAATCCTGTTTTACAGAAAAACACAGGAGAAGGCGGATTAGTAACGGGTACAGGTCACAACAGCATTGCCTACTCGCCGGATGGGAAAGAAATGTTCTGTGTGTATCATGGGAGAACAGCCAAAACAGGAGAGGAACGAGTTGTATTTATAGATCGTATGCAGGTGAAAAACGGAAACATAGAGGTTTACGGTCCGACTACTATCCCACAAAAGCTTCCTTCCGGAGTAAAGACAACCTCTTCAGGCAAGTAGCTTCGCCACTGTCCCTGGTCTGCTAGGATTCGGTCACTTCAAGCGAAATAGATGTATCGAACAGCAAGAGTCCTATGAACCCTTGCTGTTCGATTATAGAAACAAAACAACCGGAAGGTTTACAAAAAGAGCTTGTCAAAGGCTATAAATCGCATTTTGAATGTCTGGCATTGAATTAGTTCAGCTCAAAAGCCAATACCCAATAGTCAAAATGCAACTGGATTCAAATCAATCCCTATGTTACGCAACTACTGGACAGTATCCTTTCGTAACCTGGTTCAAAACCAGGTCTGTTCCTTCAGTAAGATGGGTGGGCTGATACATTTTTTAGCGTCTTTTACCCGCAGATATTTGCCGATTATTCTTTTTGGCCATTCAGCGTGGAACCGGCCTGAATGACAGCTTGATTGACAGCCCGGATTTGGTCAGTATTCATTTTTTCCACCTGCCTGTCATAGGTTAGCACACCGTTCACCTCATGCTCGACATCAGTTGTCTGAGTGTAGATCGCCACGCTTAGACCTCTGTAGCGCATCAGTTGCTCAACCTGGTCAAGCAGTAAAACGTAGCGGTCAGTCAGAGCTGCTTTAGTAGGTTCATATGCGTAGGCATTGTTTTCCACTGGCCACATATGGCCCCGCACAAACAAACCTACTCCTCCGAATTCACCCAGCGAGGCGGCCCGTTTTTCATCAGGCTCCGATGCTCCATCGGGACCGATGTAAATGTGGGTATCGACAAAATCACCGTTTCTGGGATCGCCATAGGCTTTTTGATAGGATGGATTGTTATTGAAACCTGAGTTGCCGTTGACCAGTCGGGATGGATCATACTGCTTAACCCAATCAGTTATACCGATCACATCAAAAGCGCCCCAGTTTTCATTGAAGGGGACCCAGGCAATGACCGACGGGGAGTTGTAATGCTGATCGATGATCGCTTTGAGCTCGTTTCGAAACGTGGCCCGGGTGGTTAATGTATCTTCATCGGGATACCAGATGGCGGGCATGTCTTGCCAGACCAAAAGGCCCAGCTTGTCGGCCCAATAATAAAACCGGTCAGGCTCTGTTTTCATGTGTTTGCGGATCAGGTTATAGCCCGCTTTTTTGGTATACTCAATGTCGAATTTGAGGGCCTCTTCCGTTGGCGCGGTCAAGATTCCGTCTGGCCAGTAGCCCTGGTCCAAAAGACCAAGCTGCATGAGAAACTGCCCGTTCAATAAGGGCCGGACTACGCCATTGACCTTACCCAGCTTAACATCGCGCATGCCCATGTAGCTTGTCACCTGATCAGAAACTTGTCCGTCTGCCGTTTTGAGGATGAGTTTTACATCATACAGAAAAGGTGAATCTGGAGACCAGAGTTTGGGGTTGGCAATCGGAACATAGAACGCCGTCCCTGTCTTGGCTTCGGAACGGGCTACTTCCTTTTTTCCATCCAGCACAATGGCCGTAACGGAGGCGACCTCACCAGCAATGGAAGTCCCGCCGGCCTTAACTTCTACTCTGAGACGATTTCCAGCAAGGTCAGGCAGCAGCCTTAACGTCTGGATGTACTGGCCATTAACTGGCTCGAGCCATACTGTTTGCCAGATGCCGGATGTAAAGGTGTAATCGCCCCGGGGACCGTTTTTTCCCGAAGGCGTTCGTCCGTCGTTGGCATCATAGGCGGCCACTACCAGGCTGTTTTCTCCTTTTCTCAAAAAGGCAGTGATATCAAACCAAAATGCGTCATACCCACCGGCATGACTGCCCGCTTTCTGGCCGTTGACAAAAACGGTTGCCTTGTGATCGACCGCACCGAAGTGCAGAAGAATCTGCTTGCCATTCCAGGAATTGGGCAAGGTAAACGTACGCTGGTACCACATGTTGATCTCCTGCTTACGATGAACACCCGAAAGCACTGATTCGGGACAATAGGGGACCCGTATTTTTTCACTCGTTGCCGAAAACTCCACGACATGGGTGGGGTTGTTAGCCGAAGCGACCGATTGGCCGCCCTGGTAATTCCACATTCCGTTTAAACAAAGCCACTCGCTACGCTGCAATTGTGGGCGCGGGTATTCACCCAGTGGTAAGGCAGACGCCAGGGCAGCTTTGGTCCAACGGGTTGGCAACTCGGCCACGTGAATGGGCGATGGGGCTAGCTGGGCCTTAGCGCCTTGAGTAAAGAAAAGAAGGCTGGCAGCCAGCATCACCGAAAGAGAAAGAATGTGTTTTAGCATAAAGATTGGCACAAGTGGCAATGAGTATCACATGAAGACTGGTAGAAGGTCAAGGGTATGACCAGTCAGCCAAAAATAGACAGAAAAAGAATGTTAAAAACAGTTATACATAGCAGATTGCCCGTTTATCATAGCTTTCAGCATCAGGGTTAGTACCCGGCTTTTACAGCATAAATGGAACAGAGTGCGGTAGTTAAAAAGTAGTAGTTAAATTAAATAATTTAAGATAGTGCGAAAGAGGTAACCTACTCAGCAAACGTCCATTACATTGACACTCTATTACCTTTGACCAGATTATTTGGCCATCAAGGGGTATTATGCTGATCTAGGGTATACTGTTCTTGGTGCTAATCATGAAAAAATCATTAACTTTTTTATAAAAGAAGAATTTCTATGTTAAAGTAAAATATAGAATCAATAATCTACCCTCATCTTGATCGCCTTTTATGCATAGACCTCTTATGTGAGATAATTTAGATTAGCTTGCTGAGATAACATTGTCTTCTGGACTATCTGATTCCAGCGCTAACACAAGCATAGCTGCAAGCTGTTCCTCTCGATATGGTTTTTGCAATATATTTGACCGGCGCGTTGAGCTCATACGCTCCATCATAAGTGCATCTGTGTAAGAGGTAATATAAATAACAGGTAAATCTGAGAAGGTACGAATGATCTCCATCGTTTCAATGCCATTTAGTTTACCTCTCAATTGAACATCCATCAGAATCAAGTCTGGTATATCCTTTTTTAGTATCTCTATAGCCATTTCTCCTTCGGTTACTGTATCCACAACCTGATAGCCCAACTGTTTTAACTGAAGAGAAAGGACGAAGGCGTTTAATATTTCATCTTCTACCATCAACACTTTTATCATAGTGGTACAGAGTTAGTAAGAGTGTTAAAATGAGAGAAGTTTTATGCAGTAATCAGTCTGAAAATAAGCTTCTCAGAAAATGTAAACAACCTGATCAAAGAAATGTTTAAAAACTGACTGAGATTTATATCAAAGCTAAAACGGTTAGATCTATTTGTAAATAAGGGAAAATAACCCTTTTACGCTGATTACTTAGGGGGAGGTGATACTAATGAATTATCACTAGTTTACAAGTGATTACTTTTCTGAATTTAAGCTAATAGTAACTTCGTCATTTATTTTATTGGGAGTGATAATTGTAATAATGCTCTTTTTGATATGATTTAATCTTCTGGTACAAGAATTTATCACCTGTATATTCTACACAATTGATTTAGTAGATGAACTTTGTGATCAAAAATAGTAAAACAGTACTTTACATAACTTTTGGGGTATCTTTGTTATTGGTGGCACTGCTTGTCTTTCTCAGTTATGACCTTACTATGCAGCATAACAAAACAGAAAACCGGGTTATACGTTCCTATCAGATACTTACTGAAGGAGAACGACTGTATTCGTATTTAAAGGATGCACACCGGAGCCATCATACCTATCTGTTAACGCAGGATACATCTTTTCTGACCTTTTATCTACAGGTTCAACCTCAGATGATTAAAAGTCTGCAAACCCTTTCTACATTGACAGCAGATCAGCCTTTGATGCAAAAGCAGCTTGCTGTAATCAGAAACCACATTCAGATAAGTCTGAATCAATGGACTAAAAACAGGGAACTTGTAGACAGACAAGTGATGAAATCCGTTATTGGTGTAGGTAAAAGGGAGAGAGATCAACAGGAAAAAGATAGGATTATGGTGGAATTGATTGGTCGTGAGCTGAATGCGCTACAACAACAGGAGCAGCAACTACTCATCTCTCGTGAGGCGGCACTGGATACTGCACGTGAGCGCCATTCTATTCTTACTCTAATCATTGGGTGTGTTGTATTCCTGCTTTTATTGCTTTTATGGAAATTACTTCAGGTAAAGCTTAGACTACAAGATACCTTCAATCATATACTGGAAAAAAAGGTTGAGGAACGTACCTTAGAACTCCAGTATCTGAATGAGCAACTCCAGAAAGCCAATCAGCAAATCAAGTCCAGCGAAGACGAAATACGCCAACGTATTGAGCAAGTAGAAGTTAAAAAACAGCGGTTTGAACTGGCTTTATTGGGAGGCAATCTGGGGATGTGGGATTGGAACCTTGTGTCTGGACAGGTGACTTATAACCAGCGTGAGGCAGATATGTTGGGTTTCTCTCTGGCTGAAATTCAATCTAGTCCAAGCCATGAACTGGATAGCAGGAAAGAGAATTCGAATGACTGGATTACCTGGATACATCCTTCTGACGCTCCTTGGGTACTGGATCAGCTTGAATTGCATCTGAAAGGAAGCATTCCCTTCTTTCAGGTAGAGCATCGGTTACAACGAAAAGACCAACAGTGGATATGGGTGATTAGCAGCGGTAAGGTACTTGCCTGGAACGAAAATAAAAGGCCTGCCCGTATTGTTGGTACTCATCTGGACATTACAGATCAGAAAGAAGCAGAAAAGAAAACACGTTTTCAGGCTCATCTGCTTGAACTAATTGATATTGGCATTATCTCTCTTACCCAATCACTTCAGATCCGTAGCTGGTCCAACGGTGCCCAGGCTATTTTTGGATTAACCAGTGAGCAGACAGTAGGTAAACAACTCTCCCAAGTATTGACTATTAAGCCCAAAGATAACTCCAGTGTTAGTACGTTGTATGAGAATCTGAATCAGCGACAAACATGGAAAGGTGAAGTGCTTATTTTTACTCCCGATGAGCAGACGCATTCTATTTTTCTAACCTTTTCACGTTTTACGGATCTGGATGAGGATGAAGGATATATGCTGGTCTGCAAAGACATAGAGGAAATAGCCACTATCCAACACCAATTAAAAGAGCATCAATCGTATATACTCTCAGCCATTGAAAACTCGGCTGATTCTATTTTTGGCTTAAATGCCCTTTTTGAGTTGCTTTTTTATAACACTGCCTACAAAGAAAGCTGGCGACAAAATTGGGGATGGGACGTTCACATAGGAGATGACATATCACTTATGATAAGTGAACAAGGACGAAAAGTGTTGATTGAAAACTGGGTACGGGTTCAGCAGGGTGAAAAATTTAGCTATGAATATCAATATACTTATCCAACTAGTGAAATGGAGGGGGGGCTGAATAGAAAGTTGTATTTTGAAGTATCCGTACATCCGATTTATGGCCTGGGACAGGACGTAATCGGAATATCCTACTTATATCGTGACATTACCGAAAAAATACGGATACGCAAACAAATTGAGCAAATGCAGACAGAGCTTCTCTCCAATAAACTCAAAGAACAGCGCGTACAGGCGAATGCACTTATAGAAGGACAGGAACTGGAACGAAAACGGCTTGCACGCGAGCTTCATGATGGACTGGGTCAGATGCTGAATGTGTTGAAAATGCAACTGGTACAACAGATGGTTCCTCTGGATTCACGTCTGATGTTAGATCAGATCCTGACTGAGTTATCGGCGATGAACAATAACCTGATGCCATTGGTCTTGCAGGATTTTGGTCTACATGCAGGCATCAGACAAATAGTCGAACAGTATCAGAAGGTGACAGGTATTGAAATATACTATTTTTCTGATCTGGAAGGAACACGTTTCGATTCAAATCTGGAAGTAAGTGTTTACCGAATGATACAGGAGGCATTAAGTAATGCTGCAAAATATGCTAAGGCGAGTCATATTTCAGTGCAAATAACACATACAAGCACTAATCTGCTGCTAATGGTAGAAGATGATGGTATTGGTTTCGAACCGCAGGCACCCTTTTTGTCAGATCGGAAAGGTTTTGGCCTTCTCAACATGCGGTTTCGAGTAGAAACGTTAAAAGGAAGAATCTTTATTGAAAGCCAAATCGGCAGAGGCTGTGTGATTAACATTGAAGTACCTTTATCCACACACTTTATCTAATATATTCAGTCATCTACTATATTAAAGAATACGAAAACGTATACAGGAGATGGCCTGATTTTTTTTCAATCTCCTGTATAGCACTGTAACGAATTAGGCTCTTACCTGATTTGTCTGGTTTTTGAATATATAAGCTGATTCAGATGGATAAGCCAATTACAGTAGTACTTGCCGATGATCATAGTATCGTTCGCCAGGGAATCCGGTTAATTTTAGAAAAAGATTCTACTATCCAGATAATAGGAGAGGCTTCTGATGGTGTACAAGCTCTTGCCCTTATCAAAGAATTTACGCCACATGTTCTCGTCAGTGATATTGCCATGCCAAATCTGAATGGGATTGAACTCGTTCAGCAAATCAACCGGTTATCCATTCAGACAAAAGTGCTTTTTCTAAGCATGCAGGATAAGGAAGAATATATTATAGAAGCCATGCAACAGGGTGTACTTGGCTTTCTTCCCAAATCCACTGTTGGAGAAGAACTTGTCACTGCCATCCACCAGATCGCTCAGGGGAAGGAGTACTTTAGCGAATCTGTCTATAATACAGCTTTCAAAGCCATTCGTTCACTGCATCAACGTGTAGAGATCCGTTTAACTCCACGGGAAAAGGAAGTATTACAACTATTGGCACTGGGACTTAGCACCAAACTGATTGCAGACCGACTGGTGGTCAGCGAGTATACCATTTCTAATCATCGGGCGAACCTGCTTAGAAAGCTAGCTGCCCAAAACGTGGCAGAACTTATCAGAAAAGCATCTGAACTTAATCTGCTGGATTGAAAATCTGTTTTGGAAGTAGGATTTACTCTTGTGTATAGCATTTTTTTGAATATTTTTTATCCCACTACTTTAGGTTTCTAGTTCTGATTCAGCCAGATAAACCTAAAGTTTGGCCTACTAGTTATAAATCACTAGTCCACCTTCCCTAAACTTACTACTTGCCATGCCCCTTGAAGTAATCAACTAAAAAGGGTCTTTTCTACTTATTTACAGAGATTTATTCTCAGCCTATCTTTGAGTAGAAAATAGTTACTTATGCCAGGAGCAGATATGCATTCTCTTAAATATTCTTTGTTGACAGCAAAGCTTCCTTTTACAACAAAATCTGTATGTAAATTCATCAACTAATTATAAATCAACCGAATTATGAGCGTAGAAACTGCCAGTGTTCCTCTTTCTTACTTATCCTTTCGTCTTGAAGAGGAAACTTTTGCTGTCAATGTGGCGAAAGTACTCGAGATCCTTGAAGTACCCTATATTACAAGAGTTCCTCATACCCCCAATTATATTTCTGGCATAATCAATCTTCGTGGATCAGTATTACCTGTAATTGACACACGCATTCGTTTTGGTTTGCCCCCCACTGATTTCACTGTAAATACCTGCATTGTAGTTCTGCAGGTCACCATTGATAACCAGTCCATCGTTTTGGGAGCTTTGGTAGACAGTGTACAGGAAGTACTTCAAATCACGGATGGACAGATTAAACCTTCCCCCAGTCTGGGGTCTAACTATAGATCTGAGTTTCTGCTTGGGTTGGTCAAGACAAAAGAGCACTTTGTGATGTTGCTGGATATGGATCAGGTCTTTTCAGCCGAAGAGCTAACAGCTGTTTCTCAATCAGGCCAAGTAGATTGAGTCTATCCCGATAAGCTTAATTTACTTTATACCAACTTATTTATACCCATTTAAATCAGAACCAATTGGGATCAGACTTATAGGTTAACCTAACTCAGTAAATGTACTTCAATTTAGAATTAGTATAGAATTACAGAATTTTCAGACACTATATAAATCAGATAGAAAATGCAGCTCTCAAAACTTACTATTCGGGCAAGGCTCATTATTGCATTCAGCCTGCTTGTAGCCCTTTCAGGTATTATCTTTTACATTGGAAATAATAGTTCAAATTCGTTAAATAACCAGCTTAATGCGATTGTTGAGGTTAATGCTAAACGAATGCTGCTAGCCAGTAAGGTGACGGAGGACATTCAGTTTATCGGGAAACGGGAAAAAGAAGCCTGTTTATCTATTACTCAGGAAAGAGGAAAACAGTTATTAGAAGAGGTAGAGACCCGTAAAAAGGAGATGGATTCTCGCCTGGAAGAGATTAAAGAACTAGCTGATGACGAAGGGCAACAGATAATAGAAGAGTTAATTGCAAAAAAAGAAGCCTATATAAAAACAATGAATCAGGTGCTCTATCTGGGCATTACAACCAATACTGATTCAAGCAATGCCGTGGCCTATAAACTGTCAAGTACTGTTTCTGATGAACAGTTTCAAGCTGTGAGAGACTTAGGTTATAAGCTGGTAAAGAAAAACCAGAAGGAACTGGCTAAAATAGCGGCAGACACGGATGTATTGTATGATTCAGGAAAGAACAATATGATTATCATGCTTGTCATTAGTGTATGCATTGCGGCTATCGTTTCCTACTGGATCATTACCTCCATCTCCAAGTCTCTGGCTCAGGCAAGAGCGGCGATCAGTGCAGTAGCCAATGGGGATCTGACCATCACTATTGACAATACAAGTCAGGATGAGGTAGGTGAATTATTGAACCATCTAAAATCAATGATTACCAAATTAAAAGAAGTTATCTCATCAGTAACTAATGCTGCTGACAATATTGCTGCAGCTAGTCAGCAAATGAGCGCCTCGTCACAGCAAATGTCTGAAGGGGCTTCCGAGCAGGCTGCTTCTTCAGAAGAAGTATCCTCCTCTATGGAACAAATGGCTGCTAATATTCAGCAAAATACCGATAATGCTCAGCAGACTGAAAAAATAGCTCTCAAAGCCTCTGAAGATATACGCGATGGAAGTCAAACAGTGAACCAAACGGTGCAGTCAATGAAGCAGATTGCAGATAAGATCTCTATCATCGGCGAGATTGCCCGCCAAACGAATCTACTTGCACTTAATGCTGCTGTAGAGGCAGCGAGGGCAGGGGAATATGGAAAAGGATTTGCGGTTGTAGCAGCAGAAGTACGCAAACTGGCCGAACGCAGTCAGCTGGCAGCTACTGAGATTGATGCCTTATCAAAGTCAAGTGTAGAGATTGCGGATCAGTCGGGAAGGGTGCTCGAACGGATTGTGCCTGACATTCAAAAAACATCACGTCTGGTGCAGGAAATTTCGGCCTCCAGCTTAGAGCAAAACGCAGGTGCAGAGCAGGTCAACACAGCTATTCAGCAGTTAAGTCAGATCATCCAGTCGAATGCGGCTAATGCAGAAGAAATAGCTTCCAGCGCCGAAGAGTTATTTGCACAGGCGGATCAGCTTCGGGATACAGTTGCTTTTTTCCGTATTGAACATATGCTGGATCGTAACACTGGGTCACAATCCCGGCAAAAATCAAAAACTTCATCTTACTCGGCTCAAAATGATTATGGACATACCAGTTCTGGTTGGGGAATGAAGAAAAAGCAGGTAGGGAAGCCCAAAACAAATGGAGTAACTCTGGAAATGCAGGGAGAGGTTTCGGATGCTGATTATGAACGCTATTAAAAAATAAATACTGTAAAGTATTCATTTATTACAGTTCTATGAGGTAGTTAAAGTATATATTATTCTTGGATCTTTAGTTAACAAAGGCATTAAGAAGAAATAGAATATCTGCTATCATTAGAATAATACCGTTACAGGATTACCCAACGTAAGGAGGAAATTCTACTTGAATCGGGTTCTACTGTTGCTGTCATTTGGTAAATCGAGCTTACTCTTTGTTATGAAAAAAGTAAGCTCGATTTATTTATGCCTAAATAAAGTAAGTAAGTATAACAAGCACATGCTTTAACTATTTAATAGATTTTAAGGAAGGCCATAAGTTCTCTACTGGCTGAGACAAAGACTATAACTCAAACAGGTTCGGACGAATGCTCTTTTTATAGGAATTAACCTGGGTTACTTAGTGTGAAAGCCAAGCTTACAGTTTAAACAGATACCCACGTTTTCGTCTGGTAACAATATATTCAGCTCCTATTTTTTGTCGTAGAGACAGAATGTGTACATCAATACTTCTGTTGTCAGTAGTAGTTTTATCACTTGACAGATAGGTGGCAATTTCCTGGCGGGAGAATACCTGATTAGGATGAGTTGCCAAAAACCACAAAATAGAGACCTCCATCTGGGTCAAGTCTATAATTTGAGTAGATCTTTTTACAGTAAAGGCATCCTTGCTGATAAGGATTTCTCCAATTTGTAGTTCTTCCAGTGAAGTTAGCCTTGTTTTTCGTTTGAGTAAAGCTTCTGTTCGTTTCAGCGTTGCTTGCTTAGGTAAAGGCTTTATCCAGAAAGCATCTGCTCCTTTATCAAATGCTTCCGCTTCTTTCTCTCTACAGGCTTGTTCAACAATCATGGCAAGAAAAATAGAAGCTGTTGCTGGGTTTGTGCTAAGGGTGGTTAGTAATTCCAATGAGTTATCAGATGCATTTCCTACTATAATCAGGTCGGGTTGCCATTTGTGGACTTTTTTTTCCAATGCTGATTGATTGCTTACACTTTTGATAGTATACAGATGTGCAGGAAGTATAGAGTGAAAAAACTCGGTTACAGATGATTCTGGATCAATAAGGAGTATCTTATAGTTCATTCGACTCAAGCAATCTTCACGTAAATAGCATTTTGAAGCAGAGTGGCAAATATAGGAATGTTATCTTAATTTTATCTAACTATTATTTTATCGTTAAAAAAATGCTAACAAAGGTCTTATCCTGAGTTTTTACAAAGCATCAGAACTCAGCGGATCGCTGATCTTCTATTACCTGTGCATAGGGAGAGATTTTGTGAATTGTAGCCTATAAACTCACTTTTCTGGTTAGCCGAATGCATAAGTCAGACTGAAACCATGAATAGGTATCGCGGTTCTCCAGAAAAAACAGACAATTATTTATTACCTGTTTTTTTGATTAGTTCAGGCAATTGGCTCAATACATACACCATCTGTTCCAATTTATCTGGTTTCTGTAAATAAGCATTTCCTCCTGCCTTCATAAAAGTATCTTCCATCCATTTATTACCTGAAGTAGAAAAAGCTACAACAGGCAAATACTTGTATTCTATCATAGTACGGAGTGACTTTAGTGTTTCTATTCCATCTTTGACAGGCATGTTTATATCAATCAATACCAGAGAGACAGGAAATGGTTGTTCCGTTTTGTTTGAAAGATAGTCAATCAAAAGCTGCCCATTGTTGACAATGTGATAATGCCATTGGGGAAAGTGAGTGTCCAATAGTATCTGCAAAATATCCTGATCATCAGGATCATCTTCTGCTACCAGAATAAAAAAAGGATTTTCAGATGACATAAAAAATAAATTCCAGTGTTGGTGGTGAAGAAAGAATGTTCTTTCTTATATAAAAAAAATGAAAAAATATCTCATAACCTTATGAGATGATATAACAAGGCTAGTAATCGCAATTTGCATGAATTCTACATCTGTCAAAAAAATTATGAAATAAAATTTTTGACAGATGTAGAATAAACTTATCTTTAGACTGCTCCTAAAATATTTAATTTCATGCAATCTGGTACAGTAAAATTTTTTAACGAAGCCAAAGGATTCGGTTTCATTAAGTCTAACACATCTGGTGAAGAAGTGTTTGTTCATGTCACTGGTTTGATTGATCAAATCAAAGAAAATGACAAAGTTACCTTTGAGGTAACACAAGGCAAAAAAGGTCTGAATGCGGTTAATGTCAAGTTAGCCTGAGATAAACAGCCAAAGATTCTTTTAAGCCAAGCCTCATTACAGAGGCTTTTTTAATTTTTAATAATTTGACTCAATAAGTTAGTACTTACAGGTTACTGCTTTTATGAGAGATATAATAGATGGAAGTTTCTACTTAACTATAGCATTCTGCGGAGTGGCAAGATAATAGTAATCAATGTGCCTTCTCCGGGAGTAGATTCTATTTCCAATTTACCATCCAGCAGTTGGACTCTATCCTGAATTGTTTTTAGTCCAATCCCTTTGGCAGACATACTCATTTTCATGCCTGTACCATTGTCCTGTCCTTCTACATAGATATACTGATCATCACGGGTAATTTCTATACGGGCACGAGTGGCTCCAGAATGTTTCACAATGTTATTGACTAACTCTTGAGAAATCCGATAAATAGCGGTTTCCAGATGGGCTGGTAACCTTTCGGGCAGCGAATGACAGGAAAGTTTTATACCACTTTTCGAAAAACGTCTGCAAAAGTCTCCAATAGCCTTTTCCAATCCAAATTCTTTAAGTAGAATAGGAACCAGTTCATGCGAAGCTCTGCGGGTTTCTGTAATAGCATCAGCAAGCATGGCTTCTGTAGCCTGAAGGGACTTTTGAATCATCGGTTTATCGTCAGACTGGAGATACAGTTCAAGTTGATTCAGATTGAGCTTGGTAGCATATAGAATCTGGCCTACACCATTGTGAATGGATTCAGAGATTCGTCTACGTTCTTCTTCCTGAGCTTCCAGAATGGCTAAAAGAAGCTGGTTTTGCTGTTCTATTCGTATTTTGATGTTTTCGTCTTCCAACTGTTTTAATTCACTGATGTCTATATCTACTCCCAACATCTTTATAGGCTGTTCGTCTGTATTTAGCAGTAAGACTGCTTTAATTTTTAACGTAATAGGTTTGTTGTTAACCACAATCCGCAATGTCTCTTCCAGCGACTTTGGTTGACGACGCAGATTATGAATGAGCCTTTCAGCTACGAAACGATCTTCTTCCCAGACAAAGTTCATATAGGTTTCGGGGCATACCGCACTACCAACGGGTAACCCAAACAAACGATACATACCCTCTGACCAGATAAGCTTTTCATTGGCAGCATCATATTCCCAGCTACCCATACGAGCTACCTCTTCGGCCTGATGTAAAATCTGATATTGTTTAACCTTCTCTAATTCTGCTAGTTTACGGCTGGTAATATCCAAATTTGTAGCAACGAGTCCATCATCCAGCTTTACAAACTGGCAGGAATACCATTTGTTAAAGCCTTCCTGTGGATAATAATATTCCATCCTTTCTGCATATCCGGTTTCCATTACCCGCAACATCAGATCAAAGAGGCCTACCTGTTTTACACCCGGATATTGTTCAGTAAATCTACTGCCTGCTAAATCAGTCCTTCCCGTTTCATTTATAATTTTTTGATTGACCAGAATGATCTGAAAGTCTTCGATTGTCCCATTTTCATTGCGTATGGCCTTCATCATGGACATTCCCATCAGATTTGTATCGAATACGGATTGCAACAGATTTTTACTTTCTCTTAGTTCTTTTGTACGTTTCTCTACCTCCTGTTCCAATTGACTAGTAAATCCTTTTAGCTGCTCTTCAGCCTGCCTGCGAATGGTAATATCACTGGCAGTTCCTAACCACTCACTGATTTGGCCTTTTTCATCCAGCATAGGAATGGCTCTGGAGAAAGTCCAGCCTACTTTGCCATTAGACAGAATTACTCTGTGTTCCAGCTCTAACATGCTTTTACTATCAATGGCTTGTGCAATAACTGAATGTATGTAAGGTTGATCATCTGGATGAATATACGTCTCCACCCAGTTGGTAGTAGAGACATCTGTATTGGAGAGAATATTTTTACCAGTTAGAAAGTACATTTGTTTCCAGTCTGCACTCATTTTGTAGACTATATCTGAACTGGCAGTTACAAACAGTCGAAATTGTTCTTCACTTTTTCGCAAGGCAGCTTCGGCTCGTTTCTGACTGGTGATATCGGTGAAAATAACTGCCACATGGTTTTCTTGTGGATCCCCAATTCGAAAGGCATAGAGGTTAAACCAGCGGCCAAGTGCAACAGAACTTTCCTCAAAGCGCAGAGGTTCACCTGTCTGGGCAACGCGTCCATAAATGTGAAACCATTTATGTTCAATGTCTGGTGTTAATTCCAGAATTGTTTTGCCAGCCGCATTGTGTAAACCATTATTTTTTTCGAAGGCCGGGTTAACCTCCAGAAACCTCCAGTCAAACGGAACTTGGTTTGTATCAAACAATACCTCAATAATGCAAAACCCTTCATCAATGGAATTGAAGAGTGAAAGATATTTGTCAGTGGCTTTTTGAGCGAGGGTATCTTTTAACTGTAGCATTTCCTGTTCCGCCTTTTTCTGGACAGTAATATCCCTTGTGGTCATCACTATACCATCACCTTGTCGAACAAGTGCCTGATAAAACCAACTGCTAAACTGCTCATACGGATAGTATATTTCCTGTTCAAAAGGGTGACCAGTTTCCATTACCTGCACCATCCGATCAAAAATTCCTGTAGTTATAACCCCAGGATTTTGTGTAAGCAGGCTTTTTCCTATCACGTCACCATTCTGGGCTTTCGCTTTGTTATTATTCAATACCCATCGGAAGTCCACAATTTTACCTCCCAGATCTCTTACAGCTTCCAATACCTGTATGACATCCAGTGAACTATCTATAATGGATTGAAAAAACTCCAGACTGAATGACTTTTTCTGTCCACTTTTATCAGTTTCACTACCAATATTTGTGTTTTCGTAATCAACCATAGCCGCTACATTTGCCAACCCGAATTTGTGTTGCTCAATTTGACTTTGTAATTCCTGCTGCTTTTTTTGTAATTGTGCAATAAGTTGTGTGGCTTCCTCTAAAGACGTTGGCATTGCGGCCTTTTCTTCAGACTGCATATAACCTTCCATAGGTAATGAGTTTATACTGGTGACGGGCTTAAGACGAAAGAGACAGATGAACCATACTCATAACTACACATTCCAGTAAGTAGGAGTAATTGACTTACATCTGTTTTGTATCTTGTATCAGGACCGACCAGATCCTGTAACATGTGTATATAATCTGATTTTGCAGATCTCTAATGTACAAAAATAATGCTGAAATACAGTCAAGTACATTCTGTTTATAAAGATATAGAGTTTGATTTTGTGTGGTATTCAAATTGAATTTGCGGTTTGAAGCCTTCTTATTTGGTTAACGATGTATTTCTGTGGCAAATACTCATTTTGCAAAACAAGTATTTACCACATCTGGAATCTAACTCGTTTGTACTCATGTCAGGCATTATTTTATATGTATACTAGTGGTATAGAATGATTTATTCCACCCGTAACATGAAAGCAGAAGACATTAAATTCAATGATATTACCAGAATTCTATTTGGGACAGATGCACCCGTTAGTTTTTTACTGGAATTGGTTATTCGCTTTTTATTTTTATTTATTCTTCTCATCATTACCTTGCGGTTATCAGGGAAATCACAAACGGGTAGTCAAAATCGTATCAAGCAGGCCTCAATCGTATCACTGGCTGCTGCCATAGGAATTCCGATGATGAGTCCCACAAGAGGCTTACTTCCGGCTATTATTATTGCGATTGTGATTGTAGGCATTCAGCGCCTCCTTTCTCTGTGGGCTTTTTCCAATCAAAAGGTTGCCAATCTGGTTAATGGGAAATACAATACTCTGGTTGCTGATGGAGTGTTTCAACTCCACGACATGCATCAGATAGGGCTTTCCAAAGAGCGACTGACTGCTGCAATCCGTCAAAAAGGTATCTTACATCTGGGAATGATAGAACGTATGTATATGGAAGCCAATGGCAGTTTTACCATTATTGAATCTCAAAATCCGCGTCCGGGTCTGTCACTTATACCTGTATGGGACAAAGGATTTAGAAATCAGCAACAAAAGTCTGAAGAAATGCATGTGTGTTCCAATTGTGGAAATACACAGTCTGCAAAAGATTCTACATGTAGTGTTTGTAAAAAAGATAAATGGGAGCCTGGAGTCATCGTATAACACCCTTATGATCTGCTTTTACTATGATCATTACCATTTTGCAATGGTTGCATGATACTTGTAGATTTATGAATTAGTTAATTGGATTGACCTCAAACAAGTGCTTGCTCAAGGGAGCAAAATGGATTTCAACCATCTGACCTTTCCTAAATGATTGCCAATCTTCTTCAGAAACTGCAAATGTATGGTTGAGAATGGTTAATGTATAGGAATCGTTATGACCAGCTTCACTTTTCTCTTCAACCTGACCTTGTACTACTATCTTTTGTCCGTTTTTGATATCCTGCCTTAGCAAGTTGTTCGGAAAGAACTGTGTATACACTATATAGGCAAGACTAAACAGTACCAACCCTACCAGCAACAATAATGCAGTAAAATGTACATGAAAGGCTAACCAGAAGAAAAAACCATAAAAACCTACGAGTAACAGAATCTTTGCAGGAGCAATATGTGCCATCTCTTGTAGTAGCTGAATTTCTTCCTCTGTCATGGGTTGCCGATACGATGCGGCGGCGGGTTTATTCATAGAAAGTAAATTTTAAGAGCAAGATACACGGAATCTCAGAAAAAGTATGGCTATACCTGGCAAAGCCCTTTCAGTAGTTTACAAAAGTGTATAAAATGAAGGTCTAGACAGATAATCCAGAACAGTTAGGCAGCCTCCGAAGAAGTTGCTTTTTCAGTTGATGGGGAAGGAGAGTACCAGACAGATTTAGGCTTTGAAGATTTTGTAGTTCACTGATAGATTCTGGTAGTGATTTGAGAGGATTGGTACTTACATCTAATTTCTCCAGATTTGTGAGATTGCCAATGGATTCAGGCAAAGATGTAAGCTGATTTTTCTGCAAACGTAATTCCTTCAGGTTGCTAAGTCTACCTACCGATTTTGGTAATTCATAGATTAGGTTATCTGATAAATCCAACTTATTCAGATTTGTTAATTTACCTATTGATTCAGGTAGATAGATAAGCTTATTGGAACGTGCCTGAAACGATTCCAACTGCTTCAACTGACCAATCGTTTCTGGAAGAGAAGTCAGCTCATTGTCAATAACTGTTAGTCTTTTCAGTTTTGTAAGTTTACCTATGGATTCAGGGAGAGAGGTAAGCTGATTACTTGATAAAGATAATTCCTCTAGTTGCTCTAACTGTCCAATCCATTCTGGTAACAACGTCAGACGATTGTTTGTTAGTACTAACCAGATTAACTCTGTCAATTGACTCATTGATTCTGGTAAAGAGCTCAATTCTACTATAGAGGCTTCCAAATTCCTAAGATTCTTCAAAATGCCAATGGACTCAGGTAGGGATACAGGCTTTTTGTAGGTGAGAGTCAACCCTTGCATTGATAACACCCTAGCTATCTTTTCTGCCAGAGTCTCTGTTGTTGTTTTATAGTCCTTTGCATGCTCTTGTAACCATTGATCCACGTGATGAATAGGAGAGATGAACGTTTCCAGACTGAACTGAAGTGACTGAGCTAATTCCAGGCCTAATGCTACCGTTTCCGATTGTCCGGAATAGAGCAAACGATACAAATTTTCCTCTTCTTTAACAGATAACATGTTTTCTTGGGCTGTGGTAGTTACGGGAGCAAATTTACCTAATTCTGGGTATGTTGTAGCAGACCATTTATGTAAGAGATTAAGGTGACAGTGCTATCTTTATCTGACTATAAGGAAAGGTGTTAAAAATAGTTAAGAATTCCAGAAGGTATGATATACAGATTAACTTAGGGCAGTAGTTATAAATATGCTTTCATGAAACTGGTATATTGGTTCTTTCTGCTTTTTCCACTAATGGCCTCTGCACAAATAGGAGTTTTTAATCTGGATAGTTTGGTTGAAAAACATCCTTTTCGCTGGGAGATCGAGAGGCGCGCACTTTTGAAATCCCAATCATTTACAGATTCTGCAGAAGTGTGGAAAGGAAAGTTTATGGATTTAATGGAATGGTTAGATAATAGTATTTGTGCTTGTTGTGGTAGTGAGGAAGCAACTAAGGCCATGTCAGAAAAGGCAAATAACCTGTATGATCATATGTTGCATTACCAGGATAGCGTTTTGTATGCTATACCAGCTTTTCGCAAACGAAATATTGACCAACTTCGTGTTGCTATTGGGTTGGATTGTTATTCCTTTGCTAACTATCTGAATTTATCTTTTCTGTTTCATCAGAAAGGTGTATTGTATTCTAGTCCTGAAGTGAAAGACTATACAGCAGAACTGGTAAGCTTTCTTCATGACAAGTATCAGTACACCCTCGTAAAAGGTCGGCTTCAGCGTAAGGGTAGTCCATAAATAAATAGTGTTACACAGTTTGTAGATATAATTGTCGTTTTACTACTACATTCAATAGGTATTTTAATGTATATTGGCCTGATCTGCAAATGCTTAGGAGCTTATTGAAAAGTATTGTCATCAAATAACAATTCAGCTTACAATAAGGAAAGTAGATTGTCTACTTTGATAAATAAACAATCTACTTTCTTCTAGAAGTATGGTATTGCAATAAAATATGGATTTTGAACTTATCAACCTTACAGCTTTATGATCAGAAATTACTTTATTGTTGGTTGGCGCAATATTCTTAAACGCCCTTTCTTTGCCTTGCTCAATATCATCAGTATCTGTACTGGTATACTGTTCTCTCTGTTAATAGGCATCTATATCCTGGGTGAACTGCAGGTAAACAGACAGTTACGGCAGGCTAAGAACCAATATTTTCTTACTAGCGAATGGAGAGACCCCAACATGGGAATCCCGCTTACTACACTGGGACCACTTGCGAAGCGGTTGAAAGAAGAATATCCTACACTGGTTGCCAACTACTTTCGGGGAGATTATATCACTTCAATTGTTTCCAAAGGAGACAAACACTTTTGTGAATCCATGGACATCGGAGACAGTACTTTACTTACCATGTACGGATTTAAATTGTTGCATGGGGATGCAACTACAGCTCTGAAGGAACCGTTTTCTGTTGTTATAAAGAAAGAGATTGCCTTCAAATATTTTGGCCGAACTGATGTAGTAGGAGAAACGATTCAGATTCAAAACTTTTCAAATACAAATCATGACTTTCGGATTACCGGAGTACTCGACGATATTCCTGAAAATTCCATTACAGATTTAAATAATGATAACCATCATCAACTTTTTATTCCTGCCAGTAGCTCTTCGTTTTTCCCTCGTGCAGATAGAGAAGACTGGACTATTTCTTCATTTCCTTCATACATTGAGTTACAAGATGGAGTTACAGCAAAAGAGTTAGAGTTGCCTCTGAAAAGACTTATAGCCCAGAATGCACCCGATGGTATTAAGGAAAACCTAACTGTAAAGCCTATTGCTCTGATTGAGTATTACCTGACAAAAGATAATAGTCTGGTAACGCGAATGTTATATGCATTGTCCTTTGTAGGAGTGTTTATTTTGCTCATGGCTATTGTGAATTTTATCAATATCTCTATTAGTAGTTCTTCCACAAGAATCAAAGAGATCGGGATTCGGAAAGTATTAGGCGGTTTGCGGAACCAGATTATCATTCAATTTCTTGCGGAGTCTGTCATTCTTGTTTCTGTAGCTACTGTATTTGCTTTGCTTTTGTATCCATTAGCACAACCCGTATTTGGGAATTTGATTGGAAAGCAAATTCCCGGACTTACTGCATTTCCTCTGTTTTTCATTGCTTTTCCTTCTATTCTTATTCTTCTGGTTGGAGTGGCTGCTGGTTTCTATCCGGCTCTGAGACTCTCAGCCCTTAAAACATCCGATTCCATAAAAGGGAAATTCCAGACAGTTAAGGAGAATACCGGTTTACGTAAAGTGCTGGCAGGTTTTCAGTTTTGTCTGGCTGGCATTGTAATGATTGCGGCCTTCATAGTTACTGAGCAGATATCTTATTTTTTTGGTCAAAGTCTAGGCTATACAAAGGATTATATTGTATCCTCTCAGGTACCTAGAGACTGGTCTCCACTGGGTGTACAAAAGATGGAAACTGTTCGCAATGAGTTTGCAGCGATGCCTGAAGTAATCAATGTAACCTTGTCTTACGAAATTCCGGATGGGATGAATGGCGGGCAAGGATTAATTTACCGGGCTGAGCAGGATTCTACACAGGCCATTGCGGCACAGTTCATGAATTCAGATGAGCATTTTTTAGCTACCTATGGTATACCCGTAAAAGCAGGTTCTTTTTTAACAGCAGCAACAGCCACTGATCTTACCAAAGTTGTTATAAATGAGGCTGCAGCCAAAGCAATGGGGTGGGCCAATGCTCGTGATGCCATTGGTCAGCAGGTTAAGTTTTCGGGTTTTGCTCCAATTTGTACTGTAACAGGTGTTACCGGTGATTACCACTTTAACTCCATGCAACATAAAATACCGCCTATGGTATTCAGCCATGTAAAAGTAGCCAATACATACCGCTATTTGTCGTTCAAACTAAAACCGGGTAATACCATTTCTGCTATCAGTGCTATTGAAAAGAAATGGGCTACACTGTTACCCGGAAGTTCCTTTGAATATCGGTTTATGGATGATACATTAAAAAGGGTATATAAAACTGAAATACAATTGCAAAAGGCATCTTATGCCTCTGTGGTATTATCATTAGTTATTGTTTTTCTGGGAGTGATTGGAATTGTTTCTTTAAGTATACAAAAGAGAACAAAAGAAATAGGGATACGTAAGGTACTGGGTGCTTCAACAAGTAGCATCATGATGCTTTTCATCAAAGATTTTCTGGGTGTACTGATAATCTCCTGGATTATTGCATGTCCGGTTGCCTGGGTAATTATGAATAACTGGCTAAGTAACTATGTGTATAAAATAACTTTGACAGCTCTTCCTTTTATGGTTGTGGTAGTAATATTAACGCTACTTACAGTTTTGTTGATCATCCTTCAGACAAACAAAGCCGCCCATGCTGATCCGGTGAAAAGTTTGAAGGTTGAATAATAGCTTATAGTACAAATAACAAGAAGAGGTTACCAGACTAGTAAATGATAACCTCTTCTTACAATTTCAAGTATGATGTTTACTTAAATCTGGTAGTGTAAGCATCTTTTTTGATACTACGATTTGCTTATTCTGAACCCAATGGCCAGAAAACCCACATTTTGCTATAAGTTTGTTATCCAATCAGCTTCATTTCTAAATAAGGATTTAACACGTTAATGGCTAGTTCGCTGGCTAAGGCTGTAGCCGAACTAAAAATAACGGTAACAGAACGAATGTTTTCCAACCTGCCTCTCTTCTAAAACAGATAAGTATTACCTTCTTCAGTAAAATTTACATCTGTATAGGTAGCTCTTCGTCCGTTGATATAAACTGGTTGACTATTCTTGTCAAGATAGGATAGAGAGTAGCTTTGTCATTTTGTAGAGAGTAGTGAGTCGTTCATAGAACATGACTTTCTTTCCATATAGGAGGTATGTCTAGTAAATAAGTCTGTTAATACTTGTAAAAAACTGATACTATTTTTTACTATTCAAAGAAAAGGACTTACATTGCGTTTGAGAGACGCAATGTAAGTCCTACCTTATCACTACCTGTTATGAAACACCTATATTTAAAATTACCCATCCTTGTTGCACTACCTTTGGCTATCGGGGCATTTACAGGAAAAGAACCTGAAAAGCAATGGACTGAGAAAGCACTGGATGATAGCATACGTATTGTCACAAATAAAAAAGGTCCAACTTTGGGTTATTCCCTTGTTTCCGGTGTGAAAGTGCTGACAGTAAATAGCCAGGCCTTTAAAGACCTGAATAAGAATGGCAAACTGGATAAATACGAAGATTGGCGCTTACCTACCGATGAACGGGCCAGGGATCTGGCAGCACGACTGACAATAGAGCAGATTGCGGGTTTAATGTTATACAGTCGTCATCAGGCTATTCCTACTGCACCAGGAGGACCATTTGCCGGCAAGTACAATGGAAAGGCTTTTGCAGAAAGTGGAGCGAAACCATATGATCTTTCTGATCAGCAGATTGAGTTTCTAACCAAAGATAACCTGCGACATGTACTCATTATCTCCGTACAAAGTCCGGAAATAGCGGCTCGCTGGAATAATAAAGCCCAGGCACTGGTTGAGAAAAATGGTGTGGGCATTCCGATAAATACCAGTTCTGATCCACGTCATGGTACACGGGCAGATGCCGAATTCAATGCTGGAGCGGGTGGTGCTATTTCGATGTGGCCAGGGTCGCTGGGGTTGGCAGCCACATTTAATCCTGAACTGGTTCATAATTTCGGTCAAATTGCTGCGATGGAATATCGGGCATTGGGTATTGCCACAGCTCTTTCACCTCAGGTAGATCTGGCAACAGACCCTCGCTGGAATCGGGTAAGTGGTACGTTTGGAGAAGATCCTTTGCTTGCTACAGATATTGGACGAGCATACATTGATGGCTTTCAAACTTCGACAGGAGCCAATGAGATCAAAGATGGTTGGGGATATACCAGTGTCAATGCCATGGTAAAGCACTGGCCGGGAGGTGGTAGTGGAGAAGGTGGACGTGATGCACATTACGGTTTTGGGAAATATGCTGTTTATCCAGGTAATAACTTTCAGACACACTTTCTACCCTTTACAGAAGGAGCCTTTAAATTACAAGGCAAAACAGGTATGGCTTCAGCCGTAATGCCTTACTATACTATTTCGTATAATCAGGACAAAGCCTATAACGAAAATGTAGGTAACAGCTATAACAAATACATTATTGGTGATCTGCTACGTGGAAAATACAAGTATGACGGTGTTGTATGTACGGATTGGCTGGTTACGGCTGATGAAACTGCTGTGGATGTATTCCTCACAGGTAAATCCTGGGGCGCTGAAAAACTGACAGTAGGCCAACGTCACTACAAGGCACTGATGGCAGGAGTGGATCAGTATGGCGGAAATAATGAAGTAGCTCCTGTGCTGGAAGCCTATCAAATGGGTGCTAAAGAACATGGAGAAGCTTTTATGCGGAAGCGGTTTGAGCAATCAGCTGTTCGGTTGCTACGCAATATCTTTCGGGTGGGTTTGTTCGAAAATCCTTACCTCGATCATCAGATTTCTAAACAGACAGTGGGTAAGCCTGATTTTATGAAAGCAGGCTTTCATGCTCAGTTGCAGTCAGTAGTAATGCTTAAGAACAAAGCCCAGCTACTGCCCATTGCCAAAAATAAAACAGTTTATATCCCTAAACGTTTTACTCCAGCCGGACGTAATTTCCTGGGTATACCATATCCGGAAAATCTTGACTATCCTGTAAACCTGGATATTGTACGGAAATATTTTAAAGTGACTGACAATCCCGAGGAAGCTGATGTAGCGTTGGTGTTTATTGCAAGTCCTAATTCCGGATTAGGATATAATAGTGATGCTGCAAAAGCGGGTGAAACCGGATATGTGCCTATCAGTTTACTGTATGGAGACTATACAGCACAGAGTTCACGAAATCCAAGTATTGCAGGTGGTGATCCGCTTGAGAAGTTTACCAATCGTTCATATACTGGCAAAAGCACCCAAACCATCAATAAGACTGATCTGGCTATGGTGAAGGATACCTATACAAAAATGAAAGGTAAGCCAGTCATTGTATCCATAAATATGTCTAACCCAGCGGTGATGAGTGAATTTGAAAAGCAGTCAAATGCCATATTGGTACATTTTGGCGTCCAGGATCAGGCTTTGCTGGATTTAATTACAGGTATTAGTGAGCCATCTGCATTGTTGCCATTACAAATGCCAGCTGATATGCAGACAGTAGAGGCTCAGGCTGAGGATGTTCCTCGTGATATGAAATGTTATACAGATTCTGAAGGCCACACCTATGATTTTGCCTATGGTATGAACTGGAAAGGTATTATTAAGGATGCCCGCACTACCAAATATCAAAAATCTGTTCTGACACTGAAATAAGATTTTTACTTTTACTATCTACATTTGCAGGCTCCTGTCTATTTCTAGGCTGGAGCCTGTTATTTTATACTATAGTATTGCCGTCAGACACTAATCTATCTCTACTTGCTTGTCAAATCTTACTAACTTGCACAAACTTTTCTATTAGGCAAGGGATGATCAAAGCAACTTTGGAGGATAAAATATACGTAGCAGATATACTCACTGCTGCTTTTGAAAACAATCAAAGCGTTAATTCTATAATTCAACAAGGGCAGCGTGAATATCGGATCAAACGACTGATGGAATATTCCTTTGATGTTTGTAGTGCATTTGGTGCAGTGTATTTGTCAGATGACAGACAAGCTTGTGCTCTGGTTGTTTTTCCAGACCAAAAACAAACTACTTTGCGTTCTCTACTTTGGGATTTAAAGTTAGTCTTTACTTGTACGGGTTTCAGAAAGATCAACTATATACTGGGTCGTGAGGCCAGGATCAAAGCACTACATCCTACTGAACCTTTTTATCATCTGTGGTATATTGGTGTGAATCCACAAAGACAAAATGAAGGCATTGGACGAAAACTTCTAGAGGAGATTATACATAAAGCACAATCTGAGAATCGCTCTGTATATCTGGAAACAAGCATGTTGAAAAATATACCCTGGTATCAGAAATCTGGTTTTGAGTTATTTGCAGAGCAGGATTTTGGGTATACGTTATATTTCTTTCGAACAAAGGCTCCCGAATCAGAGAAAGTCGTTCTTTAAGCTAAGTTGTCTTAGTTATATACTTGTTATATATCAGCCGATTCCACTCTTTTCCCCTGAAAAAACAAAACTTTTTTGTTCTCTTTTGATTCAAGATGGTATTAATGATATAGTAATTTAAATACAGTATTTGTTTATGATGAAAGGTGTTTGTATAATTTTAGTATACTTCTTATTGGAGGGGATAGTAGTTGCTCAAAATATGTACTCTGCTGTTCATATACATCGTAAAGAGGATATAAAACATGGAAAAGCAAAGAAGATAGAAGTATCTGATACCTACTATGGCAAAGATGGACCAGATAAAGGCGAATATACACAATACCTCAACCAAAACAATTTAGTAATTCTGGAAGAGAGTATAAAAAATAATAAGCTTTTTTTTAGAAGTAAACTTCAAATCGATAGCATAACAGGGTTGGTAGCCTCAAGAACTGTTGAAATTTGGCACCCTGTTAAAGGTTATAGTCTGGAGAAAACGATATATCATTATGACAAGCTTGGCTTTTTTAGAGGAACTACCTTCTATAATGCCTCAGGAAAGAGAGAAAGTGAAGTGGTCATTAATGTAAATGAAAAAGGCTTTCCTATCGAACTGGCTAACTATGATGACAAAGGGAATCTGTTAGGTGGTTATGAGACAGCAGACTATTTATATGATCAAAATAGGTATATTAGAACACTTTTAACTCATGATGGTAGGGAAGTTGCTAAAGATACAACTGTTATTGATTTTGAAGAAGAATACAAATTCCATAATCCTGGCAGGGAATACAATCAGCAGGGTAATATCATTCGTTCACACGTTACAGATAATAAATACACTTTGTATGAGTACAAGTATGACTCGAAGCAGAATTGGACAGAACAGAAACAATATGAGTTGATAATACAAAAAAATGGTAAGGAAAAAAGAAAGCTACAATACCTGCGAACCAGAAAAATAGAATATTGGGATGAATAAAATACCCTCTCATCTGAATCAGAATTCTGTGACTGAAAAAATATAGCTAAGTAAATCCGGTGTCAGTAAAGTATAGAGAAAGCTACTGATTATCAAGATGTTTGTCTGTTTGAGAGCAAGCTTCTATGCTTTTTTGTTCCCCTCCAAATAAGTTGTCGAGTGTTTCTACACATTGCTTCCTTTCCCCTTCTGAGGTTATAAATAACATATTTCCAGAACTCCTTTCCATAATCTCCTTTACTCCCGGATCTTCTGAATAGGAAAACAGAGCGTTAGTTCTACTATATCTGATTGTATCATACAGGTGTTTAATGGTCTCAAAGTCTTGATTGGTAAGACTGTCAAGAAAGATATTCAGACGGCTGGTTTGAGTCATTTTGCTGTAATTGTAGTTGGTTGGATTTCAATTTTGATTTGTCATCCTGCAAATATATATCATAAATAGACTTTTTCTGTTTGAACGGTATTAGTTGCTACTATTTTCTTTCACAGAAGAAAAGACTTTTGATTACTTTTAAGTAGCCTATACTTACTAATACTCTATATAACCAGTTACTACTATTACTCCTCTTTATGCATCCATACATGTGGAACTCTTTGAAATTATTTTTAAAACGGTATACTACAGTAACTTTCATTTTTTTAGGTATTAGTCAGTTGCTGATTATACAGGTTGCCAAGGGACAACAACCAGATCTTACACCCTATCACAATACACCTGATAAGATAAACTATTTACGAAACGAAATCAGTCAGCTGGGCCGCAGTGGCAAGTTTTCAGAAGTGATTCGATATGCACGGGTTGGTATTTCTCTTTCCCAAAAGGCGAAAATAGATTCAGCTAGGGCTGAGTTTACTTATTTTATGGCTTCTGCCTATTCTGCTCAGTCACTGACCGATAGCAGTCTCCATTATTTCCACAAAGCGGCTCAGGTAGCGCCCACAGGTTCTACCATACAACTCAGAACCTGGATACAACTCATCTATACCTATAACCTGATGGGAAAACAAGATTCTGCGTATTCAGTGCTCTCTGTAGCCAAAAAGGTTGCTAGTCGGGTTAAGTCGACCAAAATACAGGGTGATCTGGAGGTGTTGGAAGCAAATTTGTTAAATGATGGAGGGAAGTTTACTCAATCGTTACAAGCCTATATTCGTGCCTATCAATATTATCAGCAAGATAAAGACACTAGTGAAATGGCCTCTGCTCTGGAAGGAGTATCCCTGGTTCAGAACTCACTGGCTAACTATCCTAAGTCACTGGCTTATATTCAGGAGGCACGTACACTATTTTTTAAAATGCAGAACCTGGATAGAGTTGCCAACTGTGAACTTACCATGGCTGATTTATTTATCACACTCAATCAAACCGATTCCGCAAAACAGTACTACCAGAATGTGATTGACTATGGGAAAACGATAGAGGATAATTACATTGCTGGAAAGGCTTATCATGGTCTGGCAACTATTGCTGAAAAACAGGGGAAAACAGATCAGGCAGAATCCTATCTGAAACAGTCTCTTGCTATCATTGAAAAAACAGACATCAAACCTACCATTGCCCGAACGCAGCAGGCTTTGGGAGAATTGTATGTCAAAAATAAACAATATGAGCTGGCTAAAAAATACCTTGAATCTGCTTTGGCAAATCAACAGGAAAGTGAACGTTCTGTGGATATAATTAATACATACTTGCTGCTTGCCAAAACACATGCAGCACTGAAAAATTATACACAAGCCTATTACTTCCAGAACTTATATAGTACAGAACGGGATACTTTGCAAAAAAAGGAGAGTGCAAAAGCATTGGCTGAAGTAGAATCTCAGTATCAGGTAGATCGAAAACAACAGGAGATTGCCTTACTTAATGAAAAAAACCGTTCTCAGTCATTGGAGCTAGCTGTGCAACGACGCAATGTCTTTCTGTTGATTGCAGGTTTATTGTTGAGCGGTGTGGCCGCAACGGTAGGTTACCGACGCTATCGGCTTCGCAAACGATTGGAGATGGAACGTATCCGTAACCGTATTGCCGCTGACTTTCATGATGAACTGGGTGCCAATCTGAGTAGTATTGCCTTGTATTCTGATCTGCTTTTGAAAAATCAAACAGCCGAAAAGGAACGCACACTCCCGTTGCTGGAAAACATCAGTCAACAGGCACATGGTAGTATCTCGTCTATAAATGATCTGATCTGGACTATCAAGCCGGACAATGACATACTCGAACGTACCATTGTCCGAATGAAAGAATTTGCCAATCCGCTTCTGGAATCGCGAAATATCCGTTTTGTGTTTGTTGCCGATGATTCTCTGTCGCAAGCACAACTGGATATGAACATTCGTAAGTTTTTATACCTGATTTTTAAAGAAGCGATAAATAATGTAGTCAAATATGCCAAAGCTACTGCGGTAACTGTACAACTAAGGGAGAACAAGGGAATGATCAGTATAGAAATAGCAGATGACGGAATTGGCTTTGATCCAGGTAATGTCAAAAGAGGCAATGGACTAAACAATATGCAGGCTAGAGCTAGTGAACTAGGCGGCAAACTTGTGATTGACTCCCAGTCAGGACAGGGGACTCGAATTCGCCTTAGTTTTAAAGCATCTTCTTAAGAGATCTAGGTGTAATACACATGTTTATGTGTCGCATTTAACCATTACATAGGGTTTCTTTGTCTTTATACTCATCCTAAGTTTAGCAGATGAGGCCTGATCTCAAAAAGACACTATTTTCCTGGATTCATGTATGAAGAATTCACCGTTGCGGGTTGCCATTGTAGATGATAACCATTCCTATCGTGAAGGATTGGTTTTTATGTTGCAGCTCTCAGAAGATTTTGAATGTGTGGGTGAGTATTATTCAGGACATGAGTTTCTACGGGAGTTACCACGAACACAGCCACAAGTAGTGTTGATGGATATCGAAATGCCACAAATGGATGGTATTACCTGTACACAAAAAATCAAGGCCTTAGCAGCATTTGCCCATGTACAAGTGATTGTACTCAGTGTACTGGAAGATAATCACAAAATTCTGGAGGCTATTGTCGCTGGTGCCTCAGGCTATTTGATGAAAGGGGAAAAACCCGAAAATATCCTTAATGCTATTGAACAGGTACATAAGGGCGGGTCTTTTATGAGTGCTGAGATTGCCCGCAAGATATTGTTTATGGTGCGAATGTCTAACCAGTTTCCTACTGAAAAGATAGAGCTTAACGAACGGGAAACTCAGGTATTGAATGGCTTGGTAGAAGGTCTTAGTTATAAAATGATTGGTGATAAGTATGGGATAGCGATTGATACAGTGCGGGGCTATATTAAACGCATCTATGAAAAGCTACAGGTTCACTCCCGCTCAGAAGCCGTAGCCAAAGCTTTAAAAAACAAACTGGTGTAAAACAGCCTTATTCTTTGTTATCTGACAGAACCCGCTCTACAAAGGTGGGTTTTATTTTTTTGTGCTGGTATACTCTCTTAATCACCTACTCAAATGCACATGTTTATGTCTTGATCTCATGTAGGTGTGTCTTTACCTTTGTCATAATCTCAGCAAATAGCTACTCGGTACTTTACTTATATTCTGAGAAAGTAAATGAAAAGTTTTGTATTTGTTCAGGCATGAGGAATACGTAAATCAATCTCTTTTACAAACCTCAACTCAATTTTTTATGAAAACCTATCAAAATCACACCAACCCATTTCTTTTTGTTTTACTGGTACTAATCGCTCTGTTGAGTTCCTGCCAGAAAGAAGCTGCTATTGTTCCACAGGATGGCTCTGCAGACAAAAGTGCAAGAGCAGGCATTATTATTCCGCCTATTCAGGTTGGCTATATTTCCAGTATTTCGCTGGGGTCAGGGAAAACAATCAACTTCTATTACCGTAGTGGCAGTAAAGTACCTAATATGGCTGTTATCACTGATGCACTCAAAGCACCATCACGTGGAATCACAACTACCCGCTGGGGATTTGCTTATGATAGTAATCTGCATCTAACCACAGTAACAGGTGATGATGGTACAGTGATCAATGTGTCAACCAATTCAGACGGAAAAATTACCGGAGCCAGTTGTAGTCTGAATGGCTTTTTTCAGTTTAGTCAGTCATTTTTCTATGATGCTTCCAATCGGATTGATCACTTTCAGTACAATATTGCAGGTGCCAATAACCAATACGCCTTTACCTACTTGTCAAACGGAAATCTGAATACAGTAACCCGAACAGGATCTCCCGTATATGGTAATTTTACTATTCAGGCAACAGGATATGATTCACAATTGAGTCCATGGATTACAGCTAAATCGAATATTGCTTTCTGGTGGATGGAAACTGTTGCGTATGATCTGGCTCGCACTCCTGGTCAATGGTTGTCTTATAGCAATAATGTAACTACATATACTTTTACAGATCTCACAGGGCTTGCTTCCAATGTAAGTGTAAGCTATAGTTATGACAGTGGCTGGGGGTATGCAGCGCAACTGCTAGCGACTAATACCAATTCTGCTTACTATCCAGGCCCTTATGCCTTTACTTACTTTTATCAATAACTCTTTCATAGGTGGTTTTCAGGATATTTTATGCAGGAAACCACTTTCTTTATCACTCTTCTTTTATTATGCTTATAAGATCTCTTTTTACAGTCTGCCTGTTAGGGCTTGTTTCATATGTTACACAGGCTCAGGTGTCAAAGCCAGTTTCTGCACAGCCTAAAATAACCAATTCCAATCTCAAGTTAGACCCTAAGTTACATGTTTCTATTGCTGCACAATCACTGACAGGTGGAAGTCGAAAATCCTGGAAGTTAACAGGCCTGACTACCAATGGATACAAGCGGGGGATAGATGGTCTATGTATGGAAGATAATATTCTGATATTGAGTAGTGATCAAAATGCCAATTACTCTGAAGGGGCAAACGTATGTACTAAGTCAGTTAGTCAGGTGAACAATCTAAAATGGGAGTTGAGTCAAGATAATAAAAAGCTACTGCTCAGCGGACTGCCAGTTCCGACTACAGATAATAAAAATGCAATGCTTGGTTTCCTTTTAGGGAGTGAGGCTGAAATTACGGAGTTGAACGATAAAACTTTACGCCTAAAATTCAAAGCAACTGATGGCTACATAGATGGAAAGTTGGACTATGTTACCAATGAAGTGACATATACCGCTCAATAGAACGAATGAGAATTATACATTTAAAGTTTACCTTCTCTTCATTGCTTTTTCAATAATGGAGAGAAGGCGTTTCTTATTTAGTTAAGATAGTGTAGAGTCATTCTATATATAAAAGTACTCCAATAACTTCGTACGGCTTTTTACCAACTTTGAATTAAAAGGTTCATAAACAAACTTTTGTTTATCCTCTACCACAATTTTAAAGGGTTGTTTTAGCTTATGTGTCAGGTGATATACTGTTAGATACTCAGCCAGATCTTCATGTGTGCTACTGGTACTATACAGCGAAAGTAGAGGTGTTTTGGCCAGTGACTGGTATAGTTTTCGTGCATAACTGATAGACATAGCTTTACCGGATTGAAATCGATTAGCTAACAACAAGGAGTCCTGAAGAGAAGTTGCCAGCTTGGTTCTTGCTGTCCAGATCCCTTTTGTGAAAGCTGCAGAAAAGGAATTGGCAACAGAAGAAGATGGTTCTGAAATTAATTTTAGCGACCCATCTACAACATGAGTAGTTTCATGCAGTAGTACATACACCAGCGCATTTAATTCTCCTGCTATCACAAAAACGTTGGTTTGAGAATGAGTAGTATCATAACAGGTAAGTTCTTTGGTTGTTAACCATTCTGAGATCGTTTGTTTGAGAATAGCAGCCCGAATCGTAATATCATACACGGTAAACTTGTCCTCAAAGTTTATAGTGGAAGTCAGTGCAGTATTGGGCATATTGTCCAGAAAGTTGATACTGCGTAAATGTTCCTTGAGTACACGCTGATGTAAAGGGGGTAGAGTTGCAAACGCTTCCGCTATAATTTTTTCTTCTTCAGATGTGACTTTGTGTTCGCTTGGATTCATCCCCGCCTCTCTGAATTTTTCCAATACGCTCTCTGAAGTCTTGCGTACCCGTTGTGTAAGTGGAGTTGTTGGATCTAAACCATAACGATTCTGGATAATTGACGCACTATCAGAATCTGCCTTTTGAGCCTTTACAGGAGTAAAAATTACTATTATTACCTGAATCAGGAAAAGCGAAAAAATAAGTCTACGCATAGAGGAAATAAGTTAATTCTGATATAAATAAAACACTTGTAATCGTATTTCAAAATAGAAGTGAACTATATACTACTTTTGCTCACTGCCAATTCCAGATTTATTACTTGTATGCATGAAAAACTAAGAACACATATAGAAAAGATAGTACATCTGACAGATGAGGAGTATGTGTTTGTGTCTTCTCACTTTACAGAGAGACACTACAAAAAACGCGAATTTCTTATTCAAAAAGATGAAAAAGTCAAGTATGCCTATTTTGTACTTTCAGGACTTTTAATGCTGGGATATAACGACGAAGCGGGAAAACATCATATTGTTTCATTTGCCCTGGAAGACTGGTGGGAAACCGATTTTCTGGCTTATCATACCCAGACCAAAGCAACTTTGTCATTACAGTGTCTTGAACATACGCATGTGCTCTGTCTTTCATTGGAAAACTATCAGAGACTATGTGCAGGCCTTCAAAAGATGGAACATTTCTTTCTTGCCAAAGCTAATTCAGGACATATTGCCTCACAACAACGTATTCTATCTTTTTTAACTTCTAACGCAACTGAGCGGTATGATCAGCTCCTCAGACGCTATCCTGCTCTATTGCAGCGTGTACCTAAAACCTTGATCGCTTCCTATCTGGGTGTTTCGCGCGAAACCTTGAGCCGACTATCCTCATAGCCTGCTTTCTGTAAATGTGAAGTTGTGATGTTTGTCACACAAAGAAATTATGTAGTCTGCAGACCTTTGCCGTGTATATATTTATTCACTGTTGTGCCTGTAATGGCATAAACTAACACATGAACAAATGGAAAAACGAGCAATTAATCCCTGGCAATGGCAGGATCAACGTAGTTACGTGCAGGCTGTTGAAGTAAGACAAACAGAAGGTATACTTTATTGTTCAGGACAGGCTGCAGTACATGCCGATGGGCAATCCAGTACGGATGATATGAAAACGCAATTACTTTTGGCCATTCGAAATCTGGAACAAGTGATTACGGAGGCTGGATATGAATGCCAGAATATTGTGCGGTTAAATGTCTTCACTACTTCTTCGGCAGAGTTATTTACCTGTTTTGATGTATTTCAGGACTGGGTTGCAAAACACAATTTAAAACAAGCTACTACTTTACTGGAAGTAAAAAGCCTTTTCGAAACCCTGAAAATTGAATTGGAAGCTACTGTTGTGAAATAGTTTTTCAAAAGTAAGCTAATTATAAAACCCGGTTTTTTATATTGGGTCTTGGCAAAATATTGTGGAGGCTTTTGTGTTTTACTATATCCTTCCAGTAGTGTAGAGAAGTGTATGAATTTTCATTCATAGGCTATTTTAATGCTATTTTCATCTCAATTCTTTTATGAGTAGACATCTCAGAATGTATCTATTGTAATTGTATATGCCATAAAAAGTAGTTTCTTCATAAATGAAATTACTAAAGTTGTAAAAAGCTTGCATACTTCTGTAATAGTTTTATCTTACATACGCAGAAAGAGAAGAGGCTGATAGTTTTGTAAAGCATCTCTGAAAAATGTTTCTTACAAAACACTCCTTTCTTTCTCTATGTGAAATATAGTTTTGAAAGAAGAAATTCATACTATTTACCCTATAACATCTCAGGTTTCTGGATGTCATAGGGTACACTTATTTTGGGATATATGAATACCAACACGAAAGATCTCATACTTGAAAGTACACTCAAGCTGGTAAACCGGGAAGGGTTGTATCATCTCAACATGAAGAAGTTAGCAAAAGAGGCAGGATTGGCTATTGGGACGGCATATATCTATTTTGACAGCAAGGAGACAATTATTAACGAATTGTACCAGAAAATTGTACGAGAATCTGAGGTGGCAGTTTTTAAAAACTTTCAGTCGGAACGTCCTTTAAAGGAAACTGCCATAGCGATGATGAGAAACCTTGTTACATTTTTTGTCTCCAATCCGGATTATTTCAACTTTATCGAACAATATGGTTTCTCACCCATTCTGCTGAAAGAAAGTAAAGAGAAATGGTTAGGTATTATTGACCCATTAACAAAACTTATCGAGAAAGGGAAGAACAAAAGTCTCTTAAAAAACCTACCAACAGTGCTTCTCCTCAATCTGGCACATAGTCCCATTATTGGTATGTTGAAGGCTTTTATTAATAATCAGGTGGATTTAACAGATGAATGGTTGCAGGATCAGTTATTTGAGGCCTGCTGGAAAAGCATAGCCAGTGAAAACATTGATCCAAAAAAAGGCTGAGATCTTTCCATCAGAATTCACACTAAAGAAACTCGGATTCTATGACTAAGGCTGTATTCTTTGTCGTAAAATGTCAATTCTCACTGCCGGAAGCTATCTAGCTTTGTTGTAGTAACAGAGATAATTGATTTTATATGGCAACTGAACATACCCAACAGCTAGTACAGGATTTCCTGGCAAATCTAACCAATAGAAATCTGGATAAGTTAACCCTCCTTTTTGCCGAAAAGCTAGATTGGTATATACCAGGCAATGAAACCCTGGCTCCCTGGACAGGAAGAAGACAGACCCGGGAGGATGTGAAAAATTTCTATGAACTGTTGTGGTCTCAGACTGAGCCTCTTGCAGTACAGATGGACTTGCTGTTGGTAGAAGATAGTCAGGCTGTTATTACAGGCGATTTTTCAACCCGAATGCTGGAAACGGATCAAATAGTAAATTCCTTATTCTGTATTCGGCTATCTATAAAAGATGATCAAATAGTTTGGTATCGGCTGCTGGAAGATAGTTATGCCGTTTCTCAAGCTTTACAAAAAACTTAAGTTAGTACATGACTACTTGCTTTTGTTATCGTATTGATGGGAAAGTTGATGCAGTTTCATCTATATTGGGCAAGGATAAAAGTCAAGTAAATAATATGTCAGAAATAGACAGTGAAAAAGAAAATGTAATGCGTTTGTTGCTTTCTGGTCAACAGGAAAGTATTGAACTTGGCCTGGAAGTGTCAAATTCTCTCCAGATAGATATTGAAGCGTTCAAAAATGATATGAACACACTCTATGACTGGGTGGAGAAAACACGTCAATGGGGAGAATCGTTATCTTTAAGTGAAAAAATTGTCAGGTTACTATCTTTAACAAGAATAAGTCATTCCGGCCAGCTTGGCTTTGACGGTTTCACTCCATTAGATTGTATACCTCCACAGATTAAATATCTGATAAGTCTGGATGTATTAACTCTTTCGCTTAATCACATAGTTGAATTACCTGTAGAAATAGGCTTTCTCCGAAATATGGTAATACTGCTATTGTCAGGAAATCACCTGTCTTTTATTCCCGCAGAAATAGGACAATGTCAAAAACTCGAAATACTGGACTTAAAAAAACAAACTTACAGCAATTGCCTCCTGAAATTGGTAAATGTATTTTACTTGAAACCTTAAAGCTACAAACCAATAAATTAGAATCTCTTCCAGAAGAAATAGGTGATTGTCAACAATTAAAATTCCTGTATTTGAATAATAACAACATACATAGTCTTCCATCAACAATCGGAAAACTTAAAAGCTTAAGAAGTCTGCAAATTGGCCAGAATCCACTTCAAACTCTTCCTGAAGAGATTACTGAGTTGGAAAGTCTGGAAATATTAGAATTGCAATCAACAAATATAGTATATCTCCCCTCCTGTATTGGAAAACTCTCCAGACTAGAATATCTGAATGTAGAAAATGCACAATTGCAAGCCCTACCTGCTAGTATAGGAGAACTCACGAACCTCCAGAACTTATATCTGAATAATAATCAATTGAAAACTCTTCCTGTTGAGATAAATAAATTGAGGAATCTGGATGTGTTACATTTAGCAGGTAATCCACTTTCTGAGTCAGAAAAAAAGACTATTAGATCCTTATTGCCCAATTGTGAGATTAAATTTGAGTAAGAGCTGGACTTTATTGTTATAAATCGAATGCTTTCTGAAACTATCCTGAACTGTTGACAATAAGCTAACAGTTCAGGATGAAAGTAATGTCAGAGGCCTACACCTCCAGTTGCTTCAATACGCTGGCCATTAATCCATCGTGCATCTTCACTGCATAGAAAGGCTGCAATACCTCCTATATCATCAGGTAGTGCTATACGACCAAGCGCAGAAATCTGAGCGGCAAAGGTTCGCATCTCAGGTGTATCGGTCATAGTACTTCCTCCAAAGACAGCACCCGGAGCAATCGCATTGACAGTAATGCCTCTTGGACCAAGTTCAGCTGCTAAATTTCGGGTAAACACATCAATTGCCCCTTTCATAATACTGTAGGCAGACACTCCCGGATAGGTGATACGTGCTACGGCTGAAGACATATTAATCACACGCCCTCCATTGTTTAGTAAAGGCAGCATTTTTTGAGTCAGAAAAAATACTCCTTTCAGATGAATCGCATACATCTGATCAAACTGTTCTTCTGTGTGGGTAGCAATAGGTGAAGTTAGACTCGTACCCGCATTGTTAATCAAAAAGTCAAAATGATCTGTCTCAAAAGTACTCTTTAGAACGGACGTAAGTTTGTTGGAAAAAGCATCAAAGGTGCTGGTGTCTGCTGTATTCAAAGGTAATGCTGCGGCTTTGCGACCTAAGTCTTTTATTTGAGTTACCACTGATTCGGCTTCTGTTTGCTGACTATGATAGGTAATAATAACGTCAGTTCCTTTTTTTGCCAGACTTAGAGCTATGTCTTTGCCGATACCGCGGCTACCACCAGTAACCAGCGCAATTTTATTTGTTGCCATTGGGTTAATATTTACAGTTAATGAACACTGCAAATATCTACCTGTTACGTCGGATTTGTTTTGTATATCCCAATCCGTCTTTTGTATAATTCAATCTTTTGTCTAGTTTAAGCTGTCTGATAGCTGCGTTCTGCCCGGAAGGCAGCTGGCGAAAGCAGAGTCTGACGTTTGAAGAAATGGGAGAAGTGGGCAACATCAGCAAAGCCAAGACTGTCTGAGATTTCTGCCATAGTCCAATGTGTTTTCTTTAGCAAAACCTGTGCCTCCTGTGCAATGCGTTCAGAAATGAGATCGGTGGTAGTACGTCCTGTTTCTTGCTTGAGAATCTTATTGAGATGATTTACATGGACAGCCAGCACATCTGCATACTCTTTGGCTGTACGTAAACGTACCTGTTGTTGGGGTGTTTCAATAGGAAACTGTTGTTCGAGTAACTCAATAAAGAGTGAAGTAATACGGGCTGATGCACTATGTGTAGGATGAAGGGTTGTAGCAGGCTGTAGTTTTTGTCCAAAGTGAATCAGTTCCAGCACATAGGTCCGCAACAGGTCATATTTGTAAGCATAGTCTGATTTAAGCTCTTCCTGCATCCGCTGAAAAATAGCCATGGCATGTATACACTGATCATCGGAGAGTACAAATACAGGATATTCGTTCTCATTAAAGATTGGTAGTTCGTCCAGTACAACGCCACTTTTCAGCGGTTGCAAAAAATCCGGGGTAAAGACACAAAATTTACCCGATAGATTCATATCAAATGGATGCCAGTAAAAGGGCATTTTAGGAGTGGAAAAAATTAAGGCTGCTTGTTTAATATCGAAAACCTTATTGGGATAGATCACCTGACTGGCTCCAATGGTAAGGCTTATCTTGTAAAACGATCGACATGGATAGGGAGAAGCGGGTGTTTGCTGAATATTTTTAAACAGGTTATTGATATCAAACAGATTAAAGTGTCCTACCTGTTGTTGAATGCCACTGGGTAAAAGTGCAGTCAGATCTGTATGGGTACAGGTGGTGATTTCTTCATACAATTCGGTCAATGAAGCTGTTTTCATACGATAGGATTTACAGAAAGGAAATAAAATTGTTTTGTAGAATTCAAATATAGTACTTACTCTTTAAGGAAACTCTCACTTGACTGATAAAGTTTCTGAGGTGATTATTACTCCACAAATAATTCGTCCATAAATTAGTAGTCTATTAGACTTGAAGGACTAATAGCAAGAGATAATCCTGTTTGAGGGAAAGTGACAACTATAATTAAATCATACAAACCTAATTGCTACTTTATAAAGAGTTATGTTAGAATCGTACAAGGAGAAGATAATACAGTTGCTTCTTTCCAACTCGGAAGAAGACCCTCAAAATATTTTAAAAATTATAAAGTCTTTCGAATTAGATATTGAGAAGTTCAAAAACGATATTGAGATAGCTTATAACATATTCATCCCAGGAAAAACAGAGAAGTCATTCATCGAGAAGTTAGCCGATATTGTTTTCACAAAGGAAATCAAATGGTCTAAAGTAAATGGGGGATTTTTGCCCAAACAGATCCGATATTTTATTAATCTGGAAATTCTAGATCTTGCACAGTGTCAACTGGAAATCTTACCAGATGAAATAGGTGAATTAGCAAAGTTGAAAAAACTGGATCTTAGTAATAATCAGCTAATTTCCTTACCATCTACTATTGGTAAACTTACTCAACTGAGTACACTAATTCTGACATCTAATAAAATCAGAGAATTACCTGCTGAAATCGGTAATTTGTCTGCATTAAACTACCTGATAGCAAATAAGAATGAACTTTATGCCCTGCCATCAGAAATTGGAAAGCTGAGTAATCTTATGCAGCTTTACCTTAAAGAAAACAAGCTTTCTTCGTTACCTGCGAGTATAGGAGATCTTCGTGAACTTACTTTCCTGGATTTATTTTTCAATCAAATCCAAAGTTTTCCTGTTGAGGTTTGCAGATTGTCGAACTTGACCGATCTAGACTTGTCTTATAATAGAATTGCTTCATTACCTCAAGAAATTGGCGATTTGAGAAATTTATTAGAGTTAAATCTATCTGAAAATCAATTGGAATCTTTACCAAAAGAGATTAGTAAATGCAAAAATCTGACAGGGCTATATTTGAGACAGAACAAAATACAAATTTTACCTCCAGAAATAGGTAAACTAACAAATATGACTTCTCTACAATTAAAACAGAATAATTTAAGTAGTATACCTTCTCAAATCGCCCATCTGAAACGATTAGAATATCTGAATCTGAGTGATAATCAATTTTCTGTATTTCCTCTGGAAATCTGCTATCTGAAAAATTTAGATAGGTTAGAGTTTGACAATAATAAATTGCAATTTATTCCTTCTGAAATTAGTAATTTGAGAAAGCTAGAAGGACTATCAGTATACGGGAACCAACTGATAAATTTGCCACCTGAGGTTAGTAACCTAAAAAGGTTAGACATGGTCTCCTTAGATAATAATCTTATTTCTGAAAAAGATAAACCCAGTATACGCGCACTGTTTCCCAAAAAGTGTAGTGTCTTTTTTGATCTGGAAGATGAATATGATTTGGAAGAAGAATAAATTATAGGTTATTTGAAGCTGCTACTGGACTACTCATAAACAGTCATCAAAACTATTTACCATCACAGGTTTGGAGCAGACTAAAAAATAGACATACATTTGTAACATGAAAACGCAACTATTGTTTAGCCTCTACTTATTTCTACTATCTGCACAAGATGGGGTAAACTAGTATTGTCTGAACATAACAATATGAAAAGCCCCAGCAACTAGTTGGGGCTTTTTTGTTTACATAGAGTTTTTTAATGTGGGATAAGCTAACTAAGTAGAAGCGCAGCTCTGAAAAAGCTGAGGATGTGGAGCGTTACCACAATCCCGCACCAGTAATACATTTTCAAACAGAAAACAAAACTATGAGTACCTCTTACACATTCTTCTTATTGCAATTACTCGCACTCCTACTCTGGAAGGCAAGGGAGCCTTATGCGTAATTGGATTCAATGATGCATAAAAGCCTCCCTGCCATTGGTAAGGAGGCTTTTTTATTTATGCCCGGATGATGGAACTGGCATACATACGTGTCTCAGAAACACGGCTTTGTGGGTTCGAATCCCACTCCGGGTACGTAGGTCAGAAATATTTATTTCACAATGAGAGTGAGTTGAAAACTTTGTTTTAGTAATGTCCCTGTAGCCCAACTGGCAGAGGCACTGGTCTTAGGAACCAGCCGTTGTGCGTTCGAATCGCACCAGGGATACATGTATTTGTCCATATGGTGAAACTGGTAGACACATCCGTCTCAAACACGGATTCTTAACAGAGTAAAGGTTCGAATCCTTTTATGGACACCATAGTTACTTTGTGCCTGTGATGAAACTGGCAGACATCTCAGACTTAAACCCTGAGGCTTTTTTAGCGTGGGAGTTCGATTCTCCCCAGGCACACAAACTCTAACTGTACTATCTATGCAAACAGCTGAAATCTGTATTTCTGATCCGTCAACGGATGGCAGGGATGCAACACGAATTTCACAAAAACAATCTCGTCGTCTGAAGCAGTTTTTGATGGATGTGGCCTATTTCTATGACCTTCCCA
The DNA here is from genome assembly GCF_030068545.1 of Xanthocytophaga flava. Taxonomy (NCBI): domain Bacteria; kingdom Pseudomonadati; phylum Bacteroidota; class Cytophagia; order Cytophagales; family Rhodocytophagaceae; genus Xanthocytophaga; species Xanthocytophaga flava. The sequence continues at coordinate 42,255 of NZ_JASJOR010000017.1, read as the reverse complement.
GATGGGCCAATGAAATTTTGTTTGAACTGTTGATGGAAATGGATGCAGATGGGGAAGTTGTTATCAGCATGGGTGTAAAGAAAAGGATCGCTTCTGAATTGAGAATCAGCGTGCCCAGTATCAAAAATGCTATCTCAATTTATGCTAAAAAAGATATTCTGATCCGTCAGCAAACGGGTGTCTATCAATTTAACACGCAGATATTTGGAAAAAGGCAGTGGCAATATATCCGGGATATCCGGATGGGAGTGAACTATGATACCAATGGTACTCGCCAGTTGCAGATTGAAGTTGAATACTACAACTAATAATAGTGAGAACTTTATGCATAGAACTATGCCTATGTCATTCTGTTGTGCATGGTTCTATGCATTTTCATTTGAAGAAATGATTTGGCGTTTGCCTCTGTCAAAACAGTTTTTGCCCAGAGTTCACCGCAAAAATGCGGATGCGTTGAATTAACTGCAATAATTTTTTTTGAACGGAATAAACCGCACGTTTTGTGTTTGAGCATAATTCACCGCAAAAAGAATTCACACGCATTGTTTCAATCAAATCGCTCTGATGTATAGAACTATGCACAGGGTCCAGAAAAGTTTGTGAAAAAAGGTGACTTACGGATAGTAATTTGACAACGTCGGATATTTTTTAAACATATTTGTAGAAACCTCTTTCCTCAATTCTTCTGAAAATGCCTATAGATTCTATCAAAGTGGCATCTGGTTAGTTGATAAGGAATAATCAGTATAATGATTTTTTCTCTGATTTACGTATTTGTTCAGAAGATAAATTTATATTTAGGCTATCATTCCATACAAAGAAGCCTCCTTAACATTTACACCTATATGTTCATTCGATACTTTGTATATGAAAAGCGTTATTTTTTTGCTTCTATTCACTAGTGGTCTACTGTGTACAGCTATTGGTCAGCCAAAACGAGACTTTTCCACTAATTCTCCTCTTGTTAAAACATCCCAAGGCACAGTAGAAGGCGTCACAGAAAAGAGTGGCATTCGTGCATTTAAAGGGATTCCATTTGCAGCTCCTCCCGTAGGCCAGTTGCGGTGGAAGGAGCCTCAACCGCCTCAACCCTGGAAAGGAGTGCGGAAAGCGGACAAATTTGGCCCACGGGCTATGCAGCGGGCGGTATTCGGAGATATGAACTTTCGTTCCAATGGCATGAGTGAAGATTGTTTGTATCTGAATGTATGGACTCCGGCAAAGTCAGGAAATGAGAAATTGCCCGTATTAGTCTATTATTATGGAGGTGGCTATATGGCGGGTGATGGGTCAGAGCCCCGGTATGATGGTGAGAATATGGCCCAGAAAGGCATTGTCACCGTTACAGTCAACTACCGTTTGGGTGTGTTTGGCTTTCTGGCACATCCGGAATTAACCAAAGAATCTTCACATAAGGCATCGGGAAACTATGGCCTGATGGATCAGAGTGCTGCATTGCGTTGGGTACAGCAAAACATTGCCGCTTTTGGGGGTGATCCTAAAAAGATCACCATTGCCGGAGAGTCAGCAGGCTCTTCTTCTGTTTCTGCTCAGATGGCCTCACCCTTATCCCGAAATCTGATTGCTGGTGCCATTGGAGAAAGTGGTTCATTGCTTTCGCTGCAACCACTGGCTACTTTGGCTCAGGCGGAAGAAATGGGACTGAATTACGCCAAAAGCATCGGGGCTACTACACTGGAAGCTCTGCGGAACATGCCAGCCGATCAGTTGCTGGAAACCACTGCCAAACCTGAGACACCACGTTTCAGACCAATCGTGGATGGATATTTTCTGCCAGACTTCCCGGTTGTCATTTTTCAGGCAGGGCAACAGGCGCATGTACCACTACTGGCAGGTTGGAACTCAGAAGAAGCGAATTACAGATCCATACTGGGAGAAGAGCCTCCTACTGTAGAAAATTATGAGAAAGCCCTGCAAAAACATTTTGGCGAACAGGCTGGAGAGGTACTAAAGCTATATCCGGCTACCACACAGGAACAGGTAATGGATATGGGAACCCAGTTAGCCAGTGACAGGGGTACAGGTTTCAGTACCTGGCAGTGGATTGATTTGCATAGCAAAACAGGAGGGAAGCCTGTATATCGTTATTTTTATACTCGTCCCCGTCCACCCATGACGCCTGAAATGGGTGATGCTTCAGCCGGAATGGCAGGAGGGGTAATCAAAGCCAATGATCCTACTGCCATAAAAATGCCTCCGGCTCGGGGTGCTGTGCATTCAGCAGAGATAGAGTATGCTATGGGTAATCTGTCTACCAATAAGGTTTACTCCTGGACAAAAGAAGATTACAAAGTATCTGAAACCATGCAGGCTTATTTCGCCAACTTTATTAAAACAGGTAATCCCAATGGAGGTAATTTACCAAAATGGTCAGTTGTAGGTTCTCAGGGCGATGTACAGCTAATGAAAATTGATGTAACGTCTGCTGCACAGACAGATCAAAACAAACGTTACCAGCTATTGGAGCAGATTGCTGGTAAGAAAACAGCAGCCCGATAAGAAACTGCCATACAAGTGTAAAGGTTTATAAACTCATGACTTAGTACTACATATATTCATAAACAAACCCATATGAGCCAACTAAATAAAGAAGACATTAAACAGGAAGTCTTTGATCTGTACGACGATTATGCCCATAGCCGTATTGACAGGCGTGATTTTATGCAGAAGCTATCTGCGTATGCAGTAGGAGGTTTAACTGTAACCTCATTGATGAGTTTTTTAATGCCAGATTATATAGGGGCGGTTCAGATCAAACCCGATGATCCGCGGTTAAAAACAGAGTATGTCCAATATTCTTCTCCAAAAGGGGGTGGTACGATCAAAGGTTTGCTGGCAATGCCTGCGGATACCAAAAAGAAGCTAGGAGGGATTGTGGTAGTCCACGAAAACAGAGGACTAAATCCGCACATTGAAGATGTTTGCCGTCGGGCTGCATTGGCCGGCTTTATTGCGCTGGCACCAGATGCATTGACTCCACTAGGTGGATATCCGGGCAATGATGATGAGGGCAGAACCTTACAGAGTAAGCGGGATAGAAATGAAATGCTCGAAGACTTTATTGCCGCAGATGAATACCTGAGCAAACATAAAAACTGCAACGGTAAGATAGGTGTGGTAGGCTTTTGCTTCGGAGGCTGGATTGCCAATATGATGGCAGTTCGTATCCCCAATCTGGCAGCATCCGTTCCTTTCTATGGTGGACAGCCCGCCACAGAAGACGTTCCCAAGATAAAAGCACCATTGCTGATACATTATGGAGAACTGGATACGCGTGTAAATGAAGGATGGCCTGCTTATGAGAAAGCACTCAAGGAAAATAATAAAGAATACACTGAGTATATGTATGCCAACGCCAATCATGGCTTCCACAACGATACTACTCCCCGATATGACAAAGCTGCCGCCGAACTTGCCTGGAAGCGTACTACCGATTTCTTCAAAGAGAAGTTAAAGTAATTCTGTTGAGGGAAGCGTAAGAAACTTGAGTGATCCCGAATCTTGGATGTGAGTAGGACTCAAGCCTATGCTTTTGAAAAAAGTGTAGGCTTGAGGTGATTTTTGAGAATTACTCTCTTGTCATTTGTTTATTGTCACTTACATTGCTCTTCCACTAGCTCCTTCATTTTTTGCTTGCCAAAAAAGGACAACAAATGAGAATTTGGTGAGCCAGAATGTGTGCCTTATCTTGTCCCATATCTTTTCTGGAAACAAAGAAAGTTTCTGGCGCAAGTGTCCGCTTGTGTCCATTTTGAAAGCAGCGTCTGCTTGTATTGAGCATTCCCGTCGTTGGTGTTATCACCAACATGAACAATGGGAAAGTGGTCGTTGGTGATAACACCAACATGGGGAACGTTGCCTTGCTATGGACTTTATTAATGACAAGGCAATTCTTTAGAAAGAGTAAAACTTCTGACGTTTCTGACAGATCAGACCCTTGTAAAAAACATTTTTTAAAGGAGGGTAACTATATAGTTACTATATCTGATTGGTTAACAGTAATTTATAAAGTATGGGTACAGGCATTGTGTATTTAGTCTGAACGTGAAAAGTGATTCCAGAATTTTTAAATAAAATAATATGCTGTCTATCAAATACTTAAAGAATTACAATGCTCTATCCCCTTTAAAAAATGTTTTTTACAGGGGTCTGTTCTGTCAGAAATGTCAGGTTTTCACTATGATACTCTATACAAAACTACAGATATCAGCTTAAATCCTAATTTTCAACACCTCCACCGAGAGCCCGATACAAATCTGTAATTGCGTTTAACTTATCCCTTCGGATTGTAATAGCCTCCAGTTCATTTTGTAATGCGTTGTTCTGAGCCGTAATCACTTCCAGATAGGTTGCCATAGCGCTTTTGTAAAGCATCATAACATCATGGGTTGCCTTGGTAAGAGAGGCTTTCTTTTTCTCTACCAGGTCAATGCGTTCATCTGCATATTTTGATCTGACCAATGCATCGGATACTTCGCCTACTGCTGTTAACACAGATTGCCGGAACTGAGCAGATGCTTTCTGTTGATCAATCAAGGCAATGTCATAGGCAGCTTTAAGCGAACGTTTCTGAAAAATGGGTTGTGTCAGGCCAACACCCACGCTTTTTACCAATGAGCCGGGAAGATCAAACCAGGTGTTAAACAAATAAGAGTTAGATCCTATAGAGGGTGTGATACTTATCGTTGGATACAATGCTGCTTTGGCTAATCCTGTCCGCGCATTGGCTGACACGATCATATACTCCATTGCTTTTACATCCGGCCTGCGACTTAACAGGGCAGCAGGTACACCTGACGGAAATACTTCCTCTGGCATGACAGCAGCAAGGCTTTCGGCTCTGGTGATACTATCAGGGAAGCTGCCACACAGGATACTCAGTGCATTTTCCTGCATAGCGATAGTTTGCAAAGTCATAGGAACCAGCAACTCGGCTGTTTTTTTCTGGGCTTCGGCTTGTTCTACTGCCAGCGAATTTACCAACGCTGAGTTATACTGTAACTGGATCATCGCTAAGGTAGTATCACCCAGTTCGACATTTCGTTTGGCAACCTTCAGTTGTTCATCAAGGGCAATCAGGTTGTAATAGGCCTGAGCCACCTGTACGATGATTCGTGTTTTCAAGGCAGAAAGATTTTCCTTTTGTGAAAAGTAGGTAGCCAGAGCTCCTTCTTTCTGCATTCTCGCTTTGCCCCAAATATCTGCTTCCCAGGATAGTCTGAGGGTGGCACTGTAGTCATCCATATAACGGGTTCCCAGATACTGTTCACTCAACGAACCATTGAGTGAGTTCTTGGAAAGCCAGTTTCTGTTGGCGGATACATTCAGGTCAACAATTGGCAACAATCCCAATCTTGCCTGTTTGTAGCTCAGCTCTAGTTGTTGCATATTCATCACGGCCACTGCCACATCATTGTTTTTAGACAGTGCTTTTTCAATTAATCCTACTAGTGCAGCATCTTTAAAAAAAGTTTTCCAGGGCAACAGCACTGTATCTGCTGTGACAGAGACTGGCTGTTCACGATACTGCTGAGGCATATCCAGTTCGGGTCGGCTGTACTTTTTTCCTACCCGACAGGCCGAAAGGCATATAAGCAATAAGGCACTTACAGCTATATATTTATTAAATGTTTTCATACTTAGTTAGTTAGGCAGGAATTGCTTTCGTTTTTCTAGATACTTTTTCCTGTATGAACTGGAATATCATATAGAGCAGAGGGATAACAAATACCCCCAGCACAACTCCACTTAGCATCCCAACAGCCGCACCTGTACTGATAGATTTGTTACCCACTGCTGAGCCTCCTTTGGCTAGCATTAGTGGAATCATACCTACAATAAAAGCCAACGATGTCATAATGATAGGCCGTAAGCGGGCCTTAGCTCCATCCAGTGCAGATTCAACAATAGACAGACCTGCCCTTCTGCGTTGTACGGCAAACTCTACAATCAGAATCGCATTCTTTGCCAGTAATCCAATCAACATAATCAAACCTACCTGCACATAGATGTTGTTGTCCAGTCCGATAGCCTTAATTCCAAGGAAAGCCCCGATAATGCCTGTAGGAATAGATAGAAGTACTGCCAATGGCAACAGATAACTTTCATACAAGGCGGCTAACAGAAAATACACAAACATCAGACTTAGCAGCAGGATAACCATAGTCTGGTTACCAGAAGACTTTTCTTCCAGACTCAGACCTGTCCACTCGTAGCTGTAATCTGCTGGAAGCTTTTTTAATACACTTTGTTCCAACTGATCCATAATCGCTCCATTACTGGTACCTGGCTGAGCTACAACGTTTAGGGTTACAGAATTGTAGAGATTGTAACGGTTTACAGATTCCGGGCCATACACTTTACTCAGCGTAACCATCGACTTTACAGGAACCATCTGATTCATGTTGTTACGCACAAAAATCTCGTTAAATGCATCCTCATCCGTTCTGAAAATACCATCAGCCTTTATATTTACACGGTAGAACTTGCCAAATCGCGTAAAGTTCAGTGACTGATCTCCCGAGAAATACGTCTGTATAGCACCCAGCATGCTGCTAACCTCTACACCCAGTTCACTCGCTTTTTCTTCATCTACTTCCAGTTCCAGTTGTGGGTAATCGGCACGAAACATGGTGTAGGCAGATTGTACACCGGGTTGCTGCATAATCTGACCAAGCACATTATCGGCCATTGCCTTTAAAGAAGCAGGATCTCTACCCATCTTGTCCTGTAATACAATTTCGGCCCCACTGGTTGCCCCATAGCCATCTACAGGAGGGAACCGAAACGCCATCACTGATCCTTCTTTGATAGTGTTCAGTTTTTCGGAAATGAGGCCATGTATCACGTCAATGTCTTTTATAACACCCCTGTCTTTTACTTCTTTTAGCTGAATGAAGCCCATGGCATAGGCAGGACCCGCACTACCACTGAGAATATTAAATCCGGTGATGCTGGAGTTGCTTTCAATAGATTCTACGTCTTCCAGCAGTTTGTCGATTTTTCGGGCAACAGCCGTTGTATTGTCAAGAGCCGTGCCCGGAGGCATACTTAAGCTATAAGCAATAAAGTTGTCGTCTTCCATTGGTACAAAGCTTCGTGGAGTGCTGGTCATCAGGAAGGCAGCGCCTGCAATAACCAACACTATCAGACCTACTCCCAGCCATTTCTTTCTGGCCAGAAACCGAACTCCTTTTATATACCGGCCTGTCATGCTGTCAAACCCAGTATTAAATGCTGTGAAAAAACGCTGACTGAAACCAAGCTTTTTCGCTTTGCCTGTATGGTCTGCATCGTGTGTATTTTTCAATAGCAAGGCACAGAGAGCCGGAGTAAGTGTAAGGGCGTTGACAGCAGAAATGATAATAGCAATAGCCAGAGTATACGCAAACTGCTTGTAAAACAGACCCGAAGAACCTGTCATAAACCCAATAGGAATAAACACCGCCGCCATCACAAGCGTAATAGAAATAACCGCCCCTGTGATTTCATTCATGGCACTATGCGTTGCTTCTCTACCACTCATGTCTGAACCTTCCATTTTGCTGTGTACAGCCTCTACTACTACAATGGCATCATCCACCACAATCCCAATAGCCAACACCAGAGCGAACAGCGTAAGAATGTTGATCGTAAACCCGAATGCCAGCAGGAAGAAGAATGTACCGACAATGGCTACAGGAACAGCTATAGCAGGGATAATCGTTGACCGAAAATCTTGCAGGAATAGAAACACCACAATAAATACCAGCACAAACGCTTCGATCAAGGTAGACTTTACCTGCTGAGTAGCCTCATCCAGACGGTCTTTGGTACTCATCAGTTTACTGAATTTGATACCAGGAGGAAATGACCGGGATGCTTTTTCAATTTCCTTGTTCACACCTATTTCAATCTCATTGGCATTAGACCCTGTAGTTTGCAGAATCGCAACTGTAACAGCATGTTTGCCATTGGCTTTTGTATTCCCACTATAACTGATTGACCCAAATTCAATACGTGCCACATCTTTCAACCGTACCAAATTGGTGCCGTTCCGTTTGATAATGATATTTTCGTACTCTTCCGGTTTACTCTTTTTTCCCCGATACCGAATTACATATTCCAGAGCGGCATTTGATTCCTCACCTAGTTTTCCGGGTGCAGATTCCAGACTCTGACGGCTAATAGCATTCGTCACGTCTTCAGGCATAAGTCCATAACTAGCCATTCGTTGCGGATTAAGCCAGATACGCATAGAATAGTCTTTCGTACCAAATATCTGCGCCTGTCCAACACCAGGAACCCGTTTAATCTGTGGAACCAGATTGATGTTTACATAATTCTGAAGGAATAATTCATCGTATTTCTCATTATCTTCTGTGTATATATTGAAGATCATGATCATACTATTCTGCTGTTTGGAAGTAGTTAATCCCATGCGCACTACTTCCTGTGGCAGAATAGGTGTTGCCTGCTGCACTCTGTTTTGTACGTTTACAGCAGCTTGATCAGGGTCTACCCCTTGCTTGAATATAATCCGAATAGAGAACGAACCATCATTACTGGCAGAAGAGCTGATGTACTGCATGTTCTCTACCCCATTGATTTGCTCTTCCAGGGGAGTTACCACTGAACGCAATACAGCCTCACTGTTTCCTCCAGGATAGCTGCCACTGACCATAACCGTAGGAGGGGAGATATCCGGAAATCGGGTTATCGGAAGTCTGAGAAGCCCGATAAGGCCGAGTATGACAAATACTACGGATATAACCGTAGCCAATACTGGCCTGTCTATTATATTTTTTAACATACTATACTGTCTTATTTTGATTTGCCTGTTGAGTCCTGAGTTGATCCGGGTACTACTACCATTCCTTCGTTGAGTGCATCGATGCGATTGAGAGCCACCTTTTCACCTGCTTTTAATCCTGTCTTCAGGATGTAATTGTTGTCCGACTTTCCGGCAATTTCAATAGGCTTCATCGTTATCTTATTGCTGTCTGCCAGTGTAAAGACAAAATACTTGTTCTGAATATCCTTTACGCTGGACATAGGAACCGTCAGTGAAGAGGGAAGTGTCTTTTTCAGAATAATTTTACCCGAACCTCCCGAACGCAGTAGCTTATCAGGATTCGGGAAAACGGCCTTTAAGGGTATGCTTCCTGTGGTGCGATCAATATTTCCACTGGCAATTTCCAATTTGCCTTTGTGGTCATACAGCGTTCCATCAGCTATAATGAGTTCGACGGTATTGATGCCTTCATCTGCTTTTCTGTCTTTCACAAACGATATAAAATCCGCTTCACTCAGAGAGAAGTATACAAACACATGGCTGATCTCAGAAAGCGTAGTTAATGGTGTAATATCTGCCGGAGTTACCAGATTGCCGATACGATTAGGTATTCTGCCAATATAACCGCTGACAGGAGCTTTGATAAGACTAAAAGCTGCATTAATCTCTGAAGAACCTAATGCAGCACGAGCTTGCGCTACCTGTGCCTGAGCAGAGGCATAATTGGCTTCAGCAGTTTGTAACTGAAGTTGAGAGACTACCTTTCCAGCCACCAGAGGTTTTATTTTTTCCAGTTCAATACGAGCATTCTCCTCTGCCGCTAACGCTGCTTTGAGAGATGCCTGGCTGTTGTTAACCTGTTGGTTATAGACATCGCCTTTGATACGAAAAAGAGATTGCCCTTTCTGTACAAAATCCCCTTCACTCACATAGATCTGATCCAGATACCCAGTCACCTGAGCTTTGATATCGACATTGACTGAGCCTTCTATCGAACCAGGATATTTCTTTTCTACATGAGCTGTTGCAGGCTGCACTTCCAGAAAATCAACGTCAGTAGGAGGGGCTTGGGTTTGCTGTTCATTATTTCCACAAGCCAATAACAGAACAGATAAGGATGTAAATAGAATAAGTTTTCTGGTTTTACTTTGTTGAGCAAGAAGTTGCATCGTTTTGTTGGGTTGATTTCTTTTACAAAAAAAGGAAAACAACCTGGGAGGTAAAGACCAAAAGTAACCGAACCGTAAATATTTACTTCTGAAACGATGATAGCCTGAACCGAATCATTGGGGTTATTCTAACTCATAACTTCTTTCATTTTTAGTGACTTTAATGGAGAATATACCAGTTTGAATAGAACCGGTTTGGGTATCTGTAGAACGCTGTCAAGTAGATAAAGCGTTTTTTTCTGTTCAGTATTGATTTTCTAGTCTTACTCTTTTAGTCAGCCTGAAAAGACTTCACTTCCTTCCTGTCCTGACAGCCTCCTTTGCTGTTCTTCTGTAAGGATGGGTGTCTGTATGAAAGGAGAGGCAGGAATGTTTCTTTCCGCAGGTGTTTTCTGATTGCTTTTACCTTAAAAAGAACAAAGCCTACACTCGGAACGTGTAGGCTTTGTTGTGTTTGAAGTTTCAGATCGAATTACATCCGAATTTATTTGTGCTTCCTGTTTTAACAGAAAGATTATTATTTCTTCTGCTGGGAAAGGAAAGTAACCAGAGATGCAAATTCCTCATAGGATAAAGCGTTGGCTAAACCTGGAGGCATCATAGAAGTTTCCATTTCCTTGCGACTTAGAATATCAGCTGTTTTCAGGGTATACACCTGTCCTGCAATATCACGTAATACAAGTCGTGTAGACGATTCTTCAGTCACAAATCCGGTATAGCTCTTATTTCCTTTAGCCGTGATAAAGACAGTTGCAAAGCCCTGTGAAATAGAGGCATTGGGCTTGAGTATGGATTCTGCAATCTGTTCCCGATTCATAATCGAGCCGATCTGTCCCATAAAAGGCCCTTTCATAGTTTCACTTTTGCTTAGACTGTGACAGGCAATGCAACCCTGCTGGGTAAACAATGTTTTACCTAACGCTGCATTTCCATCTATCTTTGCCAGGGCAAGCATTACATCTTCGATAGAAGATTCACCAATCTGCCCCTTCTTGTTCTTAATCTTTTCCAAATCTACCTTCACCTCTTCTTTAGCTGCAACAATTTCTTCTACACCTAATTCAGGTATTTCAAGTCGAAGACGACTGTTTAGATCTGTAAAAAATTGTTTGTCACTGGTTTTGTTCCATTCTTCTAACAATACTTTTTTGATGGGTTCAGACCCTTCCCAGTCAATGGCTTTGTAATATGGTCCATGTGTATCCGGACGCGTACTCCACCACCAAGAGCCATCATATGGAGCTTCTTTTTTGTAAAGCCGACCCAATGTGATCAATATATTTTTCTTCAGTGCAGCATCAGAGGTACGGTTATAAGCGGTAATCAAACCAGCAACAGCTTTTTGGTCATGCATATAACGCAATGCCCATAGGGCAAGTGTTGAATTGTCAGATCCAATAGCGTTTATACAGGCCTCTACAGCATGCAGATTCACCAGCGAACGTACTGCCAAGTGGGCAGGAACGATTGCAGAATTAGGAGTTGCATGAGGTCCTTCTGTGTTTAATGCAGGGGCAACAAACGACGCAGGAACCTTTACCTTTAGTAAGGCCTGTGCTGCCTCTGGCTTATTTAAACGACCTAATCCAATAATAGAAGCTATCTGTATACGAGGGTTAGAATCATTTAGTCCCGTCAGAAATGGCTCAACAGGCACCTGTGAGAGAATAGGCTGACGGTCTGCCAAGGCTCGTAGCGCAAATTCTGCAACCTCTTTGTCTTCGGTAAGTTTGACCAGTTTAGCAATTCCTTCTGCACCACTTGCCTGAGCATAGGTATAAATCCCAGCTACCCGGCTATCCAGTGAAAGTTTATTGTTCGAAGCAATTTTCCAGGCAATGGATGACGCTTTTTTTGCTGAGCGGGCAATCAGTTCTTGTTGTGCTGCCAGACGTGCTACACCACTACCGGTTGCCAGCAAAGTAGAAAGTTGTTTGAAAGATGCTTTTTTGACATCAGTGAAAGGCTTATAACTCCAATTTTTTGGGATAACTCTGGTAACAAAACCTTTGGATGGACTCCCCGAATATCCAGCACCATCCCAGGCAGAAAGATATACCCTTCCGGATGCATCTATGTCCACATCGGTAATCTGAGGTATCTTTATAAATTCTTCTTCTTTTTGTGTAAAGCTGGCAGCATCTGGTGTAAGCCTGTGAATATAAAGCTGGCTTCTTCCCCAGTCGGCCATCATAGGGACATGGTTGTATTTTTCTGGCCAGGAAGGATCGTCCATATACAACGCTCCCGTACCTGAACCTCCTCCTACATCAATCAAAGCAGGAATGATTTCATCTGTAAAATGTTTGAAAAGAGCAGGATACCCATACTCTCCAGATTGAATGTGGTGACTAAACCGTATATTCCAGCCTCCTCCATCATTGGTATTGTCCCGTGTGAATGTATTCATATAGGGATCAATGGCGACATCATATATATTTCGGGTTCCATGGGTATAGATTTCAAACTCAGAACCATTAGGTCGTACCCGTGCAATTCCACCCCCAAGCATAGTCAGTTGCTTTCCAGTTCGGTCAGTTGCATTATGAAAGCCAAAGTCCCCTACGGCAATATAAATCCAACCATCGATACCCATACGGATACCATTAGTTGCGTGATCTGTTCCCCGATTTTGTAGAAAGGTAGGGTTACTGATATGTTGTATGACAGGTTTAGAAGGACCATCTGCTACACCATCCTGGTTTTTATCCTCAAAAACCACCAGGTCCATACCGGTAGCCACCTTGTTTTCCTTTGAAAATACTGTATGAAGTACAAATACCTGATCTCCCTGAATGAGGATGCCTCGGGGATTGTCGACTTCAGCAAAGACAGAATGCTGATCTACTTTTCCATCGTTGTTGGTATCTGTTAACTTTACGATACTGCCTTTGCCTGGTTCTTTCCCTAGTGAACCCATTTTATCTACCCCTACATATACCTCTCCTGTTGGGGCTACTGCCAGACAGGCAGGACTAGGAGTAAGATCTGGTCCGGTAAAAAGAGTAACATTCAAATCTTCAGGCCAGGTAGATGTATTTAGTAAGGAATCTCTTCTCTGTGCATTTGGGTCTTGAGCTTGTAAGGATAAATTTTCTGGTTGAGAAGAAGGTGTTTCAGTAAGTGTGCCGGAAAGTAATAAAGCAATAGTAAAAAAGGGTAATGTAAACTTTAGCATATTCAATACTAGCAAGTGATTGGTAAGAAATTATAAAAGATTTTCGAGTAGTCAATAGAGGCAACTTTACTCATACAAGATTCAATATATAAATATTGACGGTTTAATCTTTGAATAAGACAAAATTAAATCTTTGTAGTAAACTAGTCAGGGGGGTAATTCGTCAAAAAGAGGGGGGAATTGACTAAAGATGATGTTATACCAATACTACTATAGATAAATACAAGTGCTATTTACTTTAACACCTTTGGTAAAAAAAGAAATACCCTAACCAGATAAAAGCAAAGTTGGTAGCTTGGGTCAGGAAAAGTTATAAGAAGGTCTCAGAAAAATTGAGTCTGTTAACTCAACTAAAATGGCCAGAGCTAAATAAGCTTAGCGAATAGAATGATTTCAAAAGTCCTGATCAATACATCATAAGCACTAAAAGTCCATCCAGCTTTTTAGCTGAGTTGCTTTTTCTCTACTTACAAGAATTTCTGTGTCTGGATCGTTTTTGATATCTACTTTCAGTTTACCATTAAAGTAATTGTGTATCCTGTAAATGGCATCTATATGGACAATAAATTGTCTGTTGGCTCTGAAAAAAGTTTTGGGATTGAGTTGTTGTTCCAGATCTTCCAGTGTTTGAGGAACTATCTCTTCTGTGCCATTGTGCAACCTGGCCCTGGTTATCTTTGCCTCAGAATAAAAATAGGCTACATCACTGACCAAAACCGACTTATACCCATCTTTATAAGGCAATAAAAACCGGTTTCTGAATTCTTTTTGCTGAAAAAAGTTAACTAACCCTTCCAGCGACTTTGGATTTGTACTTCCTGACAATGATTCCAGTTTCTCGAATGCAGCTTGCAACTCTTCCTCTTCTACTGGCTTTAATACATAATCTATACTATTGTACTTAAAGGCTCTTACTGCATATTCATCATAGGCAGTGGTAAATATGATCGGACTGTTTAGCTTGATTTTATCAAATATTTCAAAACTTAATCCATCCGCTAACCGTATGTCCATCATCACCACATCAGGCTGGGGATTTTCATTGAACCAGGCTACACTATCTGCTACACTGTCTAAAATAGCTGCTACCTCAGCTTTTGGGCGTATTATTTTAAGTAAACGTTTTAGCCTGCCTGCATTCGGTTGCTCATCCTCCAATATGACGATGGTGTTGATCATAATTTTATCAGTGATAGGATTACTTTAAAAGAAACATCGTCTTGTACAATTCTGGGTTCCTGTACTGATAGGAGATTGTATCGCCGGATAATGTTCCGGATACCTATACCTGAGGAATCCAGCGGCTTCTCAATAGGCAGAAAAGAGTTTTCGACAATCAGTTCTTGTTTATCATTGTTGTATATCCGGATTTTTAAGGGATCTTTTTTGCTGGTCTTATTGTGTTTCAAGGCATTTTCAACAAGTAACTGTAAGGTGAGGGGAGGCATATGTAAGTTTCGAAGTTCTTTGTCTACATCAATGTCAAAATGTACCCCTTCGCCAACCCGATGTTCGATAAGAAACATATAAGAATTCAGAAATTTCAATTCGTCTTCCAGTGAAATAAGATCTTTTTTGGAGTTTACTAATAGGTACCGATAAATACGGGAGAAGTTTTCTGCATACTCATACCCAAGCTGCTGATCTTCTAGAATCATCTCCGAAAGAACACTCAGATTGTTAAATACAAAGTGAGGATCAATCTGTAACTTCAACGACTGTAACTCAGCTTCCATTGCCACTTGATTTAGTTCAGCAGACCGTATAGCCTCATTTTTCCAGTTTACAATAAGGTAGTTCCCTGTATTGATTCCCATAATCATGAAAGCGATCATAATACTTACCATTATCCATTGCAACATACCTCGCGTTTGTTCAATAGATATCTCTGGAGTTATGACTGAAGTCTCATCACTGCTGATGGAAGAGCAAAGGAAATTTATTATCAAATTAATGAGAAGAACTGTAAGTAAAGTCAATCCTGTTTCCACAATGAGGCGTCGACCTGCAAACTGTGTCCATGATATACGTTTGTTTAGTTCACTACTGATACGAATACTTGATTCTGAAATCAGAAAGCAGAATACAAGTGAGATCAGACATTCCTCCAGGACTTCCCGCCAGCTACGTACAAAGAAGTTTGGCCAGTAGGAGGAATAGGGATCTATGATATAGGAAACCAGATATAGCAATACAAAAGCAAATACTGTAAATAGGATTCGCTTTCCATTATTATTTAAGAAGGTATCTCTTTCTTTCCCCATTGTGTAAAATCTCACAGTAAGGCCTCTGCTTTGCCAGATTTGGATAAATCTACAAGAGCCATAAGCACCAATCTATCTCTTTAACTAGACAAAGTTGATAAGTATATCCCAAAGACTTTTCTTTTTTTTACCTAAACGTTGTTTTTAGGTACTGAATATTCGGATTTGCTTACTGAATCATAGAGACAGAATATACTTTACTTCTGATCCGATGTGCCCAGTGGATCAACAAAACGTTTGTCCACCAAAAAAGTAGGGTCTGTGAGGGTTTTCAGGAAAGCGATAATCTTCTTTTTTTCGTTTTCTGTGACTGGAATACCCATTTGCTCATTTTGGGTAAGTAACGGGTCCAGTGTTGGAGAAATTTTAACCCCTGATGTATAGTGATTGAGAACAGATTGTAAGGTGCGAAACCGTCCATCATGCATATAAGGACTTGTTCGTTCTACATTACGAAGAGAAGGAACTTTGAACTTGCCTTTGTCAGTTGAATTGCCAGTAATCAATTCCCGCCCATAATCTGTCGGGATTTCATCCAGTCCATTGTTTCGATAGGAGTGATCTGTAAACAAGTCTGTTGTATGGCAACTGGCACATTTTTGTTTAAATAATTGTAATCCTGCTTTTTCCTCCTTTGTAAATTCTACTCCATGTTCATGACGGATATAGTTGTCATACCGGGAGTTGGAAGATATTAAAAGGCCCGTAAACTGTGCCAGTGCACGCAACATCAGATCAGACGTAATAGTGTCTGTATTGAAAACTGTCTTAAACTGCTTTTTGTAGGTAGGATTAGTATTCAGTTTCTGGAGAATGCTTACCAATGTTTCATCCATCTCCTGGGTATTCTCAATAGCATTTAAGGGTACCAGATCAATATGACTTACTCCACCATCCCAAAAAAACTCAGATTGAAAGGCCAGATTCTGAATAGCTGGTGTATTACGAAATCCTAGTTTGTCATTAATGCCATGACTCACATCATGCCCATGATCGGCAAACGCAAACATTTGTCTGTGACACGTACCACAGGAAACAGTGCCTGTTCTGGAAAGCCGGGGTTCGTAAAACAATAACCGGCCAAGTTCAAACCCTTCCTTAGTAATAAGATTATCCTTAAAAGCAAAGACAGGATCAGGGAAGTTAGCAGGGACATTTAATGCATAGGGATCTACAGGTTTTACCTTTGGTTGATCGCTACAACTGCCGAGAAGCATGCTATTGATACAAACCAGTACACAATACAATTGGACTATGCGAAAGGGTAGTGGTTTCATTTTAACGAGCTTTGGATTTAACAGTGATCATTGCAAATATATTCCATTTATGGTTTCTTACATACATTGCTTCTGAAGCAAACATTTTTCAGTTGATTATAAGTTTAAGTTCCCGATTCAATATCTTCGGGGAAATGGATTTCATACAAGATCATTTCAGCAGGATTCTCGTTTGATTTTTCGCAAGATAACCAGATGCGTGAGTTCTGGCTCTGTTAGTAGCTTCTTGTTTTTATTTTTATCTTTACTTCATGCAAACCCTTTTTGTTCAATACGTTTCTCTTATTCTGATTATTCTGGCACTAGTCATGCTTGCCAACAAGCTTCGTTTGGCATACCCTATTGTACTGGTTTTGGGAGGGCTGGCCCTAAGTTTTACAAAAGCATTTTCACATGTTGTCATAGACCCGGAACTGATCTTTTTTATTTTTCTGCCTCCATTACTCTATGAGGCGGCCTGGCAAACATCCTGGAAAGAATTCTGGCGCTGGAGACGTGTAATTACCAGTTTCGCTTTTCCGATTGTGATTCTTACTTCCTGTGTAGTGGCATTTGCTTCTTATTTACTTATTCCAGGTTTTACACTTGCATTGGGCTTTTTGTTGGGAGGTATTGTTTCCCCTCCGGATGCAATCTCCGCTACAACGATTATGCGTCAGGTGAAAGTACCCCGATCGCTGGTTAGTATTATTGAAGGGGAAAGTCTTCTGAATGATGCATCCTCTTTGGTTGTATTTCGCTTTGCATTGGTTGCCGTTACTACAGGACAATTTTATTTTTCCGAAGCTATAGGTAGCTTTTTCCTGGTGATTATATTAGGAACACTCATAGGATTGGTAATCGGATTGGTTTTCTATGCCATTTATGTGTGGTTACCTACCACACCCAGTATAGAGGTTGTGTTAAGTTTGCTTGCTCCCTACTGTATGTATTACTTTGCTGAGCATTTTCACTATTCAGGGGTTTTAGCTGTCGTTGCCGGAGGACTCTTATTATCCAATAGACGTCAGAATATGCTTACCTATCAGGGACGTGTGCAAAGTCCCAATGTATGGTCAACAATAGGTTTTGTTCTTAATGGGTTAGTATTTTTACTTATAGGACTTCAGTTACCTGCTATTACCAGCCAGATCAAAGAAGTAAGTTTGGGTCAGGCTATCTGGTACGGGTTAGCCATTTCGCTGGTATTAATTATCACAAGACTTCTGTGTTCACTGGGCGCTTCTCTTTTTACCAGATTCATGAAGCATTTTATTACTGTGGCTGATCCGAACCCAGGGTGGAAAATACCTATTATTTTCGGATGGGCTGGGATGCGGGGTGTTGTGTCACTTGCTGCAGCGCTGTCTGTTCCTCTACTTCTCGATAAAACTCACCCATTTCCTTATCGTGATCTGATATTGTTTATCACCTTTATTGTTATTCTGGTAACTCTTGTTTTTCAGGGAATGACTATGCCCTGGATAATCCGGAAAGTCAATCCGGAAGACCGGTATACCACCATTCCTGAATCCCGACAGGAGATTATTATTCAGAAAAAAATGGCAATGGCCTCTTTACAGTTTTTAGAAGAGCAATACAGTGATCAGTTGCCTTTGAATGAGCATATCAATAATCTGTATGCCCGATTAAAGTTAGATCTGGCCTTTTTCAACCAGGAATTGAACGAATCAGAAGATTCAAAAGAGAATCCTTTGAAGAGTTTTCAGCGTATTTACCTGGAGATACTCCAAACGCAAAGAGATTACCTTCATCAGATGAATCAACGGGCAGAATTTGACGAAGAGCTGATCCGGAAATATCTTTCATTGATAGATTTGGAAGAAATGAAGGTTCGGGAGAAGTTATTGCAGGAAGCAGATGTGTGATAAGACTATTTTAGCCTTCTGATATTATTTTTCTTTTATGGATCAGTATTTAGAAAAGGTTAGGTTTTTAAATTGTCAAAATGAGATAAGAATTTATTTTTTTCTTTTGATCTGCCTCCTCTCCTCCTGTACGAATTATCAGGATTCAAAAACGGATGAAGTTATTTGTAACAGTGAATATGACAAAGAATTAGATAAGGAAATAGTCACTCATCCAGATCAAAGACCATATTATCCAGGAGGCAATGGGGAGATGCTCCGTTTTGTTTTTTATAATTGGAAAGATATAACTGAAGGTAAATTTCAACCTTATCTTGAGTCGGAATTAATTATAAGTGAGAAAGGACATATTTTAGGGGTAACTCCCAGGAAATCAGAAAAAGCGCCACAAGTATCTTACAATATGCTATCACACAACTACTTACGAGGGGAATTTTGTATTTAAGCTCTTATTCTGGCTTGTAACTTAGTAAATTTCTGAGTTCTTCTTCGAAGGCTTCTCGTGGCATAGTCTCTATAAAATTAAATTCACCCTGAAAATTGAAGTGCTTCCAGGCAACGGTTGAACTATGACCGATAGCCTCTTCCAGTTGCTTGCGTTCTTGTGAAGATGCTTTGATTAACTGTTTGGTCAGATACAGGTAGTTCCAACAGATCACTACATTCATCACTAAGCGTTTACATTGGTCGGCTATTTGTAAGTCCTGTAAACTGGCATGTGGGAGAATACCATTAGTCCCATAACTAACCGCACTAGCCAGGGCATGTATGCTTTCAATTTTATTTAATTGCCCATCTACTCGCTGACGAAGGTTTTCATCATCCATATACTCAAGCAGGTATAGGCTACGAATTACCTTTCCTAACTCGTTTAAGGCACTGTACAAAGGATTTTGTAAGGCAGAGGAGGTCAGTCTTTTCAATACCTGTGAAGGTTTAGTGTATTTTAGTTTTATACTCACAGCCAGTCGTAAGATTTCATCCCATTGTTTCTCAATCAGTGACAGATTAATATCCTTCCCTTCTTTAATCAGGTACTGTCTGTGATCCTCAACAGATAGAGATTCCAGCCCATAAAAATTGAGTTTGCTAAAACCTTTTATACGGGGTTGAAACAGGATTCCTAACAAATACGAAAGAGCAAAGATTGGAGTAGTTGCCCCATCGGTATCGGTAGAATGGAAGTCGGATTGTACCACCTCATTGTGCATTAATCCATCAAAAATATACCATGCCTCTTTATTTTTTGCAGAAAATACAGTTGATGAAAATATGTTATGACTTTCATTAATAAAGCTATAGATCGTTACTCCTTTCTCTTTTCCAAAGTATTTATACGAATAATTGGCATGAATAGAATCCAGCGCCACACTGTATTTTTGTCCATCACTAGAAGTATGCACTTTATCGGACTGCTTTCTAAACAAGCGACTGATGCCAAGCTTTTCGATTAATGCACTGACATGATCATTGGCTTTGACCAGATTTTCCTTAAAAAAATAGGTATTCACCATGGTTTCCAGACTACTCTGGTTAATGTCTTTGGAAGATTTTGCAATTCTACTTAAAGAAAGATTGCAGCCATAGGCAATGATAGCAGCCATCACCAAACGTTCATTTAAAGTAGACTTCTCAGAATCAGGCTTGTAGGAGCGAAAATCTTTTAAGAAGTGACAGCTTCGATTAATGGTGACAAGCGCTTCGTAAATAGAGATTAACCGATCTTTGGGATATAGATCTACTTCCTCTTTTTCCTGCTTTTGAGTAGGAATACGGAAACGTAAGGTGTCATCCTTTCGTTTGACAACCCATAGATTCTCTCCATTGCTGATACGGGAAAAGGTATGTTCATACTGAGCCGCTAGTTGAGTTTGCAAATCCTGTTTTACAGTAGGCCAACACTCCATTGTTCTTAGATTTGCCCGCTGCAGAAGGGTTTGCTTATTTGATTGCCACTCCTGAAAGGGAATCAAGTAATTGTTAATTGATTTATGAAGATGAGAGTGAGGAAGGGTTATGAATCCGGCCCTAAGTGCTCGATGCAGATGGCGAAATAAGAGTGATTTGTATAGGCTTACTTTTATTTTCCCTTCCTGATCAATCACTGCTTTCCGCTCGGATGATTTAAGAAACCCGGTTGGGGCTTTTGGCGTGATTTGTCCATTGCTTTTCTGAAAGAATTCAACCGCCTCCAGTAAATGGGTTTCTGACTGAGCTGCTTCCCACTGTAAGTGTCTGACAAGGTCAGAAACTTTTAGCTGCAGACGTTGTGATCCCTGAGTGATATGCTGATAATAATCTTCATTTTTGATTTGGCCTTTGGTCTGTTGATAAAGCTCTAGGACCTGAGGGAGCGATGCAAGAAAAGAGCTTGTTTCCGGGTTTTGTAAAATATGAGAAAAATGAGCTAGTTTCTCCGTTTCGGTCAGGGTAAAATTGAATAAAATATCCTGTAAGAGTTGAATACTTTTTCCTGTGCTCAGGTAACTGGCCAGGATAGTATCTAGTTGAGTCAGGCTTCTTTCATGGGTTAGAAGTCGTTCTTCTTTATAGGCTTTTTCACATTGATTGATATTCTGCTCTACCAAAGTCCGAAACGTCTCGGTGAGAAGATCGGTAAGATGAAAATACTCCGATTTAATAAAGCAGATTAAAAGCAGATATCTATCATTCCATTCTTTGACTTGATAGCTATGGCTTCTTTTAACATAGCGGGCATACTCTTCTACTAAATTATCTCCAATCGTAAGCAGATTAAGGATAGGTAAAAGCTCCAGGTAAAGCTTTTTGAGATAGAGAAAATGGACTACGTTTTCCCGAACGGCTTTTTGTCTAATTAGTTCCGGATTATTTTTTAATCGGGTTAACCGGTAAGGACTCGTTTTCGTTGTTTCTTGTTGTAAATCAGCTTGTTTTTCTAGTAATTCATCCAGACTTTTCCTGAGTTGTGGCGTTAATTGTTGATCTACTACTGTTAAAAGATTATTGCGTAAGATGCTATATGCCTGATTAATGATAATAGCGAATGTGGTATAAGAAGGAAGTTGAATGCGGTGTTCCCGGATAAAGGAAGCCAAGGCAGCAAACACTAGTTGTCGCTTTTGTAAGTGGCTGACTAGTTGCAGAGCCTCCTGTTCACAAAGCAGGCGAGCCTCTCCTGTAAAAGGCAAAACATGACACTGACGTAAAATCTCTTCCTGATGACGCCTTCGGGTAGCATCCGCATAGTCTCTTATTTGGACTGATCCTACCTGTAAGATACGTTGAGTAATAAAACTAATATCTCCTTTGCGAAAAGTAATAGGTTTAAAAAAGCGGCCAGTTGCTTTAAAATAGCCTAACTGGAGGATAAATCCAACTTTATTGACTGATGAGCTTAACCCCGATACTATATTTTCTGCCCACGGAGGTAATGAAAAAAAATGTTTTCTGAGCTGGTAATCTAAAACAGGTGGTGTATCGAATTCTTTTTGAGAACTCTGATCAATCACATCTTTATAATAAGCCATTATGGATCTTTTAAAATAACCAAAATTAAATGAATTATAGTAAAAGAGGTACTATCCACCTAGCAGAGTCCTACCAATGTATCCATGCGTTTGACATTCAGGCTAGTATAGGCCTTCAATAACAGTCTTGTCAAAAGCAGATTTAAATTTATAAAATGCTGAGTGTAATAATAATAATGGTTGGCAACAGGAAAAATAGCCCTAATAAACTGCTTCTTTTGTAAAGTACAACGATAGCCCTATTAGTTGAATCAGGCCAATCGTCAGGGCAAGTGAATAGGAATATCCAAAATAAAGCCAGGTCAGTTCAAATCCGTTTAGTTGGTTTGCTACTTTATCGGAGTTGGCCATAGGCAAACTAAACTGAATTCTAAAAACTTTACTAAACCCATAAACAGAAACATTATAAACAATCCATTAACAGATGATGTTCTGAATCCAAACATGATGGTAATCGCTGTAAATTTTGTTTTTTCTTTCTCTGTTTTGCCAGATAATGGCCCAAAATAGGACCGCCAACATTCCCGCTAGAAAAGTAAAGATTATGACCAGGTTGAGCAGTGAGCCTACAGGTAGAGATGCAGGAAAAAGTCAGCCTTTTCCTAATAATACAACTCAATGGGGACTATCTACTTCATAATACCCTGCAATGAGACAAACTACCTATTTGTCTTCTTTGAGAGATGACAGGCAAAGCTGGGTTATTACATATTTACATTTTTACTACTTCGCTTAACTGCTTCGCTTAGGAGAACTAAATTAAGTAAAATTAACCATATTAAGAAGCCATTTCTCTTACCATAGGCAGATGATAGGGATCCTTTAAATACTGCGATCCCCAGTTATCCATCGTCCGGATTACTGGCATTAAAGACTCTCCAATCTCGGTTAGGAAATACTCTACCTTTAACGGTAGTTCAGCATATACTACCCGCCGAAGGACACCGTGCTCTTCAAGCTCTTTGAGTTGCTGGTTGAGAACCCGTCGGGTTGCTTTTGGATTGAGACGTTGCAATTGGCTGGGTCTTCGATAGCCCTGACTGATATTAAAGATCAGGCAGGGTTTCCATTTACCACCAATAATATCCATGATCATAGACATGCCACAGGTGAGGTCTTTGGGTATTTTCCGCTCTTGCATACAGATTAATTTAGTCAGCGCAAATTTAGCTATAAGAATGTACTTACTTATCATATAGGGCTAATTTTATCCCTATATGATAAGTAAGTACGTAATTGTATCAATGTAAGCTTTGCTATACGTTTGCATCACTATTCGTTTGCATCACTATTCGATTGCATCACTATTCGATTGCATCACTATTCGATTAAAATAACCCATTGCTCTGAAAGGAAATAAATTACTTTCTGAGCAGATTTTAAAATCTTCTGATCCTTAATCCCATGAAAACTTTTGTCAGATCTCTATTCAAAATAAGTTGCACGGCCTTTCTGTATTTAAGCAGCGACCTGGATGTACTCGCCCAACGTTCAAACCCGGTAACACTAGCCCAACCAGGGTATTATCGGCTACAAATCGGAGATGTTGAAGTCATCGCGCTTTCCGATGGGACTGTTCCCTTAGACCTGCATAAGGTTTTAACCAATACTCAGCCAGGTGAAATTGATCTGTTACTCAAACATAATTATGAGACAAATCCGATTGAAGCCTCTGTGAATGCCTACCTGATCAAACTTAATGGTAAACTGATTCTGGTTGATGCAGGTACGGCCGAACTCTACGGACCCACTCTGGGGCATTTATCGGAAAGTATTAAAAGGAGTGGGTACACGCCGGAACAAATCGACGCTATACTCGTTACCCATATTCATACAGACCATACCGGAGGATTAATGGAAGAAAATAGAATGGTCTTCCCCAATGCCACCCTTTACATTAGCCAGCCGGAAGTGGATTTCTGGTTGGGTGAAGAAAGTAAAGCCAAAGCGCCCGAACGTCTGCAAAAATGGTTTCATGAAGCGGAAGTCAAAGTAGGTCCATACCTGAAAGCGGGTAAAGTAAAGACCTTTGGCTATGGGGCTGAATTGTTTCCCGGCATTACCCCAGTTGCTTCTCCCGGGCACACTCCTGGCCACACTTTCTATGTCTTAGAGAGCAAAGGGCAGAAACTGGTTTTTTGGGGGGATATCATGCATGCAGCCGCTATTCAATTTGCCAATCCCTCGGTAACCATTGCTTTTGATGTAGACCCTAAAAAGGCCGCGCTTCAACGTAAAAGAGCTTACGATGAGGCGGCCAGACAAGGTTACCTGGTGGCTGTAGCACATATTTCTTATCCGGGAATCGGTCATTTAAGAACGGAAGGTTCCCAATTCGTTTGGATTCCTATCACCTACAGCACATTGGGTACTGGTCAATGACCTTTCAGCTTATGTTAGAATGGAGTTGCAACAGTGCCATTTATGCCTTCTATGCCTTTTATAGGACCTCTTTTATACTATGATTCCAAAATAAAAGCATTTATCCTCATGTGTCTTTATACTAAAAACCCTTTTAGAATACTGTTATTGGCTGCTTTTACTTTAGTAGATATCATTACAAACACAGCCCTGGCTCAGCGTAAGCTTACTCTGGCCCAGCAGAATGCTCGAGTAGAGGATTCCACTGTTATTCAAAAAATATATGAAAGCGCTTTAACCACCCATCAGAGTTATGATAACCTGCGCTACTTAACCCACAAAATTGGGGGGCGATTGAGTGGATCTAACCAGGAAGCCCAGGCGGTAGTATGGATAAAATCGCTTCTGGAACAACTGGGGCTGGACAGTGTCTATTTACAGGCAGTGACAGTGCCACACTGGGTAAGAGGAGTAAAAGAGAAGGCCCGTCTGATAACAACTGAAGGTAAGGCCATCCGTCTTGATGTTTGCGCTTTGGGTGGTTCGGTAGCTACTCATGGAAAACTGAGGGCCAGGGTGGTTGAAATCAAGTCCTGGGCGGAACTGGCTGCACTTTCGGAACAGCAGATTAAGGGTAAGATTGTCTTTTTTAACCGGCCCATGAATCCATCTCATGTGGAAGTGTTTGATTCGTACCTTGAAGCTGTTGATCAACGCAGTAAGGGAGCCATTGCCGCAGCAAAACGTGGAGCCGTTGGCACATTAGTCCGCTCGCTCACATTGGCAAAAGATGACTTGCCGCATACAGGAGCAGTAAGTTATGAGGAAAAAATAAAAAAAATTCCTGCCGCTGCTCTCAGTACTAATAGTGCCGACAAACTGAGCCAGGCCTTACAGACTACACCCAACCTGCTGGTTGAACTGGAAATGAACTGTCAGCAGCTGCCCGATATTCAATCCTTTAATGTGATTGGCCAGATCAATGGCAGAAGCTATCCAACGGAAATACTAACAGTTGGCGCACACATTGACTCCTGGGATCTGGCAGAAGGTGCCAGCGATGATGGAACCGGGATTGTTCAAACAATTGAAGTAATGCGAATTATGAAAGGCTTGCACTCGGAAAGGACTGTTCGCGCCGTACTCTATGTCAATGAAGAAAATGGTGCCAGTGGAGGAGTCAAATACGCAGAGTTGGCAAAGCTGAGCCCGGAAAAGCAACTGGCAGCCATTGAATCAGATGCAGGTGGTTTCACACCTAAAGGCTTCCGGATTGATGCCTCAGATGAAGTAGCGGAACGTATCTGTATGTGGGATATGTTGTTTAAACCCTATCAGGTTGAGCGGATCAGGCCAAACCAGCGGGGAATAGACATTGCACCTCTGAAAGGAATTGCCAAGGCACTAATCAGTCTTGATTGTGATGACCAGCGTTTTTTTGATATTCACCACACGGCTGCTGATACGTTTGACAAGATTAATCGTCGTGAGCTTCAACTTGGAACCGCAGCCATGGCCTCGCTTTGTTACCTGCTCAGTAAACATGGATTGTAGTGTTATTGCAAGCACAGAACACTATTTCCTGATTTTGCATAAAAGCTGTTTACGCTTTTCAGTTCGTTCTCAGTATCAATACCCAATGCTACTCCTGACTCTTAACCTATTTCTGATCTGAACTTATTTCTGATCTGAACTTATTTCTGATCTGAACTTATTTCTGATCTGAACTTATTTCTGATCTGAACTTATTTCTGATCTGAACTTATTTCTGATCTGAACTTATTTCTGGTCTGACATTTAACCAGAGTCCCTAATCTGATTAAAATATCTAATATCTGTTTTTACAAGCTTCTACTATGATTACAGTAATTAAAGTAATACTACTGGTTTTTACTACCTTTGTTTTTTATCCTTCTTTCGCGCAGGTGTCAAACCGTACCAAACCAGCTTTTAGTTCCTATGTTGTTCAGAATGGACTGGTTTTTGTTTCCGGACAGATTGGCCTTTCTCACAAAAAAGAATTACCCAATAGTAACTTTTCATTGGAAGTCCGTCAAAGTATTGAAAATGTAGAGTCTGTACTTAAAGAGGCAGGCCTTACTCTTGAACAGGTAGTAAGTACGACGGTATATCTAACAGATATAAAGCAATATGA
Source organism: Xanthocytophaga flava (assembly GCF_030068545.1). Lineage (NCBI taxonomy): Bacteria > Pseudomonadati > Bacteroidota > Cytophagia > Cytophagales > Rhodocytophagaceae > Xanthocytophaga > Xanthocytophaga flava. The sequence continues at coordinate 15,680 of NZ_JASJOR010000017.1, read as the reverse complement.
GGAATTTAATAAGGTCTATCAGCAATACTTTCATGCTCCGTTCCCTGCTCGGACCTGCATTGCTGTCAAAGAACTGGTGATGGGCGCATCGGTTGAGATCTCCGTTGTTGCTTCTGAGAAGAATAAGTAGTTCGAAAAATAAATGCTTCATTGAATTGATTTAACCTATTTTACATTTAAAAAGTATTCTGCAACGGTTAAATACTTTTTCATTCGCACAGTTAATGGATCAGAATAGTTGACAGTCAGGTTAGATTTCTTTCATGGATTTAAAGACGGTCCTCTTTAGGCTTTCATCTGCATAGAAAAAATTTTCACATTGGTTCAGACTGTCAAAGGGCTGTATGTAAGTAGTTAATTATTAAAAGGTTGGTTTATAAAAGTGAGGAAAATAAGTCTTTTTTCTGAGTATCCTTAAAATATATCTTGTTCATAATTTTATGAACCAATAAAACTAACTATATTTGAAAAATGGTTTTTTCAGTTCATAAATAAATGAATTAATAGTTAAATAAAGTTCTTTAACCTAAATGTTAACAAACCATGAAAAACAACTTTGTAACAAATGAGCTTGAGGGTAAAGTGGCAATTGTCACAGGCGCTGCAAATGGAATCGGCAAAGCTACTGCCGTTTTGCTTCACTCACGTGGTGTAAAAGTGATCGCTGAGGATTATAAGGCAGATGTCCACAAACTTGCAGAAGAATACACAGGTATTGTTCCTCTTCAGGCTGATGTAACACAAGAGCAGAGTGCAAAAAAGGTAGTTCAACTTGCTCTGGAGAGATTCGGTAAGCTTGACATTCTAGTAAATAATGCTGGACGTATTGTTAACAAACTAGTTACAGAAACCACCCTTGAAGAGTGGCAGTTGATCATGGACACGAATGTGACGGGTGCTTTCCTTCATACAAAGGAAGCTTTAAAAGCAATGATCCCGAACAAAACAGGCGCAATTGTTAATATCGCTTCGTATGCTAGTTTTTTCGTATTCCCAACAATATCTGCTTATACTGCATCAAAAGGGGCATTGGCTCAACTAACCAGAACAGCTGCTGTGGAAAACATAGAGCATGGTATTCGTGTTAACGCAATTGGTGTGGGTGATGTGGTTACTAACCTGATTAATGAACTAAGAGAGGATGGACGCGAATTCTTAGCTGAGCATGGTAAGCTTGCTCCGATTAAACGGGCCGCTGATCCAATGGAAATTGCCGAAATTGTCTCTTTTCTTGCCTCCGATCGAGCCAGCTTCATGGTGGGATCTATCGTAATGGCTGATGGAGGTATGAGTACCATTATTCAATAAACTATCGAATCTCTCCATAGAATTAGATCACAGTATAAAAGTTTTAGGAATAGGATAAGGGTAATGCGTTTTAAGTATCTGAACTTATTGCTATTCCATAACATTGCTGGTCTATGTCTATGTTACTGATGTACTTATGGGTAACTGTTTAGAGTTACCCATAAGTGCCTTACTTTTACCTTTATAATTTTTGCCTTTATAATTATTTAGTTCTACCCCTTTTGTTTTCTTTTTATTATACCATCTATCCTAGACAAGTCTACAAAAGAAGGGCAAGTAGTAGTGGGAAAATACTATATTATTGTCTTCTACAACTGAGTCTACCACAAAGCAGTTCTCTAAGCCAATACCGCTCGAAATTCATTAGTGCATAGTCTTATCCGTTGGGACTTGCAGCAACGAATCAAGCACGAAAAATAGGATTTTTCCCAAAAGTGGTGAAAGAATACATCGTGATTTACCAAGTCTTAGATTAGAGTGGAGGACAAGCTTTAGGACCAGTCTCTGGCTTATGGTGTAAGCTAAAGATGATGCTAGTTTTATTAATAGCTTCCTTGATTTCAACAGTGGGATGATCAAAGGTATTTTGCATAAGGTATTTTGCATCACTTATTTTTTACCATTTGATAAATAACATCTGTGTTTAATGACTCAATTTCGTATTGAGAAATTTTAAACAACAAACGTATGGAAAATAGAAACTTAGAATTTAAAGACAAAGTAGTTATCGTTACGGGTGCAGCCAGTGGCATTGGTAAAGCAATTGCTATTTTGTTCCATCAGATGGGTGCAAAAGTTATAGCTGAAGATTACAACGATGATGTTAAAGATCTCGGAAAGGATTATGAAAATATAGTGCCTTTTGTTGGGGATGTAACTCTTGAGGAGACAGCGATCAATGTAGTAGCATTTGCAATAGAAAAATTTGGTCAGTTGGACATTCTGATCAATAATGCAGGGCGTATTATTAACAAGCTTACAGTGGATACTACATTGGAAGAGTGGAATATGGTGATGAATACCAACACAACGGGTGCATTTCTTCACTCGCGGGAAGCACTTAAAGTGATGATATCTAACAAAACAGGGTCTATTGTCAACATCGGATCTTATGCTTGCTTTTATACTTTCCCAACAATAGCCGCATATGCAAGTTCCAAAGGGGCATTGGCTCAACTGACCAGAACGATGGCTGTAGAAAGTATCGAACATAATATTAGAGTAAACGCTGTCGGTGTGGGAGATGTTATCACAAATCTTATCAATGAGCATAATCCCGATGGACGCAAATTTTTAGCTGATCATGGTAAGCGTGCTCCAATTAAAAGAGCTGCCCAACCTGAAGAAATCGCAGAAGTCGTTGCATTTTTAGCTTCTGACAGGGCTAGTTTCATGGTAGGATCTATCGTAATGGCTGATGGAGGTATGAGTGTTATCATTCAATAACTATCATTCAATAAGTGGAAGGGAGTGAACTAAATAAAAAATTAAAGTTGTATGACCACCATCAAGTTATAACACATACCTATCCCTAAACATGAACTGGATGTATACTCATATAAGAAAACAATAGTAAAGGAGAACAATAGTATTTCAATCTGTTTTCATGGAAGAACTGATTCAATATATTCTCAAATTTGGAAGCCTTAACAAGCAACAAATTGAACTTATCGAAAATAAAGGAAAAACACTAAAAATAGATAAAGATAACTATTTTTCGGAAGCTGGAAAAATTCCGAAACAGGTTGGATTTATTTTTGATGGTGTTATTCGGGGTTGTTACTATAATAACAAGGGTGAAGAAATTACACGTTGTTTTATTAGTGAAAACAGCTTAGTCTGTGACTATGTTAACTTTGAGGCAAATACTTCTTCTGCTGAGTATCTTCAAGCTGTTACAGATTGCAGTCTCATTGTCTTTTCCAAAAGAGATTGGGAGGAACTCTCTCATACTATAGTTGGATGGGATAACATTAAAGGTAAGATGGTACAACTATGTATGTACCAAAAATCCAGGAAAGGTCCTGTCATATCGCAAGACGCTACTACAAGATATTTAGAGTTCCTGGAAAATTATCCCTCAATTATCAATCGTGTTCCTCTCTCCTATATTGCCTCCTACTTGGGAATAACACAACAATCCTTAAGCAGAATACGAAAAAACATCCGGTAATTTACTTTTTACCATTTGGTAAAAAATTAGGCAGTTGAATCCCTCAATTTTGCATGGAAAACGTAACAATTATAAAATATGAAAACAGTATTAATCACAGGCGCTAACAAGGGTATTGGCTTTGAAACAGCCAGACAATTTTTACAGAAAGGTTTTTCTGTATTTATCGGCAGCCGAAAATTAGAAAATGGTTTAGAAGCTGTAAAGAAATTGCATGAAGAAGGATTAATCCATGCTCAGGCAATACAATTAGATGTCACCGATGATACATCCATCCGGAATGCACGAAAAGAAATGGGTATAAAAACACAGGTACTTGACATTCTCATTAATAATGCGGGTATCAATGGAGGAAGTAGTCCATATACTGTTCTTGAGGCCACAACCAGTCAATATCTGGATGCACTTACAACCAATGTAATCGGGGTAGCAAGTGTCACACAGACGTTTATAGATTTATTACGGAATGCTTCACAACCAAGAATCGTTAATGTGAGTACCAGTGTAGGATCTCTATCCTTACAAAGTGATCCACAATGGCCTGCCTATAATTATGCCAAATACGGCGTTTATGCCATATCCAAAGCGGCATTGAATATGTACACGGTACAGTTAGCATATGAGTTGCGTAATACAAATTTTAAAGTAAATGCGGTTTGTCCAGGACTGACAAAGACTGATTTTACATTCTTCAATGGCGGTGAAGTAGATATTGCCGCCAACAGAATTATTAAATATGCATTGATTGACCAGGATGGACCGACAGGTAAATTTTTCAGTGAAGAAACAAATCCCCAGACGGGTGAAATCGCCTGGTAAAATGTATCTGTCTGATGAAAAAAGAGGTTGGCAAGCCAACCTCTTTTAGGTTTGTTAGGAACTTACAACTTGTTATTTGTGTGAAGTGAATTTGATTTTACACAAAAAATAAAAAAAAGTTAGTTCATTATTTGCTGAACTGTAAAAACCCTGTTACTTTTACATCATACTTAAGAAGAGTAACTAAAACTATGGTTTTAACCGAAAAACAAAAAGAGTTAATTGAGCGGTTTGGCGTCCTGAATGAAAAATATGGACTACCTCCAGCAGAATGCCGAGTGTGGGGGCTTTTTTTAGTGGCAGATAAAGTTGAATTAACCTTTGAAGAAATTATGGAGACCTTGCACCTTAGCAAAGGTGGAACAAGTACAGCTTTGAACAGACTGATGATGACAAATCATGTTGAATATATTACCAAATTAGGTGATAAGAAGAGGTATTTCCGTTGTAAGATGAATAACTGGACGAGTATGACTAAAGACAATTTTGAAAAGTTTGATGAACTCAACAGCATATTAAAGGAAATATTGGAAGTTAGAGACCCCAAAACGCAGACATTTAACCATGACCTGAAACAGGTTACTGAATTTTTAGATTTTATTTACAAAGAGTTGATGATTGCAATTAAAAAATGGGAAGATAAAAAATGATTTTTTTGCCTTATTGGTTCATTTTTTATTGAACTAAATAGTTTAAAATGAACTTAAAAAGAAGATTGATTCATCATAAACGCTTTAAGAAGTAAGCTTTAAAATAAAAAATCAGGATAACAATGAAACCTACAATAAACCATACAATAATAGAAAGTAAGCAGCAGGTGCTTCTCAGTCAAACAACTCCTGTTAATTTAAAAAAAATACTCATTTCAGTGTGTATAGCGTTAATGGCTGTTATTGCTTCTGTGAGCGGACTAAACGTTGCACAACCTATGCTTGCTTTAGAATTTGACATCTCCCAGAGCACTGTACTTTGGATCATCAATATATATGCTCTTACACTGGCAGCATTACTATTGCCATTGAGCGCGGTTGGCGACCGTTTGGGAAGGAAGAAGATGTTACTAATGGGGCTTGTTATATTCGGAGCTGCCAGTATGTTGTCAGCAATAGCCACAAATGTTGCTATTATGTTACTAGCTCGTTTAATGACAGGTATTGGAGCTGCCTTGATTATGCCTATAACATTAGCTGTAATTACCTCAACTTTTCCCAGCGAAGAACGCTCCAAAGCAATAGGTATCTGGACCGGCGTGGCTGGTGGCGGTGGAATTTTGGGTATGTACCTGTCTGCCCTGCTGGTCGATGTTGCAAGCTGGAGGTGGCTGTTTTTACTGCCTGTTGTATTGGGGGTGATATCCATTATCATGACAATACGTTTTATACCTGATTCAATAGAAAAATCGGAGCATAGATTTGACATTGTGGGTTCGCTATTATCTGTTATAGCTATTGCGTTTCTGGTATATGGTTTACATGAAGCACCAGGGCTTGGCTGGACTGCCCCTTTGGTACTTTCAAGTCTTTTTATTGGAATCCTCGCTGTCATTGGATTTATCATTTGGGAACTTGGTTATCAGGGTGCACTATTGGATGTACGTTTGTTTGGTAAACGTAATTTGTCAGGTGGCTCTATCACCTTGTTAACTGTTTTTGGTGTACAGGCAGGCATATTCATCGTGTTGTTTCCTTTCTTTCAAGGTGTACTGGGTTGGTCAGGCTTACGATCCACAATAGGGATGATGCCTATGGCTGTGTTAATGATGCTTAGCTCAGCTTTAGCCCCCAAATTGGTACTAAAAGTGGGTAGCCGATATACAATTGCTTTTGGAATCGCGTTGGGAGCAATAGGTGCGCTATTAATGGGGCAGTTGGTTTCTGTCGAAGGCGGTTATGTATCCATTCTGCCAGGTATGCTTGTAATGGGCTTAGGAATGGGGTTTTCGATGACACCATCTACAGAAGCCATTACTTCTTCATTGCCGGCGGATCGGCAAGGCGTGGCCTCTGCTTTAAATGATATTACACGAGAATTGGGAACAGCTTTAGGGGTAGCCCTTTTGGGACCATTGGTAAGTGCGCAATACAGGGTAGCCATTGGTGAAAAGCTGTCTGGGTTTCCAAAGGAATTGATTACTAGAGTAAAAGAAGGACTGGCACATGCACAGGCAGTTGCTCCGAGTACAGGAACAAAGGCTGAAATTGTTATTCGTATTGCCCGTGAGTCTTTTGTAAGCGGCTGGCAACAAGCGATGTGGATTGGTGTGGGATTTATGAGTGCTTTGTTTATTTATATATTGATAAAAGGCCCTGAAAAAAATAAGGAAGCAACTCATTACACTACAGTTCCGTCCATCACTAATGAAAACGGTTTCTGATAACTTTTAGAATCAATCCATGAGCTAAAAAGAAGTTGAATTAAAATACCTGGACACAACTTTCCAAAACTCATTTCTGTCAATAAAGTTGTTTTCGAATCAAAAAAAAACAGAGTCACTTCTTTTAAAATGGAGATCAGTTCATTAATAGATCTTGCCATATCAGAGTTTATCTTACTATATCAGGGCATTTCTTCAAAGCAAAATAGAGAATAGAATGAGAGAATTTTGGGAAGAGGCATTTAAAGACAAGCAGGAAATGTGGGGCTTTGATCCTACTCACTCAGCTTTGTTGACAGCCGAGATGTTTGTTGACAAAGGAGTGAAAAAGGTACTCATCCCCGGAATAGGATATGGCCGAAACGCACAGGCCTTTCTGATCAAAACAATGGAGGTTACAGGTATCGAGATCTCAAAAACAGCAATCGAGCTGGCTGAAAAGCATTTTGGCTCAACCATGAAAATTTACCATGGTTCTGTAACCGATATGCCTTTTGACAGTGATCGTTATGAAGGTATTTTTAGCCATGCTTTAATTCATCTTCTAGACGAAAATGAAAGAACTAAATTTATTAAGGATTGCTACAAGCAATTATCTGACAGTGGGTATATGGTCTTTACAGCAATATCTAAGAAAGCGCATTCATATGGTCAGGGTACGTATCTGAGTAAAGATCGTTATGAACAGTTTGGTGGAGTTAAAATCTTTTTCTATGACGAAACTTCAGTTCAAAAGGAGTTTGGAAAGTATGGATTAACCCATATTACAGAAGTGACCGAAAATCATCCATTTTATTTGATCACATGTTTTAAAAGAGTACCATAAAACGGAGTTGAATTCATCATAAGTCAACAACTATATAAACTTTTTTCACTGTAAGACAATCAAAGTACATAAAGCAAGTCAGCATAGCAGAGTGGCTAAAATAGTAAAGTGGCTAAAATAGCAGAGTGACAAAAAATGAGATCAATACGACCAGAAAAAATCAGAACTGAAAAAGAGATGTTTCCTTTGATTGAAAGATTGCTTAACGCTGACCAATAATGATCTATTGTTGAACAGAAAATAGAAATCATTTTGATCTTAATGCAAAAGTCCGCAAAACAAGAACAAATTGTAGTGGATAGCATACCTAAATGCATTTAGGTATAATAATAAACAGGTCTACTTACGAGTGGCAAGGCAAATTGTACAGAAGAAAAAGCTATAAAGATAAGCAAGCAGAGTGTTGAAATGATAGTAACACCTATTATGGCCGAGGCTAATCCGATTATGGAAATAGAATATGAAAAAGAAAAAATGAAGCAGGTATTTGTTACAGATAGTTTTAAAAAAGGTTTTAATACCCTTTATGCCTCTTCACTCATTAAGAAACCTTTTTTAATGTCCATCTTGCCAGGTTGTAAATACAGTAAGCAAGGGCATATCAAAGTGAGTCCATTTCAAAAAGATACCATTATGAGTGTATTTGCCTGTGGTGAAAACAATAGCATGAAGCCATCAGTAACGCATGCTGTTTATGAAGGCAATTTAACTGGAGCTGTGGTGAATAAGAGTTTAGTAGAAGTTTTAATAACAAACATTGAAAGTGATACTGAAAATAACCATGTAGTAAGGAAGCTAAAAGATTTTTTTCCTGATTTGAAAATTAATTATGATGTAGAATATGAAAAAATACACTTGTTTCCATGTCAGCATAATATTTTAAGAGTAGAAGGATTGCAAATTAATATATCCGCTATTATCAAACTGATCAACAATATGGGTTTTGAGTGTCAGTTATTAGAGGACAAAATTTGTTGATTAACAGCCTCCATCAGAGAGTACAATTCATAAAATCCCTCTGATTTCCTCGTTTATTGTAAATTCAAAAATTCCTTTTCATGTTCTTTTGCAAAATCAATGAATGAGCGCGGTGGACAGTTGGTTAAACCAATCACTTAAGATGAAAGTAGTTAACCGGTATTCTTCTTTTGCTTACTTGTAACTAGATAAGTACTTAAGCCTAATTAGTTTATATTATTCATTTTGCTTTATTGTCTGATTCTTAAATAGTTAAGTCAAAAAAGCACTTATTAATAAGTTAAACTATCATAGGGCAAGTACTTACTTGGCTTTACTTTTCTGTTGTGTTTCAGGTTTGAGCTTATGTGCCATGTACATAACTGCATAAAATGACTGTCAGTCATTTTATGCACAAAAAAATTATGCCCTCAATCCAACCATCACTGTTTCAGCATATGCTTCAAATAGTTGCTTTCTCTTTATCTTTTCGATGTCTTCAATAAAGACCTGCTTTGATTCAATAAAATTCATTAATCTCATAAGCTTCCCCATATCATATACGTACAATAGGTCGCATCTACGTCTTTTTTAATTACATTTGCGGCCTGGCAGTTCTCTATATGTTTTGTGAAAAAGTCTCTTAATTCCCTGCTTATCACTAAATAGTTCCTGATGCTGCTATTGAAGTCAGGTCTTTCCATATAAAGAATAAGCTCAAAGTATCTGGGATGATCTAAATAATAGTGATAGTAGGCCATGATTAATCCTTTTGTGGCCTCCGGTAAATTCTTCTCTTTCTGGAGAGCAGTTTTGAAATAATCTAATAACAGCTCCAAGGCTTTAACGCTCACTTCGGCAAGGATATCGTCTTTACTTTTATAGTATTTATAACTGATACCTTCGGCCACGCCACTGCGGTCAACTATCTGGTCAACCGTGAAATCAGTGGCGCCTACTTCTTTTAAAACAGTATCTGTTGTTGTGATAATTTGTTGTTTTCTGTGCGATTTAGGAAAATGTTTTGAACCCGCTTTCATAAACTGGCCATTAGTCATTCTTACAATGTAGGATAAAAATTACCTCGTAAAATTTTATTTATTAGGTTAAATTAAAAGATCGTACAAAAGTGCTATAACTTGCGTGTAGAAAAATAATCTATATTTACATAATCTATGTCTATTTCCATACTCGTTAATGAGGTTCTTCTTACAACCTGACTAAAAACGGCAGTTTCTAACTGAATAAGTAGTACTTTGAAGCATAAAACCTGATTTTCGGGAAAGAAATGCAATACAAGTATCTGATAGTAAACATACTGCAATTTCTACCCAAAATTTTCACTTCTTATATAGTTATACTTAACTAGTTAAACCGATATCAGCAAAGAGCTTTATTGTGCATAATGGCCTTATTTTGGCAAGGCTTCCATAAAAGCCAGGATGTCTGCACCTATCTCTTTTAAATGGGTTTCAAGAGCGAAATGACCAGTATTGTAAAATTTTACTTCGGCTCCAGGAATGTCCCTTTTGTATGCTTGTGCTCCTTGGGGCAGAAAATAAGGATCCTTGTTTCCCCAGACTGCTAGTAGTCGAGGCTGATGGACTTTGAAGTAGGTATGAAACGTTGGATATAAGTCAACGTTGTTGCGGTAATCGCTTAAGAGGTCGAGCTGAATCTCTACATTTCCCGGCCGGTCCAAAAAATGCTGATCTAAGGTGTACGTTTCTGGTGCGATAAGCGATTTGTCATCTACGCCTTCCTCATACTGCCAGCGGGTGATTTTTAAAGCAGTAAATTTCCTTAATGCTTCCCTGTTTTCCTGAGTTGGATTTTGCCAGTATTTCCGGATCTCACTCCAGCCCTCACTTAGTCCTTCCTTATACGCATTACCATTCTGGGAGATGATGCCAGTGATCTTTTCCGGATTTGCGATGGCCAGTCTATAACCTGTTGGCGCACCATAATCAAATACGTATAGAGCAAAACGTTTAAGTTCTAGTTTATCAATAAATCCCTGCATGGTCTTGGTCAGGTTATCGAATGAATAGATAAATTGTTTACGATCTGGCATATCGGAGTAGCCAAAGCCGGGTAGATCAGGTGCAATCACATGATAGTGGGCAGCCAGCATCGGTATCAGATTTCGGAACATATGCGACGAGGTCGGATAGCCATGCAATAAAAGGATAACCGGAGCACCCAGAAGACCTGCCTCACGATAAAAGATGTTGATCCCATTGACACTAGTAGTGTGGAAATGAACTAAATTAGTTTTCATACTTTTCTGATTTAAATGATCTACTATTTGTGCATATCCCGTTAGATATGTCCCTGATAGAATAAGGCTCACTAACAAGGCTATGCTTTTTTCCATGATTTTTCTTTTTTGATGATTCAAAAGTATTTCAGATATTTGATTATTAAAAACGATTAATTATGATGAGTTTAATCACTATTTATGATTTATGAATACAAATGATCTGAAACTATTTGAGGCAGTTGCCTCTTACAACAGCTTTACAAAGGCTGCAGAAGCTATGTTTACTGTACAATCGAATGTTACAGCCCGCGTGAAGAATCTTGAAGAGGAGTTTGGGGCTACTCTGTTTGTGCGCAATGCCAGGAAAGTATTGCTTACCCCTGCAGGCGAGGTGCTTATGCACTATTCCAAACAAATTGCAAATCTGCTTGACGAAGCCAAAAGCAATATTAAAAGTACACAGGTTTTGACTGGCTTGCTGAAAATCGGATGTATTGAAACAACTATGGCCCTTAAAGTACCCCAGATACTTACTGATTTCGGTGCTGCCTATCCGCATATTGACTTGGAGTTTAAATCCGCTATGCGCTCTGTACTTATTCAGGATGTGCTGGATTACAGGGTCGATGCTGCTTTTGTTTCCGGCCCGATCAGCGTGTCCGGTTTGCAGCAGCAACTGATCAAAGAAGAGCAATTGGTCATACTCGGACCGTCGAATACAGCTTCTCTTTCAGCTGTTTTGAATCAGCATACTTTCCCGAAAATCATTGTTTTTGACCAAGGATGTATATTCCGGGCTCGGTTGGAGTCCTGGCTTAGTGGTAAAGGTATTGTACAATATAAACCAATCATTGTCAATTCCATAGACGGCATTATTAACTTTGTAGAGGCTGGCCTTGGTATCAGCATACTGCCTGAGGAAATTCTCACTAGTTACTATGCAGGAAGGAATATCAAAACGTTTTCATTGAATAAGGAATTAGGGACAATGACCACAGTCCTGATCTACAGAAATAATGTAGTTCAGTCCAGAATATTGGAAGCTTTTATTAACCTGTATAAAGAGCAGACAGGAGTTGCTGCTGGTTGCAGAGAATGAGTAAAACTGAAAGACATTTATGTGTCCATTAGCTAAAGTAGTCATTCTGGGATGTAGCTGATTGCCATAGGGAAGGCAATGGTTATTCTAATGTATCATATTCGGACAATGAACTAGCCTTATTGTGTATTCTTACTAAAAAAAGTACCTTCTCTAGCAGTACTGGTTCGTCGCACAGATACAGAAAAAGAGCCACAGTTACTTTGTAATAGCTTTACGCATAGGGTTAGTTGTGCTTAAGTAATCTTTTTATGCGTCAAGTAAATGTAATAGGTATACTGTCCACAGGTGTGCACGAGTAGACATTAACAGAAGACTTACTCTACAAAAAGCGTCTGGAATATACTAAGTTATGACCATTTGCGGAATTCATTTGCGGAATCCATAGGAAAGAGGTATGGAGTTTGCCATGCTTGAGTCTGAATTACCTGTTTTACTACAGGTTTTATCCAGGGTGCATAAACTCTTATCGCTTTTTTTTCTCTTTTTCCAATTACAGACATGATGTCTTTCTTTGCAAGAATAGTCTTATCGAAAATAAATATTGCTTCATGGAGACTATAACGCGAGAAGCTTTCGAAGAAGAACTCAGAAATTTACTAAGTTACAAGCCAGAATAAGAGCTTAAATACAAAATTCCCCTCGTAAGTAACTGATAAATAACCTACTATAGCATAAGTGTGGCGCTTTTTCTGATTTTCTGGAAGATACCCCATTTTACGAAAAGTAATTCCAAACAAGGACTTAGGCCAATATACATTAGCAGATAAAGAACTTCTTCGCATCCTTGACTTAGTTCCTTACTGGAAACCCGGTATCTGTAAACAAAAGGAGGTTGCCTCAAAGTTATATATTAAAATTAATTTTTAGTATGTTGTAAAACAACTTGAAGACGTTCTTTACTTTACGGATATATATTTTAAGAAAAGGTTCACTTTACACAGTTGTTTAGTTGTATGTGAATTTACTTCTTCTGAAGAGTTTCATCCAGCTTGGCTTTGTATATTCGACCAATCGGTATTTCTACATTGTTAACGCGGATATACGTTGCACTTACAGCCTGTACATGATTGAGTGCTACAATAAACGACTTATGTATTCGTATAAAACGATTAGGAGGAAGTTTTTCTTCCAGGTAACTAATACGTAGATAAGAAACCACTGATCCTGAAACCGTATGGATGCGTACATAATCTTTTAGACTTTCGATCCATAGAATATCATCCAGGTACAGCTTTACCATTTCTTTGTCTACCTTAAAATACTGATAGTCTCTTGTGGTATTGGGTTGTTCCTGTACTTCTGAAGGAGTGAATGGCACTGCCGAAAACCGATAGAGTTTGCCTATGGATTGCAAAAATCGTTCAAATGAAATAGGTTTCACCAGAAAATCCACTACATCAAACTCATAACTTTCCAGTGCATATTCTCTAAAAGCTGTTGTAAAAATTACCTTAGGTCTGTAGCTCAAGGGACGTAACAAGTCAAACCCTGTCAGGCGAGGCATTTGAATATCCAAAAAGATCACATCAACCATCATTTGCTGCAAGGTTCCTAACGCCTGGCTGGGACTGTTGGATATACCTACCAGTTCCAGATCTGGTAAACGGCTAATATAATCTTGCAGCAGATTAGTTGCCAGAGGTTCATCATCCAGTACAAAACAACGTATAGCCATTAGTTTATAGTGAATTTTAAGACTGCCAGAAACTGACTATCTTCTTGTAGTGTAACTAATTCGTAATTATTTGGAAAGAGAATCTCCAGTCTTTTTCTCAGGTTAGCTAATCCTAAACCTGTTGTAGGAATGGGTAAGGGTTCCTCTATCACTGAATTTTCAACAGAAAAGACCAGTCGATTACCTGTTTGAGTCAGATTAAGCTGAATCCAGCAAGCTGCTTCAGAACGTGCAGCTCCGTGTTTGAACGCATTTTCGACAAAAGGTAACAGCAACATAGGTGGTATCATCAGTTCAGACCAGTGGTTTACCTCATGAAAGTTTGTTTGTACGTCCAGTCGTTCTCCATACCGGATTTGCTCCAGTGATATATAGTCATTTAGATACGCTATTTCTTTGTTCAAAGGTACCGTAGGCCGATTGCTCTCGTGTAACTGATAACTTAGTAAACCTGCCAATCCATGCAGCAAATGCGGTAGTTGAGCTGGTTGGTGCATGGACACCGAAGTTAGATTATTGAGTGTATTGAATAAGAAGTGAGGCTGTACCTGTGATTGTAGCAGATGGTATTCTGCTGCTAGTTTTTCCCGTTTATACCTCTCACTTAATCTTTGTTGATTAAGGGCATGCCGTACCAGATCTACCACAACAAACAGAGCTACTACTAAATGTAGCTGCATGGATTCTGCGAGTATTTTGGGCCAGTACAACAAAGGTTTTTCTAATCCCTGTACATAATGAGCCGGATAGTACCATGTATAATTAATATAACGACGAAGTAATCCAAAGATCACTATACTTGCAGCCAGGCTCATCCAAAAGCCTGTTGTTCGGCCAGAGAGTAAAAAGTGTCGGATTGTAATAAAAAGATTCCAATATCCTGCTACAATTAACAAGGGAATTTGCAACGTAATCAGACACAAGCTTTGCTGAAAGTTATCCAGATAAGCGCCAGTATTCAGCCATTCAAACAGGAAATAACCTATCCAGAAAATGCTTTGAGCCCACACTTGCCTGTAGGGTATTAATGCACTAAAACGAGCCATCCTCTTTATACTATTTCAATTTGAGAACTAAATCTACTACTTTTTTTCCTGGTAAACTGTAGAATTTGCCCAACAACAAATTTGTAATCCTCAACTGTAAAAAGCACCAGACAAACAGCTTGTATTTTCGTCCAACTGCGATAGGTAGGTATCAGATGTTATATAAATGGCAAGGATGGCCGATGGTCTAAATTGTCAGATTGGATAAAATAGTTTAGCGTACTTCGGCCTATCAAAATACTTTTTCCCTTTTTCAATTAAACCTTTACAAAATTATGAAAACGTTCCAAACCATTTCTCCATCAGTCGTTTCTGATTCTGCATCTGCATCCAGTACAAAGGGTGCTACCAGTCTTCGTTTTTACTCTACCTTTAAAGAGTATTGTTTTATATGTATTGGTTTACTGACTTTGATTTTGCATCCGCAAATTACTCAGGGGCAAGACAATCAGCTTCTGGCAGACAACAATCTTCAGCATGTTTCTTCCAAACCTGTATCTATGCAGAATCCTGCTTTGTCAGATACCACCTCTGTAAGTGATCCGGATAAGAAGTACATGGTCTATGTGTTTGTGAATGAATTGGGTAAAGTAAAAGTGACAATTGATAACCCCAATCGATTGCGCTATGTAATCCGAATGGTTGATAACCAGGACAGAGTACTCTATCAGGAGTTTACCAATCTGAGCCAGTATCGCCGTAGTCTGGATATTTCAGGTTTGATAGATAGTTTTTGCCAGGTCATAGTCGATATTGATAATCAACCTCTTACTTATAAGATACAAAGAAAGAAGAATAAAGATTCTTATAGTATACAAAATCTTCCAGTTCAGGAACAACCTATTGTAACAGACAAAAATAAACAGAAACTACAGCAAGATTCTGTTATAGTTTCTAAACAGGAGTAGTAATACTAATTTAGGTATGCTTTCTGTGAACAAACGAAAACGGGTTATAATTTATAGATTTACAATCTTAATTCTAAAAGAAGAAAAGGGTTGGGTGTTGCTCCAGTCATGGTCGGAAGAAATATCTTCCGACTTTTTTATTTATTGGCAACAAAATACAAGAGTGATAGAATATGGCTAACTTACTTATATAGAGTATGTTCATCAAAGTAAGGCTTTATCTGTATGT